>CALJIC010000034.1 GCA_937974195.1 uncultured Roseiflexaceae bacterium | reverse complement strand
GGCTCTCCGGACCGCCCGGCGGAGAGTCGCCCCGGCGAGCTTCCCGGCGGAGAGCCACGCGGGAAAGCGTGCGCCCTGGCGAGCTTCCCGGCGGCACGACCGCGTCACTCGTGTTAGTTGATGACATGCGCCCGCTGTACGTTTCCCCGACCGGCCGCGGCGGCGTGGACTTCGGCATCCAGAACATCCTGCGCTCGGTCCGGCGCTACGGCGCGCCGCGCGCCGAGCTGCTGCGCCTGCCAGAGGTGTACAACTTCGCGCCGTTCCTCATCCCGCGCGGCCTGCCGGAGGGCTGGTGGCGTAACTTCGACCTGATCCAGGGCCGCTCGCGGGTCGCCTTCGCGCTGCGCGCCCCCGGCCGCCCGCTGGTCACCACCGTCCACCACCTGACCACCGACCCCGAGCTGCAGCCGTACAGCTCGCTCGCCCAGCGCCTGTTCTACCGGCTGGTCGAGAGCCGCTACGACGGCTGGTCGATCCGCGCCGCCGACGCGGTGGTGTGCGTCAGCCGCTTCACCCAGCGCCAGGTGGAGCAGACCTACGGCCGGCGCGACACCCACCTGATCTTCGACGGGATCGACATGGACGTCTTCGTGCCGACGCCCGGGCTGGTGCGGCGCGACGACGGGCTGCCGCCGACGGACGCGCGCATCCGGCTGCTGTTCGTCGGCAACCGCACGCGGCGCAAGGGGTTCGACCTGCTGCCGCGGATCATGGACCTGCTGCCCGACGACTACGTGCTGTACTACACCGGCGGCTTCCAGGGCCGCGAGACGGCGCCGCCGCACCCGCGCATGGTGCCGATCGGCTCGCCCGACCGCGCCGGGCTGGTGGCGGCCTACCAGAGCTGCGACATCCTGCTGTTCCCGTCGCGGCTGGAGGGCTTCGGGATCGCCCCGGCCGAGGCGCTGGCCTGCGGGCGCCCGGTGGTGACGACCAACGCCTCGGCGCTGCCGGAGGTGGTCGACCACGGCCAGAACGGCTTCCTCTGCCCGCGCGACGACGTCGCCTGCTACGCCGAGCGGGTGCGCGAGCTAGGTGAGGACGCGGCGCTCAGGCGGCGCTTCGGCGAGCACGGGCGCGAGAAGGTGGCGCGCTCGTTCGGCTACGACCAGCTCGGGCTGGGGTTCGTGCGGCTGTACCAGCAGCTGCTCGGCTGAGCCGCCCGGCCCGGGCGGCCCTAGTGCTGCTCGAAGAACGGCGCCGAGCGCTCGACCGCCGCCGCCACCGCCTCCTCGACGCTCGCCCGGCCGTAGAAGGCGCGCTCGAGCTCCTCGCCCACCAGATCCTCGATATCGACCCAGGTCTCCATCACCGGCACGGCGCGGATGTCGCCGATCACGTCGAGGAACACCCGGCTGTTCTCCGGCTTCGCCTGCGGGTCGAGGAACGCCGGCGACTCCGCGACCGAGCGCAGCGATGGCACGGTGCGGCCGCTCCCCGCGATGATCGTCTGGCCCTCGACCGAGTTGGCGAACTCGATGAACGCCCAGGCCGCATCCTTGTTGCGGGCCGCGCGGGCCATGCAGTACGCGTCGGCGTGCAGGATGCCGGCGGGCTGCACCTTCTGCGGGAGCGGCGCCACATCCCAGTCGAAGGCAGTGATCGTCCGGTAGGTCGGCACGCCGCGGCGGCTGTTGAGGAACATGGCGAGCCGGCCGCTCAGGAAGCGGCTCTCGCTCGACTCGGCCTGCTCCTGGGCGGCGTCCGGCACGACGTGGTGGCGGGTCTGCAGCTCGACGAACCAGCGGGTCGCCTCCAGCGCCGCCGGGCTGTCTAGCGTCAGCCGGGTGGGCGACGCGGCGTCGTCCACCAGGTCGCCGCCGTTCTGCCAGATGAACGGCGCGAGGCGGAAGATCGACACCTCGGTGCCGAGGCCGTACTGGTCGATCACGCCGTCCCCGTCGGTGTCGCGCGTGAGCTGCTGCGCCGCCGCGAGGAAGTCGTCCCAGGTCCAGCCGGGGGCCGGGGGCGCCACGCCGGCGGCGGCGAACAGGTCCTTGTTGTAGTACACCGCCAGGCTGGAGAGGTTCTGCGGGATGCACGCGAGCGTCCCGCGCCAGTAGAACGGCTCGATCGCCTCCGGGTAGAAGTCCTCGGCCTTGATGCGCTGGCTGCGGTTCAGGTACGGGCCGAGCGGCTCCAGCACCTCCTTGGCGGCGAAGGAGGCGTAGCGCCGGTAGTTGAGCAGCACGACGTCGGCGGGGGTGCCGGCGGCGAAGTCGGCCGCCAGCCGGCGCCGGTAGTCCGCCTGGCCGGGGATGTGGATCATCGTCACGTCGATGGACGGGTTGTCGCGCTCGAACGCCGCCACGAGCTCTTCGTAGGCCTGCTTCTCGGCGGCGTCGCCGAAGATCATGAACGACACCTGCGCCGGTTCGGCCGGCCGCGCCGCGCAGGCCGCCAGGATCAGCGCCAGGCACAGGGAGAGGTGCCGGTTGATCCGCCTCCACATAGGTGAATCTCCTCACGTGCTCTGATGGGCCGCGCTGCGGCGGGGCGAAGAGTCTCCGCCGGCGGCCCTACCTGCCATAGACTCCGGCGAGCCGCGCCTCGGGCCAGAAGGCGCGCTGCGCCACCAGGAACAGCGCGACCACCGGCAGGGCCATCATCACCGCGGCCGCCATCAGCAGCGGCCAGTTCGTCAGGTCCATCTGCTGCAGGATGCGCAGCCCGACCGCGAGCGTGTAGCGCTGCTCGGACTTCAGGTAGAGCAGCGGGTTGATGAAGTCGCTCCAGTACTGCACGAAGGTCAGCACGCCGACCGCCATCGCCGCGGGGCGGGCGAGCGGCAGCCCGACGCGCGCCCAGATGCTCAGCGCGCCCAGGCCGTCGAGCCGCGCGCTCTCGAACAGCGCCTGCGGCGTGCGCCGGAAGCTCCAGTAGAACAGCAGCACGAACAGCGGGCTCGACCCCATCCAGACCGGGGCGAGCAGCGGCCAGATCGTGTCGATCAGGCCGAGCCGGGTGAACAGCACGAAGCGAGTGAGCCACAGCGCCGTGACCGGCACCATGCGCAGCGCGACGGCCAGCCCGATCAGCAGGTAGCGCTCGCGCGGCGGCAGCTGGGCCATGGCGAAGCCGGCCCACGACGCGACCACGATCGTCCCGGGCACGGCGAGCGCGGCCACCAGCAGCGAGTTGCCGATGTACATGCCGAGCGGCACCAGCTCGAAGACCCGCGCGTAGTTGGGCCACTGCGGCGCGTGCGGCAGGGCGAGCGGGCCGCGCACCGGCGCGCCGACAGGCTGCAGCGATGCGATCAGCACCCAGAGCAGCGGCGCGACGAACAGCGCGGCGGCGGCCAGCGCGGCGGCGTGGAAGAGCGCGCTCTCCACCGCCCGGCGCAGGGTTCTAGCTGGCGGCCGGCGGCCCTCGGCCGGCGCGTGTGGCTGAAGGCTAGACCTCATCGTCGTACCCCCAGCCGCCGAGCGCCGCGTGCGCCAGCCAGATCAGCAGGCCGACGCCGAGGAACAGCAGCAGCATCATCGCCGCGCCCTCGCCGAAGCGGAAGCGGTCGAAGGCGGTCTCGTACATCAGCAGCGGCACGAACAGCGTCGCGTAGTACGGCCCGCCGCCGGTCATGAGCAGCGCGGGCGCGAAGGTGCTCTGCGCGCTCACGATGATGTCACGGATCGTCAGCAGCAGCAGCCAGGGCGCCAGCAGCGGGAGCGTGACGCTGCGCAGCAGCGCGAGGCCGCCCGCCCCGTCGATCGCCGCGGCGTCGTACTGCTCGCGCGGGATCTCCTGCAGCCCGGCCAGCAGCACCACCAGCCCCTCGCCGAGCTGGAACACGCTCATGAGCGCGATCGCCGGCAGCGCGGTGGAGCTGTCCGCCAGCCAGGCCGGCGTCGGCAGGCCGAGCGCGCCGAGCAGCATGTTCAGCGGCCCGTAGATCGGGTTGAAGATCCAGAGCCAGGCCAGCGCGTAGGCCGGGCTGGGGATGATCGTCGGGAGGTACACCGCGGCGCGGTACAGGCCCGCGCCGCGGTGGCGCCGGCTCAGCAGCAGGGCCAGCCCGAGCGCCATGAGCACCCGCAGCGGCACGCTCAGAACCACGAACTGCAGCGAGTTCCAGGCGGCGGTGCGGAACAGCTGGTCGCGCAGCAGGTGGCGGAAGTTGTCCAGCCCGCGCCACTCCGGCGCCGAGAGGCCGTCGTAGGCGGTGAACGCCAGCCCGACCGAGAGCGCGGCTGGGATGACGACCAGCACGAGCATGCCGGCGAGGAACGGCGCGAGCATCAGGTAGAGCGAGGCGTGGTAGCGGGCCGCGGGGCCGCGGCGCCGGCTGCGGCGGGCGGCGGGCTGCGGTGCGGCTGTGAGCGGGCCTACATCGAACTTCTTCACGGCGGGCTGGTAGCGGCGGCTGGATACCAGCGTATTGTACCCGGAACGCGGGGCGCGTCAATAGCGCGAAAGAAAGGGGCCGGGGGAGGCATTGCCTCCCCCGGCCCACCGCCGCGTCGTTCGTGGAGGGCGGCTGAGCGGCCGCCGGGCCGTCTCACCGCCGGCGGACGACCACCGAGGTGGCCTCGTTCGAGCCGATGCCGTCGTTGCGCAGGTCCGGGTCGCTCTCGGTGAACGTCGAGGAGATGCCGCTGTAGTTCAGGTCGCGGAACAGCACCACCGTCCAGCGCCCGAACACCCGCACCGACGAGGTGGCGTCGTTCAGGTTGTAGGGCCGCAGGTCGGCGATGTCGCCGGTGACGCGGATGCAGGCGCCGCTGTAGTTGGTGCCCTCGTACAGGTAGACGCCCTCCTGGCCGTCACAGGCCGCCACCACTCCGCCGCTCGGCGGCGGCGGGGGCGGAGCCGCGCCGCCGCGCACCACGGCGACCGAGGTCGCCTGGTTGTCGCCGACCGCGTCGTCGAGCAGGTTCGGGTCGTCCCGGGTGAAGACCGAGCTGGCGCCCGAGCCGGTCAGGTCGCGGAACAGGGTGGCGGTCCAGTTGCCGACGATGCGGATCGAGGAGGTGATGTCGTCGAAGCCGAACACGCGCAGGTCGCCGGCGCCGGAGGTGAGGCGCAGGCAGCGGCCCTGGAAGTTGGGGTGCTCGAAGAGATAGACGCCCTCCTGGCCGTCGCAGGCGTTGCCGCTCGGCGGCGGAGGTGGCGTGCTGCCGCGCACCACGGCGACCGAGGTCGCCTGGTTGTCGCCGATCGGCTGGCCGGCGAGGTTAGCGTTGTCCTGGGTGAACACCTGCGACACGCCCGAGCCGGTCAGGTCGCGGAAGAGGGTGGCGGTCCAGTTGCCGACGATGCGGATCGAGGAGGTGATGTCGTCGAAGCCGAACACGCGCAGGTCGCCGGCGCCGGAGGTGAGGCGCAGGCAGCGGCCCTGGAAGTTGGGGTGTTCGTAGAGATAGACGCCCTCCTGCCCGTCACAGGCGTTGCCGCCCGGCGGCGGGGGCGGGGTGCCGCCGCGCGAGGCGACCAGCGACGTCGCCTGATTATCGCCGATCGGGTTGTCCGCCAGGTTCGCGTCGTCGCCGCTGAAGGTCGTGCTGACGCCGGTCCCGTTCAGGTCGCGGAACAGGGTGGCGGTCCAGCCGCCGATCAGCCGGATCGACGAGGCGGTGTCGTCAAAGCCGAACACGCGCAGGTCGGGGACGTTGCCGGTGAACCGCACGCAGCGGCCCTGGAAGTTGGGGTGCTCGAAGAGGTAGACGCCGTCCTGGCCGTTGCAGGCGTTCGCCCCGCTCGCGCCGGAGCTGACGCGGATCGAGCTGGCGCGGTCGTTGCCGAGCGCCGTGGGCCCCAGGTCCGGGATGTTGCCGCTGACGGTCACGCTAGCGCCGCCGTAGTTCTGGTCCACGTAGATCGTCGCCGAGTAGTTGCCGACGACGCGCACCGAGGAGGCCTGGTTGTTGAATCGCTCGTCGCTGAAATCCGAGTCGTCGCCGGTGTAGCGGACGCAGCGGCCGCGGTAGTCGGTCTCCTCGTACAGGTAGATCCCGTCGCCGCGGCAGATCTCATCGCCGGTCTGGCGGTACCCGCTGATCACGCGCAGCGAGCTGGCCCGGTTGTCGTCCACCACCGACCCGCGCAGGTCGGTGCTGTCGAACCCGTAGGCCGAGGCCACGTTGCTGAAGTTCTGATCCACGTACAGAACGGCGGTGTAGTCGCCGATGATCCGGATGGACGACGTGGCGTTGTTGAAGTTGTACGCGCTCAGGTCGGCCACGTCCTGGGTGAACCGAAGACAGCGCCCGGTGTAGTTGTACCCCTCGTAGAGGTAGACACCGCCGCTGCCGTCGCACGTGCCCGCCTGTTGCGCCGTCGGAGCGGCTGAGGCCAGCGGCGCCACGAGCGCTCCTGCCAGCGCCAGGGTCGCTACGAGTGCGACGCCGAGCAGGTGGAAGATGCTTCTGTGCATCCCTGTCCCTTTCTTCACGTTGCTGCGACTTCTCGATGACACGAGTGACGCGGTCGTGCCTCCGTCCTCCTTCGGGGAGGTGGGAGGGGCGCGGCGCTCCGCGGACGCTGTGCTGCGCCACAGAGCGGCGCGCCCATCACCAAATACGACGCTTGATGCGCCGGGATCGTTCCGCGTGCCGGCACCGCGATGCGCGGCCGCGTGCTCAAGGCGGCAAATGGCGTGCCATCGTGACGGCGCGCTGCATTCCGGGGCTGGAACGCGGGTATAATACGGTCCCCAAGGACCGACAGCTGAGCTAGAAAGGACCGCGCCGGCTGCGCCGGCCGCGTACCCCATGCCCCAAGATCCCCTTCAGCAGCTCGCCTGGCGCTGCATCGGCCCCTTCCGCGGCGGACGCTGCGTGGCCGTTGCCGGTGACCCGCGCGACCCGGCGGTATTCTACTTCGGCTCGACCGGCGGCGGGGTCTGGAAGACCACCGACGCCGGGCTGTACTGGCGGAATGTCTCGGACGGCTTCTTCCGGCGCGCGTCCGTGGGCGCGATCGCCGTCGCCCAGTCGGACCCGAACGTGATCTACGTCGGCATGGGCGAGAGCACGATCCGCGGCAACGTCTCGCACGGCGACGGCGTGTACAAGTCCACCGACGCCGGGCGCACCTGGCGGCACCTCGGGCTGGAGGCCACGCGCAACATCGGCAAGGTGCGCGTCCACCCCGAGAACCCGGACATCGTGCTGGTGGCGGCGCTCGGCCACGCCCACGGCCCGAACCCCGAGCGCGGCGTCTACCGCTCGACCGACGGCGGCGCCACCTGGGAGCTGACGCTGCACCGCTCGGAGGACGCCGGCGCGAGCGACCTGTGCATCGACCCGACCAACCCGCGCATCGTCTACGCCGCGCTCTGGCAGGCGCGCCGCGGGCCGCACTACCTCACCAGCGGCGGCCCCGGCAGCGGCCTGTTCCGCTCGGATGACGGCGGCGTGACCTGGACCGAGCTCACTTCGAAGCCCGGCATGCCGAAGGGGATCAAGGGCAAGATCGGCGTGGCCGCCTCGCCCGCGCGCCCCGGCCGGGTCTGGGCGATCGTCGAGGCCGAGCAGGGCGGCGTGTTCCGCTCGGACGACTGGGGCGAGACCTGGGAGAAGCTGTGCGAGGACCGCAACCTGCGCCAGCGCGCCTGGTACTACAGCCACATCTACGCCGACCCGCTCGACCCCGAGACGGTCTGGGTGCTGAACGTCGAGCTGTGGCGCTCGGTGGACGGCGGCAAGAGCTTCGGGCGCGTCCAGGCGCCCCACGGCGACAACCACGACCTGTGGATCGACCCGCGCGACCCGCGCCGCATGATCCTCGGCAACGACGGCGGCGCCACCGTGAGCCTCAACGGCGGCGTCTCGTGGTCCTCGCTCTACAACCAGCCGACCGGCGAGTTCTACCACGTCACGGTGGACACCCGCGTGCCCTACCGGGTGTACGGCGCCCAGCAGGACAACACGACGATGAGCGTGCCGTCGCGCACCGGGCGCGCCGCGATCACCACCACCGAGTGGCTGGAGGTCGGCGGCGGCGAGAGCGGCTACATCGCCGTGGACCCGCGCAACCCGAACATCGTCTACGCCGGCAGCTACCAGGGCTACCTGACGCGCTACGACCACGGCACCGGCCAGCTGCGCCAGGTCAGCGTGTGGCCGGAGGAGTACAGCGGCTGGGCCGCCCAGGACCAGAAGTACCGCTTCAACTGGACCTTCCCGCTGCTGATCTCGCCGCACGACCCCGCCACGCTCTACTGCGCCGCCAACGTCGTGTTCCGCTCGCGCGACGAGGGCCAGACCTGGGAGCCGATCAGCCCCGACCTGACCCGCAACGACCCGGCGACCCTCGGGCCGTCGGGCGGGCCGATCACCAAGGACAACACCGGCGCCGAGACCTACGGCACGGTCTTCGCGCTGGCCGAGTCGCCGCTGCAGGCCGGGCTGCTGTGGGCCGGGAGCGACGACGGGCTGGTGCACCTCAGCCGGGACGGCGGCGCGACCTGGGAGAACGTCACCCCGCCCGAGCTGCCGGAGTGGGCGCTGATCAGCATCATCGAGCCCTCGCCGCACGACCCGGCGGCGGCGTACCTGGCCGCCACCCGCTACAAGCACGATGACTTCGCGCCCTACCTGTTCGCTACGTCCGACTACGGCGCGAGCTGGCGCCTGATCACGGGCGGCATCCCCGAGGACGACTTCACGCGGGTGATACGCGCCGACCCGAAGCGCGCGGGGCTGCTGTTCTGCGGCACCGAGACCGGCGTGTACGTCTCGTTCGACGACGGCGGGTCCTGGCGGCGCATCGGCGCGAACCCGGCCCCGCGCGAGGGCCAGCCGCTCCCGGTGGTGCCGATCCACGACATGGTCATCGCGCGGGACGACCTGGTCGTCGCGACGCACGGGCGCTCGTTCTGGGTGCTCGACGACCTCTCGCTGGTCCGGCAGATCGCCGACGCCGCCGGCGCGGACGGCTCGTTCAGCGCGCCGCACCTGTTCACCCCGCGCGACACCGAGCGCTTCGCGCAGCTGCTGGACTTCGGGCTGCCGACGCAGAACGGCCGCAACTACACCTTCGTCGCCGGCATGATCCCGGCCTTCGATCAGGAGAAGACGGCCGACGGCGAGACGCGGCGCATCTGGCTGGACGCGGGCGCCAACCCGCCCTCCGGCGTGGTCGTCCACTATCTGCTGGACGAGCCGGCCGAGGGCAAGCTGACGCTGACGTTCCGCGACGCGCAGGGCAACGAGCTGCGCAGCTTCGCGAGCAAGAAGCCGGAGGCGGAGGGCGCCGCGCAGGCGCCCGCCGGCCCGGCCGCCGAGGGCGGCGAGGACGAGGAGCCCAAGGCGCCGGCGAAGGCCGGGCTGAACCGCTTCGTGTGGGACATGCGCGGCGCGCCCGCGCAGAAGATCACCAGCGGCGAGGGGCACAAGGACGTCGACCTGTCTGCGCCGCCCGTCCCGCCTGGCCGCTACCAGGTCGAGCTGAAGGTCGGCGACCAGGTGCGGACCGCCGAGTTCGCCATCCTCCCCGACCCGCGCGTGACGACGACGCAGGCGGAGTACGAGGCGCAGTACGCGCTGCTGAAGCGCCTCCACGGGCTGCTGAACGACGCGCACGCCGCGGTCAACCGCATCCGGGCGGTGCGCGCGCAGCTGGACGACTGGGTGAAGCGCACCGAGGGGCGCGAGGCGGGCGCGCGGATCAAGGAGGCGGCGGCGGGGATGAAGGCCAAGCTGGCCGCGGTCGAGGAGCAGCTGATCCAGGTCAAGGCGAAGAGCAGCCAGGACACCCTGAACTACCCGGCGATGCTCAACGCCAAGCTGTCCTTCCTCATGGGGCTCGTGGCTGCCGCCGAGACCGCGCCGACTGCCGCCCAGGAGGCGGCCGGCGCAGACCTCGAGGCGCGCGTGCGCCAGCAGCTTGACGCCCTCGAGGCGCTGTGGAAGGAGGATCTGCCGGCGTTCAATGCGCTGGTGCGCGAGGCGGATCTGCCGGCGCTCAGCGTCTGAGCGAAAGGGTTCGCGCGGCGCGCCGGCAGCAGAGCTGCCGGCCTTTTTTCATCTATCTCGGTTCGGTTAGTGACTTAACTGGCCTTGATGACGTTGCCGGCCTGCGGGCCCTTGGGACCGTCAACGATCTCGAACTCGACCGCCTGGCCCTCCTCGAGCGTCCGGAAACCAGTGCCCTGGACCGCTGAAAAGTGGACGAACACGTCACTGCCGCCCTCACGCTCGATGAATCCGTAGCCCTTGGCGTTGTTGAACCACTTGACCTTGCCTGTGATACGCATCGTTCTCTTCCTGCGTGCAGTCCCGCGCCGGCTCTGGCGGCCAGTCTCCGGCGCGCTCGTTCCTACCTACCCGCTGCCATCGTTCCGGCAGTGGAAAAAAAGGGTGGCCGATGCCACCCCTCCTGACGCCCTCAGCTTCAGCCG
>CALJIC010000033.1 GCA_937974195.1 uncultured Roseiflexaceae bacterium | reverse complement strand
ACCAGCGAGAAGACGGGATAGCCGCTGAGGCGCTCGCGGCCGTTGAGGAACGTCAGCTCGATCAGGAAGGCCACCTCCTCCACCGTCGCCCCGCCCATCTCCACCAGGCTGCACGCGGCGGCGACCGTCCCGCCGGTCGCCAGCAGGTCATCCACCACCACGACGCGCGCGCCGGGCTGGAGCGCGTCGCGGTGGATCTCGAGCGTGTTCGAGCCGTACTCCAGGTCGTACTCGATCCGGTAGGTCGCGGCCGGGAGCTTGCCGGCCTTGCGCACCGGCACCAGCCCGACGCCCAGGCGGTAGGCGAGCGGCGCGCTCAGAATAAAGCCGCGCGACTCGACCCCGACCACCGCGTCGATGCCGCGGTCGGCGTAGCGCTCGGCGAACGTGTCCACGACCTGCCGGAAGGCCCTGCCATCGCGCAGGAGCGTGGTGATATCCTTGAACTGAATGCCGGGGATGGGGAAGTCCGGGATATTGCGGATCAGATCGGCCAGGTTCACTTCGGACACGGCGCGCTCCTTTCTGCGCACGATGGCAGCAAAAAGGTCAGATGGCGTGCCACCTGACCTGAGAAGCAGATCGGCCGAGAGGAGGGTTCAGACGAGGTTCAGCAGCTCGTTGGCAGTGCGCTTCATCTCGAGGAAGACCAGGCCGAGCTTGGCGCGGCTGAGGGCCAGAGCCGTCAGCACCGCCTCCTCGCCGATCGAGACCAGCACCACGTAGCCATCCTCGCCGCGAACAAACACCTGATCCAGCTGGCCACGCTTGAGCTCGCTGGCGATCCGCTCGCCGAGCGAGAGCATCGCGGCGCTCATCGCCGAGACGCGGTCCTCTTCCACATCAGCAGGCAGGGCCGAGGCCATGATCAGGCCGTCTACACTCACGACAGCAGACGCTTCGATGTCGGGCGTGTTCATCTGCAGGGCTTTCAGATGCCGTACCATCTCCTCGGTTCTGCTTGCCATTCAGGTCCTCCTCAAAGGCCGTCCGAGATATGATTGGGACGTAGGCTGTGACGTTGTATGTTTGCAATGTATTACAGGGCCTAGCATGGAGCTCCATGCGGCATTCCATGGGCATTCTACTACATGTTTTGACAGAGGGCAACTAGCGACATCGTACGAATGGGGTCAGCACGACGGAACTGGTCATATTTTGTCATGAATTCGCAAGCCGATCGCGCAGGCGCCGGTCGGCCTCGGTGACGGCGTCGGCGGGCGTGGCGAGGCCGGCGAGCACCTGGCGCTGCATAACCTTGAGCTCCTGCTCGACGATCGCGCGCACCGCGCTGTTGGGCATCGGCAGGCCGTGCTCGGCCTGGGCGCGGAAGGCGCGCGCGGCGACAAGGTGCGGCGCATCGCCCTCGAGCGGGAGCGTGGCGCGCGCCGGCTGCATGTCGCTCGCCAGGAGCTCGGCCTGGGCCTCGTCGCTCAGCATGAAGCGCACGAACGCGAGCGCCGCCTCGCGCTCGGCTGCGCCCGCCCGGCTGTTGATCGCCAGCACGTCGCTGCGCACGTAGGGCCGCGGCAGCTCGCCGGTCTCGCTCAGGCGCGGCAGCGGCGCGACGCCCATGTTCGCCCCCCACAGGCTGCGGTACGCCGCAACCTGGTGCGACCAGTCGAAGGTCATGAGCACGCGGCCATCCTTGAGCTCGCGGTCCACGTGGATGCTGCTGTCCGCGCGCGCCAGGATGCGCTCGTCGGCGTTGAGCGCCTGCAGCCAGGCGAGCCAGCGCTCGGTGCCGGCCCGGCCCTCGCCGCCCAGCACCAGTGACCCGTCCTCGCCGAAGATCTGCCCGCCGAAGGCGTACAGGTAGCCGATGGTGTTATCGAGCGACAGGTTCAGCGCCAGGCCCCAGATCGGCGGCGCGGCGGTCGGGTCGCCCAGCCCGCGGGCGCTCACCAGCAGCGTCTCGGTGTCGGCCGGGGGCGCGGAGAGGTTGGCGGTGTTGTAGTACAGCGCCAGCGTGTCGAAGGCGACCGGCAGGCCGTAGAGGTGCATGGCGCCGTCGCGGTCGGGCGCCTGCGCGCCGCCGAGCGCCGCCGGGATCAGCGCCTCGCGCTCGGCGTCGCTCACGAGCTCGTCCAGCGGCAGGAGCGCGCCGGTCGCGGCGAGCTCGCCGACCCAGGTGTTCGGCAGCAGCGCCAGGTGTGGCCCGCCCCCGGCCGCGGTCGCGGCGCGCAGCTCGCTGGCGAAGGTGGCGAGCGGCACGGAGACCAGGCTGATGCGCCCCTCGGGGTGCAGGCGGTTGTAGCGGTCGGCCAGGCGGCCGAGGGCCTGTCGCTCGGCGCCGTACCAGCCGTGCCAGACGACCAGAGTCACGCCGGGCGCGCCAGGCGCGGCGGCGGGGGTCGGCTCGGGTGGGGCTGTCCTAGCGGAGCACGCCGCCAGCAGCACGATCAGCAGCGCGAGCGCGACAAGCCGGGTCGCGGTGGCCTTGCGGCGCAGCGCCATTCGTTTGCTTTCCCAGCGGCGCATAGCGTCGTCGAGCGGCAGTCGAGGAGGATTATAGCACAGGCCTCCGCCACGCGGCAGAGACGCCCGGAGGGCCGTCACCACGGCGCGAACGTGATCCGCGGCACCTCCGCCGGCTCGTCCATGCCATCGGTCTGGTAGACGTAGGTGCGCTCCTCGGCGGTGGTCATGGCGCAGTGGTTGCCGGCGCGGTCGATCGCCACGAGGCTCATGTCGTTGGGCGTCCCGCGCATGATCGGGGCCAGGTCGCGGAACGCCTCGCGGCAGGCCTCCTCGAGCGGCAGGCCCTGCTTGAGGTAGAGCACGACGCTGCGCGCCGTCCCGGCGCGGATGGCCGCCTCGCCCCAGCCGGTGCACGCCGCGGCGCCGTAGCGGTCGTCCGCGTAGTTGCCGGCGCCGATCACCGGCGAGTCGCCCAGCCGGCCGGGGTACTTCCAGGCCCAGCCGCTGGTGCTCACCGCCGACGCGATCCGCCCGGCCTGGTCCTGCGCGATGAAGTTGACCGTCCCGGTGACGTGCTCGGGGTCCTGGGTGATCGACGCCGAGCGCTTGAGCAGCGTGGCGACGAGATCGGAGACGCCCGCCCAGCCGACCAAATCGCGCCCCTCGAGGCCGGCGCGCCAGGTCGCCTCGGCCTCCGGGGTGAGCAGGTTCTCGGCCTGCATGCCGATCTCCGCGGCGAAGCGCGCGGCGCCCGCGCCCACGAGGAAGGCGTGCGGCAGCTCCTCCATCACGCGCCGCGCCACGCTGATCGCGTAGCGGTAGCCCACGAGCGCGCCAACGGCCCCCGCGCGCAGCGTCGTGCCATCCATGATCGACGCGTCCAGCTCGACCTGGCCGAGCAGGTTCGGGTAGCCGCCGTAGCCCACCGAGTGGTCCTCGGGGTTGTCCTCGACCAGCCGGGTGGCCGCCTCGACCGCGTCCAGCGCGCTTCCGCCGGCCCGCAGGATCTCCCATCCAGCGCGGATGCCGACCATGCCGTTGGAGCTTGCGATGATGATCACGGGCAGACCTCGCTCAGATGTTGAAGAACGGAACGCCCCGAATCATAACACAGCGGCTGCGCCTCATATCCGCCGGTGGGGTCTGGGGAGGCTTCGCCTCCCCAGGCTCTCTCTGCGGCGACTTTGTCGCCGCAGAGCGACGGAAAAATAAGGATCTCGGAGGGCCTACGGCCCTCCGAACCTCCCTGCGAGGGCAAAAAGCGGCCAGCCGCATCACTCCTCCCACAGCCAGGAGGTACGCGGTGGGCTGCTGTCTCCCATAGCCCGTCCGTTGTCATGCCTCAGCGCACCAGCTGCTCGTCTCAGCCAACCGGGCATCGCAGCGCATCAGTCTGCGCCTGGGACACGGGCATCGGTGTGCGTGGGCCTGACAACGGGCTGACCGGCACGGTACGCGTTCCCTTGCGGGTCCAGGGCGGAGCGCCTGCATGAATGCCAGCACAAGCAGCCCGGGTGCAGGGCGGAGCGCCCGAGCACGCCGTGCGGCCGGGCCGCCGGTGTGGTATCGTGTTGCCGGAAGGATATCACGGAGAGGAAACACCACCCGTGTCGGACCCCCTGGTCGGCCGGCGGCTCGGCCGCTACGAGATACAGGCGCCGCTCGGGCGCGGCGGGATGGCCAGCGTCTACCGCGCGCTCGACCTCAACCTGCGCCGGCAGGTGGCGCTCAAGGTGCTGCTCGCCCCGGCGGGCGCCGATGACTCGGCCGGGCGCTTCCTGCGCGAGGCGCAGACCCTCGCCTCGCTCCACCACCCGCACATCGTCCGGGTGTACGACTACGGCGAGCAGGACAACATGCGCTACATCGTGCAGGAGCTGCTGCCGGGCCCGACGCTGGCGCAGGAGCTCGACGCTCTCAGGGCGCAGGGGCGGACGATGCCCCTCCCGGACATCGAGCAGGTGATCTCGCAGGTCGCCGCGGCGCTCGACTACGCCCACAGGCGCGGGGTGATCCACCGCGATCTCAAGCCGGCGAACCTGATCCGCAACGCGGAGGGCGCCGTCGTCCTGGCGGACTTCGGGATCGCCAAGGTCACCGAGGCGCTGGCGCACACCCAGACCGGCGTGGTGGTCGGCACGCCGACGTACATCGCGCCCGAGCAGGCCGGCGGGCGGCCGGTCACGCCGGCCACGGACATCTACGCGCTCGGGGTGGTGCTGTTCGAGCTGCTCACCGGCCGCCCCCCGTTCCAGCGCGACTCGCCGCTGGCGGTGGCGGTGGCGCACCTCTCCGACCCGCCGCCCGCGCCGAGCGCCCTCCGGCCGCACCTGCCGCCCGCGCTGGACGCGGTGGTGCTGCGCGCGCTCGCCAAGGAGCCGGCGGGCCGCTTCGCCAGCGCCGGTGAGCTCGCCGCGGCCCTGCGCCAGGCGCTGCGTCGCCCCCAGCCGGCCCAGCGCATCCACGACGCGCCGACCGTCGTGGCGCCCGCGCCGCCCCTGCCGAGGCCGCACGCCGAGACTGGCCGGGAGCAAGCGCCGAGGGGCGGCGCCCCCGCGCCCCAGGCGCCGCCCCGCCCTCAACTGCAGCCGATCCCCGCGCGCCAGCCGCCCGCCGAGCGGCGCCAGCCGCCGCCCGCTGCGCCGCGCCGGGGCCTGGGGTGCGTCCCACTCCTGCTGCTGCTCGTCATGCTGCTGGTCGTTGGCGCCGGCGCTGCCCTTGCCTGGCGCGGCGGTGAGCTGCTGCCCGCCCTGTTCCCGACCGCCGCGCCGCTGCCCACCGCGGCTGTCCTGTCGCCTGAGCCGACCGCCGAGCTGCCCACCGCCGAACCGACACCCGAGCCGACACCCGAACCGTCGCCCGAGCCGACACCCGAACCGACACTCGAACCGACACCCGAGCCGTCGCCCGAACCGACACTCGAACCGTCGCCCGAACCGACACCCGAGCCGACACCCGAACCGTCGCCCGAGCCGTCGCCCGAACCAACCGCCGAACCGACACCCGAGCCGTCGCCCGAGCCGCCCACGCCGGAGGAGGGGGAGGACGCTGTCGCGAGCATGCGGACGTTCATAGAGCAGGCCCTGGCCGCCGGCGCAGTCGAGGAGGACACCGCGCGCGACCTGCTCCTCCAGCTCGACGAGCTCGAGGAGCACATCCAGTCCGGCGCCCCCGGCCAGGCGCGCAGAGCGGCGAACGCCATCCGGCGCGATGTGGACAGAGCGCAGCGCCAGGGCCGCATCAGCGACGCGGCTGCCGAGGAGCTCCTGGCGGCGCTGGACGCGGCGTTCCCCAACGGGGACGACGACTAGGGGCTACCCGAGCGCGTCGTAGGCGTTCTGCAGCATGCGCTCGGTCGTCTCCCAGCCGACGCACGCGTCGGTGATCGAGACGCCGTAGCGCAGCTGGCTGAGGTCGGCCGGGATCGGCTGCTTGCCCTCGTACAGGTGGCTCTCGATCATCATCCCGACCAGCGCCCGGTGCTTGTGGTGCTGGGCCAGCACCGCGTTCCACACCGCCTCCTGGCGCGTGTGGTCCGAGCCGGAGTTGGCGTGGCTGCAGTCCACCATGATCGCCGGCGGCAGCCCTGCGTCCAGCATCATCCGCTCGGTGGCGGCGATGCTCTCCTCGTCGTAGTTCGGGCCGTGGCGGCTGCCGCGCAGGATCACCAGCCCGTCCGGGTTCCCCGCCGTCTGCACCACGCAGCTCCGCCCGTCCGGGTCGATGCCGAGGAAGCTGTGGCGGCTGCGCATCGAGACCAGCGAGTTGACCGCCACCTGGATGTTGCCGTCGGTGTTGTTCTTGAAGCCCACCGGCATCGAGAGGCCGCTCGCCAGCGCCCGGTGGGTCTGCGACTCGGTGGTGCGCGCGCCGATCGCCGCGAGCGAGATCAGGTCCGAGATGTACTGCGGGCTGATCGGGTCGAGCATCTCCGTCGCGGTGGGCAGCCCGAGGCGGTTGATGTACAGCAGCAGCTCGCGGGCGCGCGCCAGGCCCTCGGCCATGTCGTACGTCCCGTCGATGTGCGGGTCGTTGATCAGGCCGCGCCAGCCCACGGTCGTGCGCGGCTTCTCGAGGTACACCCGCATCACGATCAGCAGTCGGTCGCGCAGGCGCCGGTGCGCCTCCATCAGCCGCCCGGCGTACTCCATCGCCGAGTCGCGGTCGTGGACCGAGCACGGGCCGACGACCAGGAGCATGCGCTTGTCCTCGCGCCGCAGGATGCGCTTGATCGCCTCGCGGGTCTGGAACACGGTCTCGCTGATCGTATCCGTGATCGGCAGGCGCCGCCGCAGGTCGCGCGGCGACACCATCGGCGCGAACTCGCGGACATTCAGGTTATCGGTGCGTTGCACGCTTGGTCACTCCTCAGTCAGTTTCATCTGTATCTTGCTGGCGCTGCGATGCTGCATCCGCGCCGCGTTCGCAATCTGGCGCCGCTTTTTCTGCTGGCGCAAAGGGGTGCCGGCGGCAGCCTCGCCGCCTTCCCGTTTCAGCGCTACGCCCGTCCGGCGGATCGCACACCGGCGTGGGGGGCGCGCCGGCCATCACATCTTCGCGACAGCGCGCCCGCGCCCCGCTCAGCGCTCCTCGAACCGCCGCACCGCCACCACCGCGTTCTGCCCGCCGAAGCCGAAGGCGTTGGCGAGGGCGACGCGCACCTCCTGGCGGCGCGCCTTGTTCGGCACGTAGTCCAGGTCGCAGGCCGGGTCGGGCACCTCGTAGTTGATCGTCGGCGGGACCCAGCCGGTCTCGATGCTCTTGACGCAGCCGATCACCGCCAGCGCCCCGGCCGCGCCGGCCGTGTGGCCGATCATGGACTTGATCCCGCTGACGGTGACCCGGTAGGCGTGCTCGCCGAGCGCCAGCTTGATCGCCGCGGTCTCCGCCGCGTCGTTGAGCGGCGTGCCGGTGCCGTGCGCGCTGATGTGGTCCACGTCCTCCGGCGCCAGGCCGGCGTCCTCGAGCGCGCGCCGCATGGCCAGCGCGGCGTACTCGCCGCCCGGGCTCGGCGCGGTGAGGTGGAAGGCGTCCTCGGTGGCGCCGAAGCCGGCCAGCTCGGCGTAGATCCGCGCCCCGCGCGCCAGGGCGTGCTCCAGCTGCTCGAGCACCAGCACGCCGCACCCCTCGCCGCCGGCGGTGCCGTTGCGCCGCGCGTCGAACGGCCGCACCGCGCTCGCCGGGTCATCGCCGGGCGGCGCGATCGCGCCGATCACGCCGAAGGCCATGGCGTTCAGCGCCGTCACGCCGGCGTCGGTGCCGCCGCAGACCGCGACGAGCGCGTCGCCGCGGTGCACCGTGCGCGCCGCCTCGCCGATCGCGTAGGTGCCGGTGGCGCACGCCAGCACCGGCGTGGTGGTCGGGCCGTGCAGCCCGTAGGCCATGGCCACCTGGCAGGAGGCCATGTTGTAGATGAAGGTCGGCATGTAGAGCGCGTCGATGCGCTTGCGGTTCTTGGCCACGAACTGCAGCGCCTGCTCCTCGACGTCGGCGGTGCCGCCCAGCGCCGTGCCGATGTTCACCGCCACGCGCGTCCGGTCGATCTTCTCTAGGTCCAGCCCGCTGTCGCGCAGCGCCTCGCCGGCCGCGGCCACCGCGAACTGGGCGAAGCGCGACGCGCGGCGGGCCGCCTTGGGGTCCATGTGGTCGCGCGGGTCGAACCCCTTGACCTCGGCGGCGATCACATACGGGAAGTCGGTGGTGTCGTAGCGGGTGGCGAGCGCCACCCCCGAGCGGCCGGCGAGCATGGCCTCCCAGAAGGCCGGCACGCTGTTGCCGAGCGGCGTCACAGCGCCCATGCCGGTGACGACGACGCGGTGGGTGGGCCTTGATATCATCTTCGTTGTGTGTTTCCGCCACAGAGGGCGCAGCGATCGCAGAGGGTGAGATCCTGCGCTCTGTGGCTCTAGCTTACGTGGGCCGCAGACCGGCATCGCGCAGCCGCCCGCCGACCCAGGCCAGCTCGGCCGCGCTCATCTCTGAGGGGGGGTGGCGGAAGGGTGCGGCCGAGCAGCAGCTCGTAACCGGCCAGCGGAGGCATGGGTCTACGGCGACCTGTGTGTGTTCCGGTATTATACCATTGCGTCCGCGCGCCTACCGCAGCCAGCGCCTCAGGTCCTCGAGCAGCTGCCGCAGGTCCTCCGGCCTGACCGGCAGGCCGCCGTCGGGCAGCGGCTCGCCGTGCAGCCCCAGCTGCTCGATCGTGAGCGCGCAGCCGGTCCAGCGCCAGCGGCAGACGATCTCGCCGCGCCGCGGTCTCGGCGCCAGCACCAGCACGTCGCCCCGATAGTGGCGGCAGAACTGGTGCGATGGCGCGCAGCCGTCCACCACCCGCACGCCCTGGTGCTCGATGCCGCGCCGTGCCAGCACGGTCTCCACCGCGGCTCGATAGGTGCCAAGGGGCGGCGGGGCGCCTCCCGCGCCTGGCAGCAGCGCCAGGCAGACGACGATCGCCGTCAGCATAGACCCCGCGAGCAGCAGCCCTTTTCGCATCGCTCACCTCCGCCCCCGCAGAGACGCCTGCAGATGCGCTGATCGCACCATACCGGCGCGCCGGTGGAGTATCGGTGGGCGTGATACAATTGCGATACAACATCTCGTGAAAGGACGGACGATGAACCGCACGGGATCGTTCGGAGCGTGGCTCAAGCATCGTCGCCTCTCCCTCGGCCACACCCAGGCGGTGCTTGCCGCCTCGGCCGGCTGCTCGCTCGTGACGCTGCGGAAAATCGAGGCCGACGAGCGCCGCCCCTCTGCGCAGGTCGCCGCGCGCCTCGCCGCCTGCCTCAACCTGCCCGCCGCGCTCCACACCTCGTTCGTCGCCTGCGCCCGCGGCGCGCTGGCCGCAGACCGCCTGCCGCCGCCGGAGACGCTCGACGACGAGCGCCCTCCCCTGCCCGCATCCCCCACCGCGCTGATCGGCCGCGACGTGGACGTGGCCGTGTGCGCCGGGCTGCTGGCGGAGGGCACGCGGCTGCTCACGATCATCGGCCCGCCGGGGATTGGCAAGACGCGCCTGGCGCTGGCGCTGGCCCACGCCCTGGCGCCTGGGTATCGGGACGATGCGCTCTTCGTCCCGCTCGCGCCGCTCAGCGACCCCGCGCTCGTGGCGGGCGCCCTGGCCCTTGCGCTCGGCGTGCGCGAGAACGGCAGACAGCCGCTCGTGGAGGGCATCGCCGCGTTCCTGCGGGCCAAGCAGACGCTGCTGGTGCTCGATAACTTCGAGCAGCTGCTGGAGGCCGCACCGCTGCTGGGCGCGCTACTGGAGGCGGCGCCAGGGCTGACGGTGATCGCCACCAGCCGCGCGCCGCTGCGGATCGCCGCAGAGCATCTGTACGCGCTGGCGCCGCTGGGCGAGGGGGCGGCGATGGAGCTGTTCGTGGCCCGCGCCCGAGCCGTGCGCCACGGCTTCGCGCGCACCGCAGCGAACGCCCCCGTTCTCACGGCGATCGTGCGGCGGCTGGACGGCCTACCGCTGGCGATCGAGTTGGCGGCGGCCCGCGTGCGCCGCTTCCCACCTGATGCGCTGCTGGCGCGGCTGGAAGCCCAGGGGCTGGGCGCGCTGGTGGATGGCCCGCGCGACGCGCCCGAGCGCCAGCGCACCCTTCACGCCTGTATCGCCTGGAGCTACGCGCTGCTCGGCGAGGCAGAGCAGGCGCTGTTCCGGCGGCTGGCGGTGTTCGTGGGCGGCTTCACGCAGGAAGCGGCGGCAGCGGTGGGGGTTGCGGAGGAGGTGCTGGCAGCGCTGCTGGACCAGAGTCTGGTGGCGCCGATCGACAGCGTGGGCGGCGAGCTGCGCTACACGATGCTCGAGCTGGTACGCGCCTTCGCCCTGGAGCGGCTGCGCGAGGCCGGCGAGGAGGAGGCGGCGAGAAGAGCGCATGCCGAGTGCTGTGTGGCGCTGGCGGAGCAGATCTGCGGCGATGACGGCTCCGAGCACTGGGACGAGCGCACCGTCGCGGAGTACCCGAACTTCCGCGCCGCGCTGGAATGGAGCCGCACCGCAGGCGTGGGCGGCGTCCCCGACGCGGAGATCGGGCTGCGGCTGGCGAAGACGCTGCGCATCTTCTGGTACACTGCCGCTCGCCAAGCGGAAGGGCTTGCCTGGCTCGAGGAGCTGTGCTCACCCGCGTGGGCCCGCGGCCCAAAGCGCTGGCGCATGCTGCTGCTGAGCTCGCTCGGGCAGTTCCGCGCCACTGTGGACGGCCATGACCCACGCGCATACGAGGCGCTTGAGCAAGGGCTCGCCCTGGCGCGCGAGCTTGGCGACCTGATCGCCACTGCCGAGCTGACCCGGCACCTTGGCGAGCTCTTGCTGTTTCAAAACAAGCCTGACGAGGCCGATCCCTGGTTCGCCGAGAGCCTCCAGGCTGCCGAGATGGCCGGCAATATGTGGAATATCGGCTGGACCAAGCAAGATCTCGGCCTGCTCGCAGAAGCGCGCGGTGAGTACACCCTGGCTCGAGATATCTATCTCGAATGCCGCGACATCTTCAAGACGCACTTCTCGATCTCAGATACTGCCAACACTCGGCTCGGCGAGTTGGCCTGGCGGCTTGGCGAAGCAACTGAGGCTGCCCGCTGGTTTCACGCGGAGCTGGTGTGCGGCACGAACGCTGGCGACCCCTCACAGATGGCAAGCGCCCACGACGGGCTTGGCAAAACGGCATACCTCGTCGGTGACTATCCGCTCGCCGAGCGCCACTACGCCGAGGCCATCCAGCTTGAGCTCTCGCAGCCACACTGCGACCCCGCGTTCATCTGCTATGTGCTGCGCGGGGTGGCTGCGACGCGCGTCGGAACCGCGGAACTGGTGAACGCGGCCCAGCTGTTCGGCCACTCGCTGGCACACGACACGCCGCCAGGCTGCTTCCGCATACCATCGCTGGATTACACGCGCCCGGCGCACGATCGCGCCCTCGCTGCCTGCCGCGCAGCCCTGGGCGACGATGCCTTCGCGGCGGCATGGGAGGCCGGGCGGGCTATGACGCTGGACGAGGCTGTGGCGCTGGCGCTCGCCTCACCACAGCCGGTGTAGTCCCCGCTTTACGTCTCGCGCTACTCGCTGTACCATGCCGGCCCGTGACTACCGAGAGCGACATTCGGCTTGAGCTAGAGGGCGTCGGGCTGGACTACGGGCCGCGCCGCGTGCTGGACGGCATCTCGCTGGCGCTTGGCGCAGGCGAGACGCTGGTGGTGGCCGGCGCCAACGGCAGCGGCAAGAGCACGCTGCTGCGCCTGATCTGCGGCCTGCAGCGCCCGACGCGCGGCGCGGTGCGGCTGCGCGCCGGCGGCCAGGTCTACCGGCCCGATCAGGCGCCCTGGCTCGTGGGCTGGGTCGCGCCGGACCTGCAGCTGTACCGCGAGCTGAGCGGGCTGGAGAACCTGCGCTTCTTCGCCGACGTGCGCGGCCTGAAGCACACCGACGCGCAGCTCGAGGCGCTGCTCGCCGAGGTGGGGCTGGGCGGGCGCGGCGGCGACCTGCTCGCGGCCTACTCCTCCGGCATGGCCCAGCGGCTGCGCTACGCCTACGCGCTGCTCCACGCGCCGCCGCTGCTGCTGCTCGACGAGCCGACCGTCACGCTCGACGAGCGCGGCGCGGCGCTTGTCGAGCAGGTGATCGCGCGGCAGCGGCGCCGGGGGATCACGGTCGTCGCCACCAATGACCCGCGCGAGGAGCGCTACGGCGACTATGTGCTGCGGCTCTCGTGAGACCCGAATCTTCCTGCGGGAAGCGGCCCTGGAGAGCCGCAGGCCCGCCGCACCTCCCTGTAAGGCGGGCGGCACGACCGCGTACGTCGTATGAGTGACCTGCAGCACCTGGCGAGGGCGGCCCTCGCCATATTCAAGAAGGACCTGCGCTCCGAGCTGCGCACGCGCTACGCGCTCAACGCGGTGCTGCTGTTCGCGGTGAGCACGGTCGTCGCGCTGAGCCTGGGCATGGGGCCGATCACGCCCGTGCGCAACCCCGACCTGCCGCTCGTCCAGGCCGCGCTGCTGTGGATGGCGCTGCTGTTCGCGGCCTTCACCGGCCTGGCGCGCGCGTTCGTGCAGGAGGAGGAGGCGCGCACGGCCGCCGCGCTGCGCCTGGCCGCCCCGCCGATCGCCGTGTACCTGGGCAAGCTGCTCTTCAACCTCGCGCTGCTGCTCCTGCTGGTCCTCGTGACCACGCTGCTGTTCGTGGTGCTGCTGCGGGTGCACGTGGCCGACGCCGGGCTGCTCGCGGCGCTGCTGCTGGCCGGCAGCCTGGGCCTGGTGGCCGCCACCACGCTGATCGCCGCGATCATCGCCCGCGCCAGCGCGAAGGGCGCGCTCTTCGCGGTGCTCTCCTTCCCCCTGCTGGTGCCGCTGCTCGTCACCGCGATCCGCGGCACCGCCAGCGCGCTCGAGGGGCGCGGCTGGGCAGCAGGCGCCGCCCCGCTCCAGGTGCTGCTCGCCTACACCCTGGCGCTGTTCGTCGCCTCGCTGTTTCTGTTCAACAGCGTGTGGGAGGCGTGACGCGCCGGCGGCGTCTCTGCGCCATCCTACGTTTCTCAATCTTGTGATAAAATACACGAAACGAGCGTCAAGTGGCCGGCGCGGCCGCCGCGTACGCCCCAGGAATGACGCAAGCTGCCGCAATTCCAAACCTGCGGACCGATGCGGCGGTCCTTGCCCTGGCAGATCATGTGTAGTATGATAGCGCGGCAAAGCGCCACAATGCCTGGAGAGTAGAGACCGATGGGAGCAGCGGCGCGAATCGCACCAGTTGCCAAGCTCCTGCTGGGGCTATGGATCGCCGGCGTCGTGGTTGCGATGTTTCTGGTGGTTCCACAATACGTCGGCCTAGGCGACGCCGGGCGCATCATCGTCATGCACGTGCCCACCGCCTGGATCACCACCGTGGCCTTCGCCGTCTCGGCGTTCTACAGCGCGCGCTACCTCTGGCGGCGGCGCCCGGCCGATGACGCGAACGCCGTCGCGGCGGCGGAGACCGGCTTCCTCTTCTGCGTGCTCGCCACCGTCACCGGCGCGATCTTCGCCCAGATCGTGTGGGGCACCTTCTGGAACTGGGACCCGCGCGAGACCTCGATCCTGGTGCTGCTGCTGATCTACGCCGCCTACTTCGCGCTGCGCTCCGCGCTCGACGAGCCGGAGCGGCGCCGGCGGCTCTCGGCGGCCTACAATCTCTTCGCCGCCGTGACCATGCCGTTCCTGCTGTTCGTGGCGCCGCGCGTCGCCGAGAGCTCGCTGCACCCCAACTGCGCCTTCATCCAGGGCAGCCAGTGCGACGGCATCACCCTTCAGCTGAACGGCGCGCGGATCGGGCAGCTCGGCGATGTGGTGCTGGAGCTCAAGGGCCTCGAGCAGCGCGGCGATCTCGCCGTGGCCCAGGTCGAGGTGCGCACGCCCGGCCTGGCGCAGCGCGTCGTGCTGGAGCCGACGCTCGAGCTGGCCAGCGGCGAGCCGGCCGACCGCCCGGAGTTCCCGGGGCAGCAGTTCCTGCTCGCCCTCGAGCGCGTCGACCTCGCCAGCGGCGAGGCGCTGCTGAACATGGAGGCGCCCGGCACCGGGCTGCTCAGCAACGGCCGCACGCTCTGGACCTTCATGGCCTCGAACCTGGGCTTCCTCGGCCTGTTCATCTGGCTGTACCGGCTGCGCGCCGATGTCTTGATACTTCAGGAGCGCCTGGCACGGCGCGGGGGTGGATATGAACTTCCTGCTTGAACCGGCCGTCGCGATCTACTTCGCGATGGCCGTCGCGCTCGCGGTGTGGCTGGGGATCTTCATCTTCCTGTGGCGCATCGACAAGGCCACGCGCGAGCTGCGCGATAAGCTCGACCAGCAGGCCGCGCCGGAGGAGCCCACCCCGCACGCGACTCTGGAGCAGCGCCGGCAGGATGCCCGTTCAGACGCTCCGGCGGAGCGTCTCACCGAGAACGCATAGGCGAGGAGACTATACATGGCAACCGCATCCCCACAACTCGCGCGGCGGCCGTTTCCGCTCAAGCCGCTGCACCTGATCGGCATCGCCATGATCGCGCTCGCGGTGGCGCTCGGCTACAACGGCCTCACCCAGTCGTTCCGCCCCTACACCACCAGCGTGGACGAGGCGACGACGAGCGGCCGCAGCGTGCAGCTGGCCGGGTTCCTCGGCAGCACCGGGGCCTACGACGCCGACGGCAACTTCACCTTCGACCTGCAGGACAGCACCGGCAAGATGGTGAAGGTCGTGTACGCCCAGCCCAAGCCGGCCAACTTCGAGCAGGCGGTCAGCATCGTGGCGATCGGCCACTACGACAGCGCGCGCGGCGTCTTCATGGCCGACGACCTGCTGGTCAAGTGCCCCTCCAAGTACCAGGAGCAGATGAGCGGCTAGGAGCCGCTCGGCAGCCGGCGCGATCGCAGCTCGCTGCCCCCGTGCGCCGCTGGACGCTGGCTACCGCTAACAGAGGGCTCGCCCATGTACCTCCTCGGCACCATGTTCATCGTATGCGGCATCGCCGCGGCAGCGCTCGCCGCCGTGAGCTACGCGCTGGTGCCGCATGGCAACATCGCCGCGCTGGCCTACGGCCGCATCGGCACCCGCGCGGCGCTGGTGGCGGTGCTGCTGGTGGTCGGCCTGCTCAACTACCTGTTCATCGCGCAGCGCTACGATATCCAGTACGTCTACGACTACAGCTCGCGTGAGCTTGAGCCGCACTTCCGCGTGGCCGCGGTGTGGGCCGGCCAGCCCGGGTCGTTCGTGATCTGGGCGCTGTGGGGCGTGATCGCCGCCCAGGCGCTGGTGCGCCGCACCCGCCACAGCGAGCCGTACGTCCTCAGCGTGTTCATGGCCCTCCAGGCCGCGCTGCTGGTCTACATGCTCATCCGCAACCCGTTCGTGCCGCATCTGGAGAACGGCGTGCAGGTGTTCCCGGAGGACGGCAAGGGGCTCAACCCGACGCTCCACAACATGTGGATGCTCATCCACCCGCCCATCCTGTTCGTCGGCTTCGCGCTGATGGCGGTGCCGTTCGCCTACGCGATCGGCGGGGTCTGGCGGCGCGACTACGACGGCTGGGTGCGCGACGCGCTGCCCTGGACGCTGGCGGCGTGGGCCTTCCTCGGCCTGGCGCTCCTGCTCGGCGGCTACTGGGCCTACGAGACGCTCGGCTGGGGCGGCTACTGGGGCTGGGACCCGGTCGAGAACTCGGCGCTGGTGCCCTGGCTGGTCTCCACCGCCCTGATCCACGCCATGCTCGTCCAGCGGGCGGGCGGCGGGCTGCGGCGCACGACGATCGCGCTGGCGCTGGTGACCTACCTGACGGTCTTCTACGCCACCTTCCTCACCCGCTCGGGGGTGCTCTCCTCCTTCTCGGTCCACTCGTTCGTCGAGGAGGGCCTGAAGACGATCATGGTCGGCTCGCTGGCCTTCCTGGCCGTGGCGAGCGTCGCCACCATGGTGTGGCGCTGGCGCGACATCCCCTCGCGCCAGCTGTCCGAGAAGCTGCTCTCGCGCGATAGCTTCTTCGTGCTGCTCATCCTGGGCCTGATCGTGATCGCCACCGTCGTCACCATCGGCACCTCGATGCCGGTGATCTCGGCCCTGCCGGGCGTCGGCCACTCGCTCCAGCGCGTCTTCGCCGGCGCCTTCCAGATCGACGACGGCACGACCTACGGGACGGAGCCCTTCGAGGACGGCCGCTTCGGCCTGGTCGGGGACTTCTACAGCACGACGGTGCCGCCGCTCGGGCTGATCCTGGTGGTGCTGCTGATCATCGGGCCGCTGCTCGGCTGGCGCGACACGAACCCGCGCCACCTGCTGCGCGCCCTGCGCTGGCCGGCGCTCGCCGCCGTGGTCGTCAGCTGCGTCGGGCTGGTGCTCGGCGCGCGCGACCCGCTGCCGCTGGCCTACGTGGGGCTCAGCACCTTCGCCGCCGGCACGAACATCGTGATGATCATCCGCACGCTGCGCAGCGGCTGGCTGCGGATCGGCGGCTACCTGGCGCACGTCGGGCTGATGCTGCTGCTGGTGGGCGCCGCCGCCTCGACCTGGTACGCCACGCCGGACCAGCGGCTGCTGGTGGCCGAGGGCGACACGATCAGCATGTACGGCTACGAGTTCACCTTCAACGGCTACCGGCTGACCCCGGAGGGGCGCGGCGTCCTGGACATGACGGTGACGCGCGACGGGCGCAGCTTCCACGCTACGCCGCAGCTCTACTTCAACAACCGCATGGGCGCGACGATGGCGACGCCCTGGATTAAGTCCGAGCTGTGGCAGGACCTGTATGTGTCGCCGGCCGAGTACAACCCGCCGGTGGACCACAACATCGCCGACCTCGGCCTGGGCGAGACGAAGAGCATCGGGCCGTACGAGGTGACCTTCCTCGGCTTCGATGTGCCGGACGCCCACACCACGGGCGAGGCCGACGTCGGCGCGAAGCTCCGGGTGACCTATGAGGGCCAGACGACCGAGTTCACGCCGAAGCTGACGCTGCTGGCGAACGTCGACGACCCGGCGGAGGCGATCAAGGACAACCCGGTCACGCTGGCCGGCGGCCACAGCGCCTCGCTGGCGGCCTTCGACCCGATGCAGCGCCGGGTGATCATCCGCGTCAACGGCCTCGGGCTGCCGGTGGACCCGGCCAAGGCGGTGGTGACGGTGAGCCTCAAGCCGGGGGTGGCGCTGGTGTGGCTGGGCGTGGGCGTGGGCGTGCTCGGCGGCCTGATCGCCATGCTGCGGCGCGCGCTCGAGGGCCGCGCGCAGGTCGAGGGCCGGCGCTTCCCGCTCGGCAGGCGGGTGGCCGCGCCCGGCGGCCTGGGCAGCGCAGCCCCGCCGGCGGCCAGCAGCGAGTGACATTCTGACAGAGCGAGCGCGCGGGCGGGGGCTGGGCGAGCGGCGTGCATCCGCTCCCCTTCCCCCGCCGTCCGTTCGGCCGTGGGCGCTATGACCACCCAGGACCACTACGAGATCCTCCAGGTGCACCCGAAGGCGGACGCGGCGGCGATCGAGGCCGCCTACCGCCGGCTGATCGACCAGTACGACCCGGCGCGCGTCAACGGCGCGGCCGAGGAGATCGTCGAGCTGGTCCGCCGCAGGCGCGAGGCGCTGGAGGCGGCCTACGCGGTGCTCTCCGACCCGGAGCGGCGGGCGGCGTACGACGCGGAGCTCAGCGCCCTCCAGGCGCCTCGGCGGGAAGCCTCGCCGGAGGACGCCGCCGCATCGCAGAGCGAGCCGGGCGCCACCGACGACCGCCCCGCGACGATCCTCGACTACCGCCCGCTCCCCCCGGCGCAGCGCGCCGAGCGGCCGCGCGGCTTCAACGACCGGCCGGTGGTGCCCGGCAAGGTCAGGGGCGAGCCGCGCGTCAGCCTGCCGCTGGCCGCCATGGTCATCGCCGCGGCCATCGTGCTGCCGGCGCTGGTCGCGAGCCTGCTGCTCACCGGCGGCGGCGCGACCCCGGCCCCCGCCGCCACCGCGGAGCCCTCGCCGCTCGAGCAGTTCGAGCTCCTGATCGCCGAGGCCAAGCGCCGCACCGAGCAGAGCCCGGACGACGTCCAGACCTGGATCGACTACGGCAACCTGCTGTACGACAGCGTGCAGATCGTGCGCGAGCAGGCGCCCGACAGCGAGCTGTACCGGCAGCAGCTGCCGCGCTGGCTGGACGCGATCGCCGCCTACGAGCGGGCGCTGGAGCTCGACCCGGATAACGCGGCCGTGCGCGCCGACAAGGGCGCCAGCGCCTGCTTCTACGGCGTCGGCACCGGCCAGCTCAGCTACCTCGAGCAGGGCCTGGCCGAGACGGAGCGGGCGCTGGAGCAGGCCCCCGACGACGCGCGGGCGCTGCTGAGCCACGGCTACTGCCTGGTGAGCGTGCAGCCGCCGCGGACCGAGCAGGCGCTCGCCGAGTGGCGCCGGATCCTCGAGATCGCCCCGGCCGACTCGCCGATCGCCAACCAGGCGCGGCTGCTGATCGACCTGTACTCCCAGGAGTGAGGCGGCTGGCGCTCAATATCCACGCGCAGGCACTACAAACCCGTTACAGCATGTGTTAAAATACCATCTACACCCGTTCAACATATACGGAGCGATTAACACGCTATGGCTGCACCGACCAGGGATGTTGCACAGCGCAGAAGCATAAGCCAGCGCGAGCTGGCCTTCGCTGCGTTGGGCGCGCTTGTCGGGCTGGCGATTATCGTCGGAGTGTGGCTGTACACAGCGCAGACGGCCGAGCCGACCCTCCCTGGTGTCGGTGAGACGAACCGGCCGGCCCCAGCGATCGCGCTGCCCGCGCTCGACGGCGGGACCGTCCACCTGAGCGATTTCCGCGGACGCGTGGTGCTGGTGAACTTCTGGGGCACCTGGTGCGAGCCCTGCAAAGAGGAGACCCCCGCGCTGCAGGCCGCCTACCAGGAGCTGCGCGACGAGGGGCTGGTGATCCTCGGCGTGAACCTGCGCCGCCAGGAGCCGGACGAGACGGCCATCCGCGCCTTCCTGCAGCAGTACGGCGTCACCTACCCGACGCTGCTCGACGTGGACGGCGAGGCGGCCCGCCAGTTCCAGATCGCGCCCATCCCCACCAGCTACTTCATCGACCCCGCGGGCAATATCCGCTATATTCGTGTCGGCACACTTTCTCAAGAAGAGGTTGCGGCACTGTTCAGCAGATTGCGGCAGGAGGCCTCGGCTCTTCGCTGAAACGGGGGCGGAGCATGCAACGGACGGACCAGCGCAGAATCCTCATTGTTGATGACGAGCCCGGCCTGCGGGAGCTGGTGCGGATTAACCTCGAGCACGAGGGCTTCGCCGTGCTGCAGGCTGAGAACGGCGTCCAGGGCCTGGAGATGATCCAGGAGGAGCACCCGGACCTGGTGATCCTGGACGTGATGATGCCTGAGATGGACGGCTGGGAGGTGTGCAAGCGGCTGCGCGAGTTCTCGCAGGTGCCGGTGCTCATGCTCACCGCCCGCGTCCAGAGCCAGGATATCGTCACCGGGCTCGAGAGCGGCGCCGACGACTACCTGCTCAAGCCGTTCAACATGGACGAGCTGATGGCGCGCGTGCGGGCGCTGCTGCGGCGCGTCCCCTCGCCGAACCGCCCCGTGACCGCCGGCGGCGGCGAGATCTCGATCGACAAGCAGAAGCGCGAGGTGCTGGTGCGCGGCGAGCCGGTGGACCTGACCCCCACCGAGTACGACCTGCTGCTGCTGCTCGCCGAGCACGCCGGGGCTGTGCTGGACCACGAGACGCTGCTGCGCGGCGTATGGGGCCAGGAGTACACCAAGGACAACGACTACCTCAAGGTCTACATCTGGCACCTGCGCCGCAAGATCGAG
>CALJIC010000032.1 GCA_937974195.1 uncultured Roseiflexaceae bacterium | reverse complement strand
CTCCGTGCCCTCCGTGGATCTATGCCCTCACCACGACCGCGCCGAGCCCGGCCTCGGCGATCTGGGCGTTGAGCTTCGGCAGCTCCTCGGCCACCAGCCGCCCGAAGGCGCCGAGCTGCTCGTCGATCAGCCCCGAGTAGTGCGCGGCCGCCTCGCGGGCCTGGTCGGTCGGCCGGTAGTCGCCGAGCGTCACCACCTCCACGACGGTGAGCAGCTGCTCCAGCAGCCGCGCGCCGTTGTTGATCGTGTCGCCCCAGCCGCCGCGCAGGTCCGGCACGGCCAGGGTCTTCTCGATCTCCAGCACCCGCTCCTTGAGCCGCGCGGCCGCCTCGGCCACCGGCTTGCCGTCGGGCTGCTCGGCGGCGCGCTTGGCCCAGCCGTCCAGCTGGGCGCGCAGGTCGCGCATGCGGTTGATCGCGGCGATCGCCTCGGAGGCCTTGCGGAAGATCGCCATGTGCAGGTCGTACTGCTCCCTGAGGTCCTCGAGCGTCGCCGGCGTCGCCGGGTCCTTGACGATCTCGAAGCGCTGCGTCAGCTCGCGGCCGCCGACCTTCAGCGTCACCTGGTACTGGCCGGGCGGCACCACCGGGCCGGGCACCACCGTCTCGGCCACCGTGTCCTTGCCCTCGACGCGCGGCGCCTCGGCGTGGCGCATGTCCCACACGAAGCGGTTGAAGCCGGCCTGCGCCGGGGCCTTCAGCTCCTTCTTGGCCCGCTCGTCCTCGGGCTCGGACGGCGCGCCGCTCGCCGCCGCCGACGGGTCGACGCCCTCGGCGCCCTCGCCGCCCGCCGCCGTGGCCGAGGGGGTCTCGGAGCCGGGCGCGCCTTCGCCCGTGGCCCCCTGGGCGCCGGCGATCTCATCCGGCTTGCGGCTGGTGAAGGACCTGATCACATTCCCGTCCGCGTCGGCGAAGGTGAGCGTCAGCGGCTCCTTCGGCGCCTCCTTCAGCCAGTAGGTGACGACGACCCCGCGCGGCGGGTTGGCGCCCGAGTCGAGGAACCGGCGCACCACGGCGTTGTCCGGCGTGCGGGTCTCGACGAAGGCCGCGACGACGCCCATGCCGCTCGAGTAGTTCTTGCCCTTGTTGCCCCCGACGTAGTCGTCCCACGCGCCGCCGGCGATGCGCGGGGTTGGGCGCGGCTGGAAGAGGTGCGCGTCCGCCTCCCGCACCTCCTCCTGGTACTGCCGCAGCGGCGAGAGGTCGTCCAGGATCCAGAACGAGCGGCCGTGCGTGGCGGCGATCAGGTCGTCGTCCTTGATCAGCAGGTCGTAGATCGGCGCGACCGGCAGGTTCAGCTGGAAGCGCCGCCAGGAGGCGCCGTCGTCCAGCGACATGTACACGCCGGTCTCGGTGCCGCAGAACAGCAGCCCGCGCCGCTTCGGGTCGGCGCGGATCACGCGGGTGAAGTCGTGCTCGGCGATGCCGGCGTCGATGCGCGCCCAGGTCTGGCCGTAGTCGGTCGTCTTGTAGAGGTAGGGACGGAAGTCGTCCAGCTTGTAGCGCGTGGCCGCGACGTAGACCGTGCCGGGGTCGAACGGCGAGGGCTCGATCATCGTGACCATCGTCCACTCCGGCAGGTCGGGCGGCGTGACGTTCTGCCAGGTGGCGCCGCCGTCGCGCGAGATGTGGATCAGCCCGTCGTCGGTGCCGGCCCAGAACACCCCGCGCTCGTGGGGCGACTCGCAGAAGGAGTAGACCGTGCAGTAGGTCTCGGCGCCGATCGCGTCCTTGTTCACCGGGCCGCCGGTCGGCTGGAGCTTGTCCGGGTCGTTGCGCGTCAGGTCGGGGCTGATCGGCTCCCAGCTCTGGCCCTCGTTGGTGCTGCGGAACACCATGTTGCCGCCGATGTACAGCGTGTTCGGGTCGTGCGGCGAGATCACGATCGGGTAGGTCCAGGCGAAGCGGTACTTCATCTGCGAGGCGCCGTAGCCGCGGGTGGACTCGGGCCAGGTGGTGATCAGGCGGATCTGCCGCGTGCGGTGGTCGTAGCGCTGCAGGCAGTTGCCGCCGCCGCCTGAGCTGCCGATCGCGCCGACGTAGACGATGTTCGGGTCGTCGGGCCGCACGGCGATGTAGCCGCTCTCGCCGGTGCCGGCCACGTAGCAGTCCTGCCAGGTGATCGAGAGGTTCGGCGCCCGGCTCGGCACCGCGATGCTGCTGTTGTCCTGCTGCGTGCCGTAGACGTAGTAGGGCGTCCGGTTGTCGGCCGCGACGTGGTAGAACTGGGCCGTGGGCTGGTTGTAGACCGTGCTCCAGGTGGCGCCGCCGTTGAGGCTGACGCAGGCGCCGCCGTCGTTGCCCTGGATCATGCGCTGCGGGTTGCGCGGGTCGATCCACAGGTCGTGGTTGTCGCCGTGCGGCGTGTCGATCTGGAAGAACGTCCGCCCGCCGTCGGTGGACTTGTGGAAGGCCAGGTTGTTGACGTAGACTGTGTCGGGGTCGACCGGGTCGGCGGTGAGGTGCATGTAGTACCAGGCGCGCGAGACGAGGTTCTGGTTGTCGCTGACGCGCTCCCAGGTGGCGCCGTAGTCGTCGGAGCGGTACAGGCCGCCCTCCTTGGTGTGCTCGATCAGCGCCCACACGCGCCCGGGCTGGGCGGGGGAGGCGGCCACGCCGATCTTGCCGAGCGTGCCCTTCGGCAGGCCGGGGCGGCGGGTGATGTCCTCCCAGGTCTCGCCGCCGTCGGTGGACATCCACAGGCCGCTGTCGGGGCCGCCGCTCGAGATCTGCCAGAAGGAGCGGTAGGCCTCCCAGATCGCGGCGTACATGATGCGCGGGTTGGCGTCCAGCGTCAGGTCGATCGCGCCGGCCTTGGGGCTCTTGTAGAGCACCTTGCGCCAGGTCTCGCCGCCGTCGACCGACTTGAAGACGCCGCGCTCCTCGTTCGGCCCGAAGGCGTGCCCGAGCGCCGCGACGTAGACGATGTCCGGGTTCTCGGGGTGGACGCGCACCTTGGCGATGTGGCGGGTGTCGGCCAGGCCCATGTGCCGCCAGGTGCGCCCGCCGTCGGTGGACTTGTACACGCCGTCGCCGTACGACACGTCGATGCGGATGGTCGTCTCGCCGGTCCCGGCGTAGATCACGTTCGAGTCGCTCGGCGCGACGGCGAGCGCCCCGACCGAGGCGGTGTTGAAGAAGCCGTCGGAGACACACTCCCAGTACGTGCCGGCGTCGGTGGTCTTCCACACGCCGCCTGCGACCGCGCCGAAGTAGAACACGTTCGGGTCGTGGTAGCTGCCGGCCACCGCCACGACGCGGCCGCCGCGGAAGGGGCCGATGCAGCGCCACTCGAGCAGCCCCTTGAGATCTTCGGTCTGCGACATTCCTGACTCCTGGTGCTCGCGGGAATACGGTATGGCAAGGTCCGAGTGAGGCATAAGCATACCATAGGTGCGAGCGGCGGCCGGCCGGAGGTTGAAACGATCCGTGCCTTTGAAACGTCTCTATAGAGTCAGAGACACGGAGGCCCCTATGCTACGACTCTCTGCGCTGCTGCTGCTCGCCGCGCTGGCCCTCGGCGCCTGCGCCGGCCCAGCGGCGCCATCCCTCACCCCCGCGCCGGGCGCCACCAGCGCCCCGTCCAGCGAGAGCGGGGCAGAGCCGGTGACGATCGGCTTCGCCGCCCAGGAGTACGAGCGCCCGATCTACGAGCCGCTGATCGAGCGCTTCGAGCAGGAGAACCCCGGCATCCGCATCCAGTTCGTCCCGATCGACGACCTGATGCGCGAGGTGGCGCCGGAGGACTTCAGCACCCAGATCAACCGGCGCATCGCCGCCTCGGCCGACACCGCTATGCCCTTCTTCATCCAGGCCGAGGACATCGCCGCCGGGACGTTCGCCGACCTCAAGCCGCTGATCGACGCCGACCCGACCTTCGACCCGGACGACTTCCACCCCGGCGCGCTGGAGACCTACACGGTCGACGGCGGCGTGTACGCCATCCCGCGCACGCTGACGGTCGCGCTCCTCTCGTACAACCGCGATCTGTTCGCCGCGCACGGCGTGGGCGAGCCGCCGCTCGACGTGACCTGGTCCGAGCTGCTGGCGCTCGCCGAGCAGTTCGGCTCCAGGCGCGGCAGCGAGATCGAGACCTACGGGTACGCGGACTGGAGCAACGGCCTCTTCCCGCTGCTCGGCCTGCTGGACGAGAGCGGCGTGAACCTGTTCGCCGCGGGGGCGTCCGGCCTGCGCCTGGACGACCCACGGGTCGAGGAGGCGCTGGCGCGCATCGCGGCCCTGGGCGAGAGCGGCGCGCTCAACCTGCCGCAGCAGAACGGCACCGGCAACGCCGGCGACTTCGGGCAGCTGATCGGCGAGGGGCGCGTCGCGATGTGGCCCGCCGACGCGTTCTACCTGGGGCCGGACGGCTCGTCGCCCGCCTTCGAGATCGGCGCGGCGCCGCTGCCGCAGACCGCCCTGCCGCTGTTCGGGACGGGGCAGGGCTACGTGATGAGCGGCGGCACCCAGCACCAGCAGGAGGCCTGGCGCTGGCTCTCGTTCCTCAGCCGCCAGGACACGAGCGGCGGGGCACGGCCGGCGCGGGCCAGGTGCCGGCGCGGCGCTCGCTGGCGGACCAGAGCGGCTACTGGGCGCTGCTCGACGAGGGCACCGCCGCAGCGGTCCGCGCGGCGCTCGAGCGCCAGGTGAGGCTCCCGTCGCTCGGCGCCTTCGACGGGCGCGTCTTCCAGGCGCTCAGCGAGGCGCTGGCGGCCACCGCGGGCGGCGCGCCGGCCTCCGAGGCGCTGCGCGAGGCGCAGGCGAGCCTCGACGAGCAGCTCGCGGCCGCCGAGGCCACCCCGAGCCCCGAGCCGGACCGCGGCCCGCTGGTCGTGACGCTGCCCGAGGAGCCGGTGGCGCCCGAGGGCGCGACGCAGGTGACCTTCTCCGTCGCCGGGATGGACCCGGGCGAGGTGCGCCGGCTGGCGCGCGAGTTCAACCGGGAGCGCCCGGAGCTGTTCGTGAACGTCCAGAGCGCGACGGGGATGGACGGCCCGATATCGTTCACGTCGATGGCGGCCGCCGCCGACTGCTTCATCTGGTACGGGCCGCCGTCCAGCGACGAGATCACCGCGACGCTCGACCTCCAGCCGCTCATCGACGCCGACGCGAGCGCGAACGTGGCGGAGGACTACCCGCCGGGGCTGCTGGCGCTCTACCAGCACAACGGCGGGCTGTACGGGCTGCCGTACATCGTCACCATGCGCACGCTGTCCTACAACCGCGACATGTTCGAGGACGCGGGGCTCGAGCCGCCGGGCCCGGAGTGGACGCTCGAGGAGCTCGTGCAGGCGGCGCTGCAGCTCAGCGGCGGCGAGGGCCGCGAGCGGCGCTACGGCTACGCCGCGCTCGGGCCGCACTCGGACGACCTGCAGTACTTCGTGGCGCGCTCCGGCGCCAGCCTCACCACCGGCAGCGGCGAGACGCTGGCCCCGAACTACACCGACCCGAAGGTGTTCGGGGCGGTCAGCCTGTACCTCGACCTGCTGCGCGACGCCTCGCCGCACAAGCGGATCGAGGGGTACGAGGCGAACTCGAGCTGGGGCGGCGACGTCTTCCAGCTGCTGAGCGAGGGGCGGCTGGCGATGTGGTTCGACCGCGGCTCGATGCGGCCGTACATGGTCGGCCGAGGCGGCGGGCAGGCCCCGGACATCGGCATCGTCGCGCCGCCCGGCCTCGACACGCTGCAGCAGGGCGACCTGAACGCGGAGATGTCGCTGTTCATCTCGGCGCAGACGGAGCAGCCGCAGGCGTGCTGGGAGTGGCTCAAGTACCTGAGCGCCGACATCTCGCAGGTGTACTACGGCTTCCCGGCGCGCATCTCGGCCGCCGAGTCCCCGGCGTTCGCCGCCCAGACCGCCGCGGGATCTGCGGAAGTCTACCGGGTCTACCGCGAGGCGATGGAGCGCACGCCGCCGGGTCAGCTCGCGCCGATACGCTTCCTGGAGGCGCCGCCGATCGAGCACTACTGGTTCTACCGGGCGGTCGACCGGGCGCTGCAGGGCGGGGATCTCGAGCGGGAGCTGGCCGAGGCGCAGCGGCTGGCCGAGGAGCACCTCGTCTGCGTGCGGGCCGGCGGCGATCTGGGGGAGTGCGCCATCCAGGTGGACCCGGAGTACAACGGGTTCATGCGTCCGGCCGAGGCGGCGCCGGCGAGGTAGGGGCGCCCGGCGCCGCCCGGCGTGCGTCAGGTGCGAGGCGGGCTGCTGCCCCCTCGCGCTCCCCTTCTCCTCCGGGCGCGCCCGGTGCTGCTTTCTCGGGCACATCCGTACTGCCTGGCGCAAGGCAGCGTGCGTCAGGTGCGAGGCGGGCTTCCGCCCCCTCGCGCTCCCCCGCTGGCGGGGACCTAGCGGCCCCCGCCAGGCCACCCCCGCAAGGAATGCCATCTCCGGCGGAGCGCCCGTTGTCATGCCTCCGCACACGCGCGCCCGTCCGGCCCGCAGCGCCGGCTGCGCTCCA
>CALJIC010000031.1 GCA_937974195.1 uncultured Roseiflexaceae bacterium | reverse complement strand
GGCGCCCACCGCAGGAAGGTCCGCCTGGCCAACACGGACGTCGCTTCCGCCCGCGCGGCGCCTACCGCAGGGTGGTCCGGAGGGCCGCAGGCCCTCCGAGATCCTTTTTCTCCCGCGGCTCTGCGGCGACTGCGTCGCCGCAGAGCCGCGGAAAAGAACACACGCAAAGGAACGCCAGCATGAACAGAACGATAGATCTCCGCAGCGATACGGTGACCCTGCCCACCCCGGCCATGCGGGCGGCGATGGCGCAGGCCGAGCTGGGCGACGACGTGTACGGCGAGGACCCGACGGTCAACCGGCTGGAGGCGCTGGCGGCCGAGCGGCTCGGCAAGGAGGCCGCGGTGCTGGTTGTGAGCGGCACGATGGGCAACCTGTGCGCCGTGCTGTCACACTGCGGCCGCGGCGAGGAGGCGATCGTCGGCGACCAGTGCCACATCTACAACTACGAGGCCGGCGGGGCCTCCGCGCTCGGCGGCGTGATCTACCGCGTGGTCCCGAACCGGCCCGACGGCACGCTCGACCCGGCGGCGCTGGCCGGCGCGGTCCACGGCGGGACGGACCCGCACAGCGCGGCGACGCGCCTGGTCTGCCTGGAGAACACCCACAATCGCTGCGGCGGCGCGGTGCTGAGCCCGGAGTACATGCGGGAGGTGGGCGACTGGGCGCACGAGCGCGGGCTGGCGGTGCACCTCGACGGCGCGCGGGTGTTCAACGCCGCGGTGGCGCTGGGGGTCGACGTGCGCGAGATCACGCGCCACGTGGACAGCGTGACCTTCTGCCTCTCCAAAGGGCTCGCGGCGCCGGTCGGCTCGGTGCTCTGCGGCGACGCGGCGTTCATCGCGCGGGCGCGGCGGGCGCGCAAGATCCTCGGCGGGGGCATGCGCCAGGCCGGGGTGATCGCCGCGGCGGGCATCGTGGCGCTGGAGCAGATGGTGGACCGGCTGGCCGAGGACCACGCCAACGCCCGGCTTCTGGCGGAGGGGCTGGCGCGCTTCCCGCAGATCGTGATCGACCCCGCGGCGGTGCGCACCGACATCGTCTACTTCGAGCTGCGCGACACGCCACTGACGGCGGCGGAGTTCGCGCGGGCGCTGCGCGAGCGCGGGGTGCTCGTGGGCGCCTCCTACGGCCGCATCCGCGCCGTGACCCACTACGGCATCGACGCGGGGGACATCGAGGAGGCCCTCGAGGCGATAGCGGAGACGCTCCGCGCGGCAGGCTAGCGCGCCCCGGCGCTACACCTCCACCTGCTCCAGGCGCGCCGCGCCCATCGCCAGCGCTGCCCACACGACTCCTGCGGTGAGCACCGCCAGCAGGGCCCAGCCGAGCGCGGTGAGCCAGCCGGTCCATTCCGGCGCCAGCGCCGCGCCGAGCGCCGGCAGGCCGAGCGCCAGGCCCGCCGCGAAGGCCACGTAGCTCATATACAGCACCGGCGCCAGGCAGCCGGCCTGCAGCGTGTTCTGCTGCTGCGGGTTCTCCCAGTCGAAGCGGGGGAACGCGGCGCCCATGCCCAGCGCGATCGCGCTCGTCCCCAGGCCCGCCACCAGCACCAGCCCCAGCGCCACCGCGAACCCGAGCAGCCCGCCGCGCTGCAGCACCACCAGCAGCGTCACGAGCAGCGTGCCGACCAGCGGGTACGGCAGGTAGGCCAGCGCCAGCTTGCCGACCAGGATCTGGCGCGCGCTGATCGGCGCCGTCTTCAGCAGCCAGAAGCCGCGCCCCTCGCGGCTGATGCTTGGCCCGCCGATCACGTTCGAGAGCGACATGCACACGAAGAAGCTGATGCCGGCCGGCCAGAGCAGGTTCGCGATCCCCTCCACCGGGCCGTCCATCTCGCCGCGCCCGCGCCCGCTCAGCAGCTGGAACGCCCAGATGCCCGCCACCGCCAGCGGGAAGATCATCTGCTGCAGGTTGCGCAGGTCGCGCGGGAACACGCGCAGGTCCTTCAGCACAACCGCCATCGACGGGCGCGGGAGGAGAACGGACAGCGGGGCGAGGAAGAACGGCACCTGCGGCCCGTCCCTTCGCCGCCTCCCGGCCGCCTGCCGGACGCGCCCGCCCTGGGTCGCCATGTTGCTCCAGCCGATGTAGTACAGCCGCTCGGCCAGGACCAGGCAGGCGAAGAAGACGCCGAGCGAGACGGCCGCGAACAGGCCGCCGTACACCGCGAGCGTCAGCAGCTCGCCCTCGCCGGCCGCCACCAGCGCGCGCCCGGCCCACGCCGAGGGCAGCAGCGGCAGATCGAGCTGCCGCAGCCCGTCGAGCGTGCGCACGTTGGCGATGCGCGGCGCGATCTGCGGCGAGAACTGGCTGATGATATACCAGGCGACTCCGAGCAGGCCGCCGAGCACGCCGACGATATCCCGCGCGCGCCTGGCCGGCACAACCCGCACCACCGCCATCACCAGCAGCGCCCCGAGCCCGACCGGCAGCAGCGGGAACAGCGCCAGGACGACGATCGCCGTCACGAAGAAGAGGGCGCCGTAGCCGAGCGCCTGGCCGTAGCCGAGCAGCGCCGGGGCCAGCAGCACGAACAGCAGGAGGTACGGCACCAGCAGCCCGCCGAAGAGCTTCACGACGAACACCGCGCGCATCGGCACCGGCGCGACCACCAGCATGTCCAGGTCGCCCGAGAGGTACAGCGAGGACAGCACGGTGCTGAAGCTGGTGAAGATCAGCAGCACCAGCACGCCGAACAGCGCGATGCTCGGGAGCGAGTCGAGGTACGGCCGGAAGTCGGTGGGCAGCCCGGCCTCTGGGCTCTCGCGCGCCGCGGTCGCGAGGATCTCGAGGAACTGGTCGCTCGTCAGCAGGCCCACCGCGCCGCGCGCGAGCGTGTAGATCAGCCACACGCCGAAGCCGGCCCCCACAACCAGCACCAGCATGCCGATCTTGGAGATCAGCTTGCCGCGCCAGAACGTGTTGCGGAAGATCTGTAGGCGCGCGCGCGCCAGCACGCCGATCGCTTGGAACATAGTGCTCAGAACGGTTCGCAGTGCGAGCTCCCGGCGCCGAGGACCGCCCGTCAGGCGAGCGCCTCGGCGATCGCCGCGTCCTCGGCGCCGCCGGTGAGCTCCAGGAAGATATCCTCGAGGCTCTCGCCGGTCCGCCCGACGCGCAGCTCCTCGAGCGTGCCGGTGGCGATCACCTCGCCGGCGCTGATGATCGCCACCCGGTCGCACATGCGCTCGGCGATCTCCAGGATGTGGGTCGACATCAGCACCGCGGTGCCGCGCCCGGCCACCTCGCGCAGGATGTCCTTGATCAGCCGGGCGCTGCGCGGGTCGAGCCCGACGGTCGGCTCATCGAGGAAGAACGCCTGCGGGTTGTGCAGCAGGGCGCCGGCCAGCGCCGTCTTCTGGCGCATGCCGTGCGAGAATCCCCCCAGCAGGTCGTCGCCGCGGTCCTGCAGGTCGAACAGCCGCAGCAGCTCCTCGGCCCGCCTCGCGGCTGCGGCGCGGTCGAGCTGGTAGAGCCCGGCGATGAACTCCAGAAACTCGCGCGCGGTGAGCTTCTCCGGGAGGTACGGCTGGTCTGGCACGTAGCCGATCAGCCGCTTGGCCGCGATCGGCTCGCGCTGGATATCGTAGCCGCCGATGCGCGCCACGCCCGCGCTCGGGCGGAGCAGGCCCACCAGCATCTTGATCGTCGTGGTCTTGCCAGCGCCGTTGGGCCCGAGGAAGCCGAAGATCTCGCCGGGGTATACCGCCAGGTCCACCCCCTTGACAGCGAGGGTATCGCCGTAGCTCTTCTGCAGGCCCACGGCCTCGATAATGGGGCGCTTCTCGTTCAGACGTCTCCTCCCTGCACAATCAGCCTATTGAAGCCCAATGCCACCCGATGACACGGTGACTGGGTGACACAGTGACCAAGTGACGGACTTGGCACGGAGTAGTTATACCACAGGCATTTGGGCTTCCAAAGGTCACCCCGTCACCCCGTCACCCAGTCACCCCGTCCGCCTCGCGAGCCGGCAGGGCCTCGATCGTCACAGCCAGCCCGATCGTCCCCCACAGCAGCGCGCTCATGTGGCTGAACTCGATATTGAAGAAGTAGTGGTCGAGCAGGCCCACGGCCAGGGCGGCGGCCACCGCAGCCTGGAGGGCCACCAGCCACGCGGCCCGCTCGTCGTCCCCGGCGGCGGTCACGTCGCGCAGCGCGCCCCAGCCCCGGACGAAGAACAGCCCCATGATGCCGAGGAACACCGCCAGGCCCACCAGGCCGGTGCGCTGCGCGATCGCCAGGTAGATGCTGGACACACCGGCGGTCAGATCGATCTCGGGCGCCTGGCCGAAGCCGATGCCGAACACCGGGTAGGCCTGGATGATCGCGATCGCGTTCCGGTACTCGGCCAGCCGCATCTGGTTCGCCTGGTCGCGGAACTGCACGCCCTCGGTCACGCGCTCGGCGAACTGCTCGCCGACCCCCAGGCCGACCAGCAGCAGCGCCGCCACCAGCCCCGCGCCGAGGATCGCCCACCACAGCCGGCGGTAGCGCAGCGTCGCCACGTACATGGTTGCGACGATGATCCCGCCCAGCGCCGCGCGCGAGTAGGTCAGGAACAGGGTCAGCAGCATGGCGCCGGCCATCGCCACCAGCAGCCAGCGCGGCAGGACCGGGCGCTCGGCCACTATCTGCGTGGCGGTCAGCGCGCCGATCAGCGCCAGCATGCCGCCGTAGCTGTTCGGGTCCACCGCGAAGCCGATCGCGCGCTCCAGGCCGTTCGGGTCATCCTCCACGTAGCGCAGCACGCGCCCGGTGGTCGGGTAGCCGATCCGCCCGAACGCCAGCAGGATCTGCAGCGCGGTGTTGTCCGGCAGCACGTACAGAAACAGCCCGATCACCGCCGAGACCGCCCCGCCGATCATCAGGAAGCGCAGCGCCCAGCGCGTCTGATCGCGGGTGCGGACGCAGTTGACCACGGCGAAGAAGAACAGCACGGCCAGGAAGAACTTGACGTAGTTGTGCAGCAGCGTGGCGTCCGGTCTCCCGCCCGAGCCGAGCAGAAAGGCGAAGGTGCAGACGCCGAGGAACCCGATCAGCGGCAGGCCGAGCGGCGTGAGGTCCAGCCGCTCGTCCGGCTGCAGCAGCACACGCACGAGCCAGACGCCGAGCAGCGCCAGGATCGCCAACGTGAGCAGCGACGGGGTGACCACGGCGCGGAACGGCAGCGTCCCGAACGGCAGCGCGGTCGCGATCAGCAGCGCGGTCGCGACGCCGTAGCGCGTGTCGGACAGCACCAGGTAGCCGGCGCCCAGCGCGAGCAGCGCCGCGAAGCCCGCCCAGTACGGCCCGAAGGTCACGGCCGCGCCCGCGGCGACTCCCGTCGCGCCGGCCGCGAGGGCGACCAGCAGCGCACGCAGGCGCGACGAGCCGCCGAGCAGCGCGCTGAGGCGGTCGCGAGCGCCGTAGTGTATCGATCTCACTCCCCTTCGGCCTCCCGTCGCTTCGCTGCTACTTGCCGTGGCAGTGCTTGAACTTCCTGCCGCTGCCGCACGGGCACGGATCATTCCGGCCGACCTTGGGCGTCATGCGGATGTAGGTGCCGCTCCCGTACGTCACGGGGCCAAGCGGGGCGCGCTCCGGCGTGCGCCCGGGCGCCGTCTCCCGCGCGGTCCGCTGGCGCTGAACTTCAGCCCGGCGCTGCTCCTCCCTGACGCGCAGCGCCTCGAGCTGCTGCTCCAGCGCCCGATCGCGCTCGGCCTCGCGGTGCAGCTCCTCGTAGACCGCCACGACATCGTAGGGCGGTCCCTGCGCCTCCTCCGGAACTTCGTCCGAGTCGAGCATCGCCAGGTACTCGTCCGGGCCGCCGTAGATCATCTCGTCGATCAGCTCGGCCTCGTGCAGCGCGGCGATCTGCGGCCGGCTGGCCTGGTCGTGCAGACCGCACAGGTTCCAGCTCACGCAGGACCAGAGGTCGATCAGGGCGGTGTCGACAGACTCGGGCGTGACCGGGCGGCCGCTGGAGTCGAGCGGCGGCAGCGCAGCGCGCAGCGCCGCGACGACCGGCTCGCGCAGCTCGGGATCGCGGATGGCGAGCGTCGTCAGCGGGCTGGCCGCCGAGATGCGGGCGTACGCCGAGGCCCTGTCGCTCCCTAGCACGCGCAGCAGCATGGGCACGGCCGCCGCCCCGTAGTGGTGGAGGTGCGTGTCGAACCACTCCAGCGGCGTCTGGTTGTAGACGTCGCCCTCGGCGAGCATCCAGCGCTCGAAGATCGGCAGCGCCGCAGCTTCGCACCACTCGATCAGCAGATGCCCGGCGTGGATCTGCCGGGACCTGCGCGGGTCGTCCTCATCCCGGCCGTGCTGGTCCGGGTCGTCGGCGAGCCAGGCCAGCAGTGTTGGCGTGAGCGCCTCGCGGCGATCGCGGGCGGCGCGGATCAGCTCGATGGGCGGCGTGCGACCCGCGTGCTCCAGCGACTCGAGCAGCTGATCGTCGGCGAGCGCGGCATAATGAGTGGTCATTGTTCCCCCTTTTGATCGGGCGACATTGTACCACGGAGGGCGCGCGGGAGGCCCGCCGGGGCCGGCGGCGCAAGCGAGCCATTGACGCGAGCCACGCGGCGGACCGCCGCACCTCCGGCGGAGCGTTGCCCTGGCTGGCCTGCGAACCTTCAGCCCTTCCCGCGGCCGCTGCCGCAGCATCCCACCCCAGGAGGGGTGTGGAAAGGCTTCGCCTCATCAGAAGCTCCCTTCCTCATCGCTCTGCAGCGCGGTGAGGCCGGGGGGTGAAGCCTCATCAGAAGCACCCTTCTTCACCGCGCTGCAGCGTGGTGGGGTCAGGGGAGTCGAAGCCTCCCCCGAATCTTTTTCCGCTGCTCTGCGGCAGCAAAGCTCCTGCAGAGCAGCGGAAAAGGAGGAATGTGGAGGGCTCTTGCCCTCCACACCCCCGCGGAGCGCGCAACATGGGCATTGACAGGCGCCGCGCCGCGTGGTATTCTTCCCGAGGCGGCTGAGCCGCCAATTTCATGTTGAGGAGCATGGGCTGTGATTAGTGGCGCGTTCATCCTGGTCATCACGGTTCGATGGTAACCGCCAGGATTCGTGCGCCCATGTTCCGATATGTTATGTAAATATATTCCCCAACGGGAAGAGAGCATAGCCGTGGGCGCAGGCGACTGCCCCACGGCTTTTTTTGTGTAGGAGGAGCGCTGTCATGTCGATGGTGAGCGTCAGCAAGTTGACAAAGTACTACGGCGCCGAGCTGATCTTCGCCGATGTCAGTTTTCAGGTTGCGCGCGGCGACAAGATCGCGCTGGTGGGCGTGAACGGCGCCGGTAAGAGCACACTGCTGAAGATCATCGCTGGCGTCGAGAGCCCGACCAGCGGCGGGGTCCACATCGCGCGCGGCACCCGCGTCGCGACGCTGGCCCAGGAGGCCAAGTTCAGCGGCGGCCGCACCCTCTGGGAGGAGATGCAGGCGTCGCTGGCGCACCTCAACGCCCTGCGCGAAGAGATCGCCGCGCTCGAGCAGACGCTGGCCGACACGGCTCACCCGGAGTGGGAGCAGCGCATGGAGCGCTACGGCGAGCTCCTCCTGCGCTTCGAGCACGCCGGCGGCTACGACATCGAGCGGCGCATGACAATGATCCTCGAGGGCCTCGGCTTCACGCCCGAGCAGTACCAGCAGCCGGTCGGGCAGTTCAGCGGCGGCCAGAAGACCCGCGCCGCGCTGGCGGCCGCCCTGCTCTCCGACCCGGACCTGCTGCTGCTCGACGAGCCGACCAACCACCTCGACCTGGCGGCGCTCGAGTGGCTCGAGCGCTTCCTCAAGGAGTGGGAGGGCACGCTGATCGTCGTCTCGCACGACCGCTATTTTCTCGACAAGGTCACGAATCGGACGATCGAGATCGCCTTCAACCGTCTGGACGGCGACTACCCGGCGCCCTACAACCGCTACCTGGAGCTCAAGGCCGCGCGGCTCGAGCAGCAGCTCAAGCAGTACCAGGCCCAGCAGGAGTACATCGCCAAGACCGAAGAGTTCATCCGGCGCTTCAAGAACAGCCAGCTCAGCAGGCAGGCGCGCGGGCGCGAGCGGCGGCTGCAGCGCCTGCGCGAGGGCTGGGTGGGCGGCTCGGGCAAGATGGAGCAGCTGATCGAGCGCCCGGACCAGCAGAAGAAGCTGACGATCTCCATGGGCACCCAGATCCGCGGCGGCGACCTGGTGCTGAAGCTGGAGAATCTGGTGGTGGGGTACGCGAGCTCCCGGCGTGAAGGGCCGGAGGCCGACGACGCCCACGCGACGAGCCTGCTCACCATCCCGGACCTCGAGATCTGGCGCGGGCGCCGGGTCGCGCTGATGGGCGCCAACGGCAGCGGCAAGACCACGCTGCTGCGCACGATCGTCGGCGAGCTGCCGCCGCTGCGCGGGAAAGTGCGGCTGGGGCACCGGATCGTGATCAACTACTACGCCCAGGCGCACGAGGGGCTGGTGCCCAGCAACACGGTGCTGGAGGAGATCCGGCGCATCCGGCCGCAGATCAAGGAGACCGAGGCGCGCACCCTGCTCGGCCGGTTTCTCTTCAGCGGCGACGACGTCTACAAGCGCGTCGGCGACCTCTCGGGCGGCGAGCGCAGCCGGGTGGCGCTGGCGCAGCTCACGCTGATGGGCGGCAACCTGCTGGTGCTCGACGAGCCGACCAACCATCTGGACATCGGCGCGCGCGAGGCGCTCGAGAGCGTGCTCAACGAGTACAACGGCACGATCCTGTTCGTCTCGCACGACCGCTACTTCGTCGACGGGGTGGCCGACACGATCTGGATGGTGCAGAACGGCGGGGTGACGGCGTTCGACGGCACCTACAGCGAGTTCGTCGCCGAGCGCGAGAAGGAGCAGCGGCGCGCGGCCGGCGATTCCCAGAAGAGCCAGGAGCCGGCGCCGAGCCAGCACACGCCTGCGGCGGGCCAGCAGAACGGCAAGCGGCCGGATGGCGGCGCCCAGGCGCCGGCGGCCAGCCAGCAGCGCTCGAGGGAGGAGGCGCGCGAGGAGCGCCGGCGCCAGCGCAAGATCGCGGCGCTGGAGGAGGAGATCAGCCAGCTCGAGGAGGAGCTCAAGCAGATCGAGCAGGAGATGGGCGCCGCGGGCGTCGACGCGCAGAAGCTCACCGCGCTGAGCCTGCAGTACGCCGAGGTGCAGGAGATGCTGCAGACGCGCTACGACGAGTGGGCCGCCGTGGCGGGGTAGGGGTGGTATAATCGCGCCGCCCTGGTTCAGATGCCGGCCGACGCAGGCCACAAACATTGCAACACTGCATTCTCACCGCTGACGAACCGCACATGTTTGCAGCTCGCATCGGTGCTATCAATGCAGCTACTACATCTACGGAGGCATCGATGTCCAAGTTGAGCGCGGCGGTAGGGCCCGATGGAGTCCTGACCGTCAACGGCGGCCCGGTGCGGGTGCGCTGCTTCGGCTGGGTGGACGTGGAGCAGGACGAGGCGCTGGTCCTGGACGGGCCGGTGCGGCAGAGCAGCTCCGAGCGCGGCCACCGCTTCGAGGGGATCGCCGAGCTGGATCAGCTGCGGGTGGTGCGCGCCGAGCGCTTCGGCGGGTGGACGGCCCTGGTGCTCCCACGCGGGAGCCGCCTGCTGGTCGAAGGTGAGCTGCAGCAGCCGGCGCGCGCCGCCCACACAGCGGCCCAGCGCCGCCGCGCGGGGAGCCAGCCCGCCGAGCGGCCCGTGAGCCCGGCCTCCCGAGAGGCAGCCCGCAAGGTCGCCGGCGTGGTCCTCGCGCTGGTCCTGCTGGATCTCTTCAGCCGCTAGCGCCGCGCCAGCTCATCAACTAGCTCGAGCGCGCGGGCCAGCTGCGCATCCTCACCGGCCCGCAGCGCCTGCGCGCTCAGCTTGGCCGCCTCGCGCGGCGTGAGCGCCGCGACGCCGGGCGGCAGCGCCACCAGCTCGTCCGGCTGGATGCCCACCCCGCGCACCTCCTTGCCCTCCGGCGTGAGCCACTGGCTGGTGCCGAGCCGCACCTGCCCCCCGCCCGGCAGGTCGAACGACCGCAGCACCGTCGCCGTGCCGAAGGTCGGCATCCCGATCACCCGCGCCCGGCCGTTGTCCTTCAGCGCGCCGGCCAGAATCTCGGCCGCGCTGGCGCTGTTCTCGTTCACCAGCACCACCATGGGCAGCGTGGTCGGCTGGCTGTCGCGCGCGGTCTTGTAGGGGCGCGTGTTGCCCGAGCGGTCCTGCTCGATCAGCACCGTCGACTCGGGCGGGAGCAGCTGGCTGGCGACGCCCACCAGCTCGGTGACCAGGCCGCCGGGGTTGTTGCGCAGGTCGAGCACCAGCGCGCGCGCCCCCTGCGCCTCCAGCTCCTCGCGCGCCTGCCTGAACTCCTCGCTGGTGCGCTCGGCGAAGCGGTTGATCTGCACCAGCGCGACGCCGTCCGGCAGCATGCGCCAGCTCACGCTCCGCAGCCGGATCTCCTCGCGCACCACGGCGATCTCCACCGGCTCCGCCTCCCCCTCGTGCAGAATCGTCAGCGTGACCGTGGTGCCCTTCGGGCCGCGGACCTTGTTGCGCAGCTCCTCCACTGAGATGCCGCGCACGTCCTCGCCGTTGACGCGGAGGATCCTGTCGCCGGTGCGGATGCCGGCCCGCTCGGCCGGCGAGTCCTCGATCGGCTGGACGATCAGCGGCTGGTCGCCCAGCACGTCGATGTAGGCGCCGATCCCCTCGAAGCGCCCCGAGAGCGCCTCGCGCTCAGCCTGCGCCTCCTCGGCCGTGAGGTAGCGCGTGTGGCCGTTGTCGCCCAGGCTGTCCAGCATGCCGGCGATCGCGCCGTCGGTCATGGTCTTCGGGTCGATCGCCTCGGGGTCCACGTAGTGATCGGCGGCGATGTCCCAGGCGCGCCAGAAGATCGCGAAGGTCCTGCAGGACGCGGCGTCCAGCGGGCAGGGCGTGGTGAGCTGCAGCGCGCTCAGATACCCGCCGCCGAAGCCAGCGACCAGCGCCACGGCGATCATGGGCGCCACAAGCCAGACAGGGATATGGGTACGCAAAGCGCGTGAGATCCAAGCAGCCATGGCAACCCCCGGCGTGCGCCATCCACAAGAGCGGCGCTGCGGCTGCCAGCCCCGGCAGCTTCGCCCGGAACTGACGGCCACAGTGCGCTTGTAACGTATTCTCAGTATACCATCCGGGCATCCGCGGGGGCATTAGAGCCGTGTGAGCATGTGCTCCCGGCCCTAGCCATCGGCTGCTGGCTCACCCAGGCGCGCGCCTGCGATATCCCGCAGCCCCTGGCGCCACGCGCGCGCGTCCATGGGCCGCCTCCCCGCCGGCTGCACCGTCACCAGCTCCAGCAGCCCGTCGCCCGTCACCACCAGCGGGCCCGCCGGCCCGTCCAGCAGCGTCCCCGGAGCCGCCTCGGGCGGCGCGTCCCCGGCCGCGATGCAGCGCGCGGCGATGATCTTCAGCATCTGGCCGCGCCAGCTCGTGTACGCCCCCGGCCACGGGTCGTAGGCGCGCGTCATGCGCTCGATGTGGGCGGCCGGCGCGCTCCAGTCGATCCGGCCGTCCTCCTTCTTCAGCAGCCCGGTGTACGTCGCGCGCTCGTGATCCTGCGGCTGCGGCACGAGCGAGCCGTCCGCGTACGCCGGCAGCACCTCGACCAGCAGCTCCGCCCCGAGCGCGAACAGCTCGTCGGTCAGCGCCCCCGCCCGCGCGTCGGGCGGCAGCGGCACGCGGCGCTGGGCCAGCACCGGGCCGGCGTCCATCTTCGCCTCCAGGCGCATGACCGTCACGCCGGTCTCGGTGTCCCCGTTCAGGATCGCGGCGGCGACCGGCGCCGGGCCGCGGTACAGCGGCAGGAGCGACGGGTGGATGTTCAGGTAGCCGAGCGGCGGGATCGCCAGCACATCGCGGCGCAGGATCTCGCCGTAGGCAGCCACCACCGCCACATCCGGGCGCAGCGCCGCCAGCTCCGCCACCACCTGCGGGTCGCGCAGCGTCTCCGGCTGCAGCACCGGCACCTGGAGGCCGAGCTCCGCGGCGCGCTCCTTCACCGGCGGCGGCTGCGGCGCAGCGGTGCGCCCCACCGGCCGGTCCGGCTGGGTGACGATGCCCACCAGGGTAAAGCGCCCGTCGCGGGCCAGGCGCTCGAGCGGGATGGCCGCGAAGCGCGGCGTCCCCAGAAACAACACACGCATGGCACCTCCTCGCACCCGCCGCCCTGCCGCCGGCCCGGCGAGCAGCGGCGAAATTGTTATACGCATGGTTTCGCGCGCAAGAGCGGTTTACTGGATAGAGAAGCAGCCCTGTTATTGCTTTTAGCGCGCGCTGTGTAGTATAATGCACTGCGGGGCATGATCCGCCAACTGTGCGTTTGCGCCATATCCCCTGTTCCCCGCTGGCGGCCGCGCCGCCGACACATAGCGGGAAAGTATGCTGCGCCAGCGGACGCGCCGTCAGTGAGACCATGATGCAGGCACTCCTGTTCGACGGCCAGCTGCGACTAGCAGACTACCCGGAACCACCGCTGCAGTCGGGCGAAGCCCTCATCCACCCACACTTGGTCGGCATTTGCAATACCGACATCGAGATCACCCGCGGATATATGGGCTTCCGCGGCGTTCTGGGGCACGAGTTCGTCGGCACGGTTGTTGCCTGTGAGGATCGCACCTGGGTCGGTAGGCGAGTCGTCGGCGAGATCAACGCCGCCTGCCGCTCCTGCTCTGTGTGCGCCAGCGGCGCCGAGAGCCACTGCCCGCACCGCACGACCCTCGGCATCGACCGGCGCGACGGCGCAATGGCCGAGCTCTTCAGCCTGCCGGTGAGCTGCCTCCATCCGGTGCCTGAGCAGCTTCCGGACGAGGCTGCGGTGTTCACCGAGCCGGTCGCGGCCGCACTTGAGATCCTGGAACAGTCCCACATCCGCCCGACGGACCGCGTCGCCGTGGTGGGGGACGGCAAGCTTGGAATACTCTGCGCCCAGGCGCTCCGCCTGCCGGGATGCGCGGTCACGCTTGTCGGAAGGCACCCGGAGCGCTGGGGCTGGCTCAATGACCTGGGCATCGAGACGGTGCATACCGACGATCCCGGCCAGCCGGCCGCGTTCGACGTGGTGGTCGACTGCACCGGCAACCCGGGCGGGCTGAGCACCGCCCGGCGCCTGGTCCGGCCGCGGGGGCGGCTGGTGCTCAAGAGCACCTTCGCCGCCGAGTCCGGTCTGAACCTGTCGATGGTAGTCGTCGATGAAATCCAGCTGGTCGGCTCGCGCTGCGGGCCGTTCGCCCCGGCGCTCCGCGCGCTGGAGCGCGGCCTGATCCAGACCGCGCCGCTGATCGCCGCCCGGTACCCGCTCAGCGAGGGGCTGCGCGCCTTCCGGGCCGCCGAAGGCCGTCTGAAAGTGCTGCTGGAGGTATAGGCTCGATGCGACTCAGACACACCACGGCGTCCGCCAACCTGGCGCTCGCGCTCATGTTCCTCTCGCTGGTCGTGATCTACCTGGTGGTGCCGCAGACCGGGATCGTCACGACGATCAGCGTGCTCATCCTGGTGCTGACGCTGGTGATGGGCCAGGTTGGGGACACCGGGGACATCCGCTTTCTGACCCTCCTGGCAGCCCTGACCTCGCTGATCGCCGCCGGCTTCCTGGGGGACGCCTGGCTCGGCACGGCCGGCCGCATCCTGGTGCCGGCGGTCTGGCTGCTGGTGCTGCTGTACACCTTCCGGCAGCTGCGCGCCAACACCCTCGTCATCCCCGAGGACCACGCGGTGATGTACGCGCCGTTCCTCAGCACCCAGGTCTACCAGGCCGACGCCGGGCAGACGGTGCCCTTCTCGATCCTGGACCGGCACGTCGCCACCATCCCGCTCTACGAGCTCACGCTGGACACGCGAGTCGAGAACGTCAACACCCGCGCCTACCACAACATCGATATGGTCGAGGTCCACGTGCGCTACCGCGTCACCGACCCGGCCAGGGCGCTGGTGGGCATCCCCAACCGCGGCAAGATCCAGAACGACGTCGCCAGGGAGATGGGCATGTCGCTGGCGCGCGCCCAGCTCGACCCGGCCTTCTGGGAGAAGCTGCTCGCCCGCCAGATGGCAGCCGAGGTGGACGACATCGTGCGCTCGGTCGCCTTCCACCTGAACGAGTCAGGCCCGCCGCCGCTCCTCGACCGCTCCGGCGCGCCGATGCCCGAGGACGACGCCCGGATGCTGCGCGGCTCGATGCTCGAGGCGTACCTCAACCGCGGCCCGCTCTCCGCGGCCGTCCTGCGCGAGCTAAAGGTGCTCGTCAGCCGCTGGGGCGTCACGGTCACGCACCTCGACATCGACCTCTACAAGCTGGACCGCGATCTCCTGACCCGGCTCACCGAGAATGTGGAGCGCCGGCTGGGCCGCGAGCAGAAGGAGCGCCAGTCCGCCGCCTTGAACGACGCCTACTACCTCGACGTCGTCGGCAAGAAGGAGGCCGAGGTCGAGGCGACGCGCGTGCGCGCCCTGGTCGAGGCGCTGCAGGATCAGCTCGACGGCCAGCTCACGCCCGCGATGCTGGAGGAGATCATAGTCACTGCCATCCGCGCCGCCGGGGAGTCTCCGGTCCGCGAACATATCTACCCCGGCCTGTTCGAGGAGAACCGCAGCGAGAGGCCGCCTGGAGGCGGCGGGGGTGGCAGCAATGGCGCAAAGAGATGATGGGGTATCGCCCGAGGTGGTGGTGGTCGGCGCGGCCTGCCTGGACATCAAAGCCCGCCTGCGCGGCGACACGCTGGCCAACACCTCCAACGCCGGTGAGGTGCGCGTCAGCGTCGGCGGCTGCGGCCGCAACATCGCCGAGAACCTGGCGCGCCTCGGCCTGCCCACCGCGCTGATCAGCGTCGTGTGCCCCGACGACTTCGGGCGGACGATCATCGGCCAGACGAAGCAGGCCGGCGTGATCGTCGACGGCTACATGCTGGAGACGTGCGAGAGCCACTCGGCGGCCTACATCGCGCTGTACGGGCCACAGGCCCAGCTGCTGGTCGGGGTGGACGACACCGAGCCGATCGCGGCGCTGACGCCGGACGTCATCCTGGCGCACGCCGAGCAGCTGGCGGCAGCGCGCATGGTGGTGATCGACGCGAACGTGCCGCTCGCCAGCGCCGAGGTGCTGCTGGCGATCTGCCGGGACGCCGGCGTGCCAGTGGCGGTCGACACCGTCGCCTACGCCCCCGCGCTGCGCTACCGGCCGCTGATCGGGTCGTTCTACCTGGTGGTGTCGAACAGCGTGGAGGCGCAGGCGCTCACCGGCCACCCGGTCGCCGACGTGGCGCAGGGGATCGTCGCCGCGCGCGAGCTGGTGGCGTGCGGCGTCGAGGTGGCGATCGTGACGCTGGGCGAGGCCGGGCTGGTCTACGCCACCCCCGATGCCAGCGGCCACATCCCGGCGATCGAGGTCGAGATCGTTGACCCGACCGGCGCCGGCGCTGCGCTGACCGCCGCGGTGGTGTACGCCCTGCTCAACGACATCCCGGTGGACGAGGCGGTGCGGCTGGGGGTCAGCGCGGCAACCCTGACGCTCGACTCGGACGAGACGGTGCGGCAGGACCTGACGCTCGAGAACCTGTACGCGCAGCTGGTCATCTGAGCTGGCAGGCGGCGAGCCTGCCCGTACGTGCCGTCTCGGCGACCTGCCGCCCGGCGGTGAGAGGAGCCGGCTGCCAGCACCGGCGGCGACGCTGCCCGCTGGCAGCCGCAGAGCATCTCGCTGAAGGCTTTGTACCTGTATCCTGATCCATGACGAAGCGCATCCTCATCGCGGACGACGAGCCTACCGTGCGGCAGCTGCTGGAAGTGGTGCTGCGCAGCCAGGGGTACGAGGTGTTCCCGGCGCAGAACGGCGACCAGCTGGTGCGCACGGCGCAGGAGATCGTGCCCGATCTGGTGCTCGTCGACCTGATGATGCCGCACATGGACGGCTACGAGGCGATCCGCCAGCTGCGCAACGACACGCGCACGGCCCACCTGCCGATGCTGATCCTCACGGCGAAGTCGACCCCCGACGACGTCGTCACTGGGTTCGAGACCGGCGCGGACGACTACATTATCAAGCCGTTCAACATCCCCGAGCTGCTGGCGCGCATCAAGAGCCACCTGGCGCGCGCCGCGCGCAAGCCCGTGCTCAACCCGCTCACCGGGCTGTCCGGCAACATCCTGCTCACCGAGGAGCTCAAGTACCGCCTCAAGAGCGGCGCGCTCTTCGCGCTGCTCTACGTCGATATCGACAACTTCAAGGCGTTCAACGACACCTACGGCCCCGCCCGCGGCGACCGGGTCATCCGCCTGGTGGCCGAGGTGGTCCAGGAGGCGGTGCAGACCTGCGGCACGAGCACCGACTTCATCGGGCATATCGGCGGCGATGACTTCGCCATACTCACCAACCCCGATGTGATCCCCGAGCTGTGCCAGTGCATCATCAAACTGTTCGACGAGCGCGTCCGCACCCTCTATGACCCCGAGGACCTGGCGCGCGGCTACCTGATCGGCACCGACCGCCAGGGCGTCCCGCGGCGCTTCCCGATCATCTCGGTGTCGATCGGCGTCGTCACGAACCGCCACCGCACCTTCGCCGACCACGAGGAGGCCAGCCGGGTGGCGGCCGAGATGAAGCAGTTCGCCAAGCAGCAGCCCGGCAGCTTCTACGCCGTGGACGTGCGCGGCACGCAGCCCGCCGCCGTGGCCCACGAGCGCCGCGGCAGCGCGCCGCCCGCCGTCCTGGTGGTCACCGCCGACGACGGGCTGCGCCGGCTGCTCCAGACGGCCCTCAAGGACAACGGCTACCGCACGCTTGAGGCCCCGGGCGTCATCGAGGCCGGCGTGCTGCTGGCCTATGAGCTGGACCTCTCGCTGATCGTCGCCGATGCGCGCCTGGGCGACTCGCTGTGGGAGATGGCTGACCAGCTGCGCGAGGAGCAGCCGCTCGTGCCGCTGCTGGTGATCACCACGCGCCAGCAGGATGAGGACGCCGGCGCCGCGCACGGCGTGCAGCACTTCCTGCGCCAGCCGTTCCGCACCGACGAGTTCCTGGCGCTCGTGGCCCAGACGATCCTGCAGAACACCCCATGAGAACCCGCATCGCCCGACAGCTCGCCCGTCTTCGCAGCCGTGTGGCAGACCAGGATGCGCCTGCCACCCCTCCGCCCTCCAGCGGCGCGCCGCGCCAGCGGGCCAGGCGCCGCCGCGACGTGCTGATCGGCCAGGTGCAGGAGGCCGTCTACAGCCCGCGCGTGCGCATCGGGCTCGTCGCCGCGCTGATGGCGCTGCTGTCGCTGCTCCTGCTGCCGCGCCTGCTGCCCGGGATCAGCACGGAGGAGTTCACCGTGCTCGTCGCCCCCTTCCGCAGCAGCGACGATGGGCGGACCGGCGCGGCGGTGGCCGAGGACCTCGCGCGGGCGATCAACGCCGCCAGCGAGGGCCGCATCGTGGCGCAGGTGCTCGGCGCGCCGCCGGAGAACGCCGCGGCCGCGCTGGCGGTCGCCGAGCAGCGCGGCGCCGACGCGGTGATCTGGGGCGAGGTGACGCCCGGCGGGATGCTCGACCAGGAGTCGCTGCTACCGGAGATCGTGTACCGACCCACCGGGTCGCTCGCCGCGAACGCCTGGGAGGGGTACGTCGCGCGCTTCGCGCTGCCGGACCACTACATCCTCGCCAGCCGCCCGATCGTCGGCGGCGTCGTCGTGCCGCAGCTCATCACGGCGCTGGCCGACTACGGGGCCGGCCAGGTCGACCGCGCGCTGTACACGCTCGACTCGCTCATCGCCCAGGAGCCGGCGCTGCTCCCGGCGCTGCCGAACGTCGTGCGCGGCAACATCCTCTGGGCGCGCGGCGAGTACCGGGCCGCCGCCGAAGCCTACCGGCGCGCGATCGCCGACAGCCGCGCTACCGACACCGCCCGGCTCTACAACAATCTCGGCGCGATCCTGCAGGACGCCGGGGACGCCGCGGGCGCCCGTGAGGCGTTCAACCAGACGATCCTGCTGCTGGACGGGCGCGACCTGGGCGAGCTGCGCTACAACCTGGCGCTCGAGTCCCTTCGCGCCGGAGACGCCGCCGCCGCCGTGCAGTCGCTCGAAGCGATCATCCCGCCCGACGCGAACCTGCAGATGCCCCAGCTGGTGCCGTCTTCGGAAACGCTGCTGCTGCGGCCCTCGGCCCAGCTGCTGCTGACGATGAGCCAGGCGTACCGCCTCAACGGGCAGCTCGACATGGCCGCCGAGCGGCTGAGCAACGCCGCCGAGCGCGCGGCGGCCGAGGATGTGCTCACCGTGCCCGAGCTGCGCGACCTGCTCGCCACCCGGCTGCGGTCCGGCGTGATGCAGGAGCGCGCCCTGCTGACCCTCGCCCGCCAGGTCGGCGCCAGCGGCCCGCTGATCTGGGAGCTCCAGGCCGCGCCGCCCCTCCCGGCGACCGTGATCGACAGCAGCAGCGACCAGATCGAGAGCGCGATCGCGCAGAGCGAGCAGCTGATCGCCCTCTGGAGCCGCCGCTCCGCCGCCGAGGACGCCGCCGGCCGCAACATCGCCGGGCGCATCGCCGTCACCCAGGCGCAGCGCATCGGCGACGTGCTCGCCGAGCAGCGCCGGTGGAAGACGGTGGTGGACATCGAGCTGCTGCAGACGCGCGGGCCGCGCCCGCGCCAGGGGTTGGACGCGCTCTGGGCGCTGCTCACCGGCGCCGGGACACCGGTCACGCCGATCGCAGAGCAGCTGCAGGCGCGCATGGCGGCCGAGCCGGACAACCACGAGCCGCGCTTCCTGCTCGGCGACGCCCTGGTGATCGCCGGCGATCCGGCCGCGGCCATCGAGCAGTACGAGGCCGCCGCCCGCCTCGCGCCGGAGGCCCCCGAGCCGCCCTACGGGCTGGCGCTGGCCGCGCTCCCGCAGGACCCGGCGCGCGCGCGGGAGCTGCTCCAGCGCTCGATCGAGCTCAACGACGCCTACTTCCCGGCGCACCAGCGGCTCGCCGAGCTCGCCGAGCAGCAGCACGACTGGCCCACGGCGATCGCCGAGCGCCGCTGGCTGCACCAGCACCGCCCCAGCGACGCGACCGCGCTGGCGCTGGCCACCACCCTGCGCCTGAGCGGCCCAACCGGCTACGCTGAGGCGGAGCGGGTGCTGCTCCCGCTCGCCAACCGCAACAACGTGGGCGCGCTGATCGAGCTGGCGGAGCTCTACCGCGCCAGCGGCGACCTGCAGGCCACGCGCACCGTGCTCGAGCGCGCCGAGCGCGTGACGCCCCGCGGCGCCGAGCGCTACCCCGACATCGCCTACGAGATGGGCCGGCTGCTGGTGGCCGAGGAGAACATCGCTGAGGCCGAGATCCAGTTCGAGGCCGCGCTCTCCGCCGACCCGCGCCACATCCCGTCGCTCCTGGCGCTGGCCCAGATCAACCGCAACAACCCGCAGGTCGCCACGCGCAACTACCGCGCGGCGCTGGACGCCGGCGAGGACAACCCGGAGACGCTCAGGCAGATCGGCCAGATGCTGCTGGCCTACCGCGAGGACGAACTGGCGGCGACCGCCTTCGAGCGCGCGGTCTCCGTCGACCCGTCCGACCCGAGCAGCCACTACGGGCTGGCGCTGGCGCGCCTGCGGCTCAACCAGCTCGACGCGACGCAGCAGGAGGCGACCCGGGCGATCGAGCTGGCCGGCGGCGCCTACCCCGCGGCGCAGGTGGTGCTGGGCGATGTGGCGCTCCACCGGGGGGACATCGCCACGGCGGTTGAGCAGTACAACGCGGCGCTGCGGCAGAACGACAGCCTGGCGACGGCCTACATCGGGCTTGGGCGCGCGGCGGCCGCCGAGAACCGCTGGTCGGTGGCGCTCGGCCACTTCCGCAACGCCACCCTGCGCGACCCCCAGTCCGCCGAGGCGCACCTGTGGCTGGGCGAGGCGCTTCTGCGCGAAGGGGACCCGCAGGCGGCGGCGAACGCCTACGCCGACGCGACCGGGCTGCGCGAGGACTACGCCGAGGCCTACCTGGGGCTGGCGCAGGCCCAGATCCAGCTCAACCAGATCGCCCAGGCCGAGGAGAGCCTGCGGCGCGCGCTGGAGCGGCGGCCGGACTACCCCGAGGCCTACCTGGTGCAGGGCCGGCTGTATGAGCAGCAGGGGCTGGAGGAGCGGGCGCTCGAGGCCTACGGCCAGGCGATCCGCGTCGGCGATCTGGCCGAGCCGCACTTCCGCCGGGCGATCATCCGCATCCGCTCCGGCCGCCTCGAGGACGCCCGCGGCGATCTCGAGGACGCCGTGCGGCTGCAGCCAGTCTTCCCCGAAGCGCACTACTGGCTCGGCAGGGTGCACTTCGCGCAGAGCCAGTACAACGATGCCATCGAGCACTTCCGGCTCGCGGTCTCACAGCAGGACGACGGGTACCCCGAGGCGCGCTACTACCAGGGCCTGGCCGAGGAGCTGGCCGGCCGCCCCGCCGAGGCCGCGGCCTCGTACCAGGCGGTGATCGAGAAGGGCGCCGGCAGCATCTGGGCCAGCGAGGCCCGCGAGGCGCTCGCTGGCCTCGACAACTAGCCCTACTGCCCCTGCAGCAGCTTGATGTCCGCCTCGACCATCATCGCCACCAGCTGCTCGAAGGAGACCTCCGGCTCCCAGCCGAGCACCGTGCGCGCGCGCGTCGGGTCGCCCACCAGTAGGTCCACCTCCGCCGGGCGGAAGAAGCGCTCGTCGACCACCACGTAGTCCTGGTAGTCCAGCCCGACGTGGCCGAAGGCCAGCTCGCAGAAGCGCCGCACCGTGTGGGTCTGGCCGGTCGCCACGACGTAGTCGCCGGGGGTGTCCTGCTGCAGCATCAGCCACATGGCGCGCACGTAGTCCCCGGCGAAGCCCCAGTCGCGCTGGGCCTCCAGGTTCCCGAGGCGCAGCTCCTTGTCCATCCCGAGCTTGATGCGCGCCACGCCGTGCGTGATCTTGCGCGTCACGAACTCGAGCCCGCGCCTCGGGCTCTCGTGGTTGAACAGGATCCCGCTGCTGGCGTGCATGCCGTAGCTCTCGCGGTAGTTGACCGTGATCCAGTGGCCGTAGACCTTGGCGACGCCGTAGGGCGAGCGCGGGTAGAACGGCGTGGTCTCGCGCTGCGGCACCTCCACCACCTTGCCGAACATCTCGGACGAGCTGGCCTGGTAGAAGCGGATGTCCGGGTCCACGATGCGGATGGCATCCAGCAGGCGCGTCACCCCCAGCGCGGTGACCTCGCCGGTGAACACCGGCTGCGAGAACGAGGTCTGCACGAAGCTCTGCGCGGCCAGGTTGTACACCTCGGTCGGCCGGTGCTCGCGCAGCATATGGATCAGCGACACCTCATCGAGCAGATCGCCCGGCACCAGGGTGATCTTGTCCTGGATGTGCTTGATGCGCTCGAAGTTGACGGTGCTGGATCGGCGGATCATGCCGATCACCTCGTACCCGTTTTCGAGCAGGAACTCGGCGAGGTAGGAGCCGTCCTGCCCGGTGATGCCGGTGATCAGCGCGCGCTTGGTCTTGGCCATTGATGTGTTACCTCCGGTGATTTCGGAGGGCGTGCCGCCCTCCATCATCGCTCACTCAGTTCCTTTTTCTTAGAGGGGATACCAGGGAGGCTGCGCCTCCCCACCCCCCCATCACACGGTCGTGCCGCCCGCCCTCCACACTCCTTCTCCCTCACCGCACAGCCGCGGAAAGACAGATTATCGCCCGCCGCCGCGCGACATGGTACAGGACTTACGCGGTGCGGTGCTGCGGCGCCTCCCGCGGGGAGGTGTGGAGGGCCGCTGGCCCTCCACGAACGTTAAGGGATACTGGGGAGGCTTCGCCTCCCCAAACCCCACCATCGGAACGACACAAGTATACGCGCAAGCGGCGCGCCCGTCTGCTAAGCCAGTTAGCGGTGCGGGCCGGGATCTTGGGGTAGAATACACGCCATGGCAGAGCAGGTTTCTTTCGCGCCGAAGCCCACCGAGAAGCTGGGCCAGCGCATCGCCCAGCTGCGGCTCCGGCGCGGCTGGACGCAGGAGCGCCTCGCGGAGCGGATCGCCGCCTCGCGGGCCGCGGTGTCGCAGTTCGAGGCCGGGCTGGCGCTGCCGAGCGAGCGCACGATCGTGCTGCTCGCCGGCCTCTTCCGCATGGAGCCCCACGCGCTCGTCGAGGGGACGGGCTACCCGGCCGCCAAGACCGAGCGCCTGCCGCCAGTGGCGTGCCGCTACACCGAGGCCGAGCTCCAGCTGGCGCTCCTGCAGCGCGACGTCGAGTGGAGCCGGCGCTCGGGGGTTGAGGTGGATGCGCTCGTCGCGCACTGGGGTCCGCTGCTCGACGAGCTCGAGGGGGCCTCGGCCGACCCAGAGGAGCGCGCGATGCTGCGCGCCGCCCGCGAGCAGCTGCTCAGCACCGCCGGTGTGCCGCGCTAGCGGTCGGCCGGCCTACTGCAGCGGCTCGATCCCGGAGAGCAGCTCCTCGGCGTTCCGGCGCAGCTCCGGGTCGGTCGTGAGCTGGATGCAGGCGCGCAGGTCAGCCACGGCGCCTTCGTGCTGCCCGGCCTGCAGGCGAGCGGCGCCGCGCTCGTACAGGGCCGGCGCGTGCTCCGGCTGCAGCTGCAGCGCCCGGTCGAAGTCGTCCAGGGCGTGCTGCAGGTCGCCGAGCGCCGCGTAGACCCGCCCGCGCCCCAGGAACCCGTCAGCGTCCAGCGGCTGCAGCGCGAGGTAGCGGTCGTAGTCCGCCAGCGCCGCCGGCGCGTCGCCGCGGGCCAGGTGCGCTAGCGCCCGGTTGTAGTAGCCGGCGGCGCCCTCCGGCTCGAGCGCGAGATAGCGGTCGTAGTCGGCGATCGCCAGCTCGTACTCGCGCTGCGCGAACGCCACCAGCGCCCGCCCGAGGTAGGCCCGCGCGTGGGCCGGGTCGATCGTGATCGCGCGCGTGTAGTCCTCGAGCGCCAGCGTCCGGTTTCCTGTCCGCGCGTGCGCGTCGCCGCGCGCCGCGTACGCCGCCGCCACGTGCGGCGCGGCCGGCACCGCCTCGCCCGGCAGCGCCGGCGCGCCCTCCCCGGCCCCGGCGAGCGCCTGCCCGCGCCCGATCGGGCCCGCGGCGTCCTCCCTGGGCGTCACGCTCGGCGGGCGCGACAGCGCTGCCTGGCCCAGCGTGCTGACCGGCGCGGCCGGCACCGCCTCGCCCTGTTCGTCCGCCGGCGCCTGCCGCCCGCCCACCTCGCCCAGCGCAACGGCCCCGGCGAGCGCAACGGCGGCCAGCAGCCCCGCGAGCAGCCGCCGCCAGCGCTTCTGGCGCTCGGCCTGCGGGCCTGCCGGCGAGGCCTGCGTCTGGTCCGCATCCGGCGCGCCGGCGATCGCCCCCGCGCCCGGGCCGGACCGCTCGGGGTTGTATGCGCTCAGGAGCGACCGCATGGCCGCGGCGCTCACAGGCCGCTGCTCGGGCAGCAGCGCCATCGCGTGCTGGAGCGCCCTGCCCAGGCCGGGCGGCAGCTCGGGGTTCAGCTCGTGCGCCGGCCGCAGCGGGTCCGGCTTGCCATCGAGCACCGCCTGCATGCGCGCCACCGCGTTCGCCGGCAGCTGGTTCGTCAGCAGGTGGTACAGCGTCGCCCCCAGCGCGTACAGGTCGCTGCGCGGGTCGGGCGCCTCGCCGCGGATCTGCTCGATCGGCGAGTACTGGGGGGTGTACGCCAGCAGGCTCGGGCCGCCCACCGCCCGCGTCTGCTCCTCGCCGCCCCGCGCCAGCCCGAAGTCGAGCAGCACCAGCTCCCCCGCCGGCGTGAGCTTCAGGTTCTGCGGCTTGATGTCGCGGTGCAGCACGGGCGGGCGCCTGCTGTGCAGGTACTCCAGGGCGTCGAGCAGCACGTCCGCCCAGCCGAGCACCTGCGCGAGCGGGAACGGCGCGCCGCGGCGCGCCAGCAGCTCCGCCAGGTTGCAGCCGGGGATGTGCTGCATCACCAGCCACTGCCCGTCGGTGTCGCCGAAGTAGTCGCTGACGCCGGGCAGCGCCGGGTGGCGCAGGCGCGCCAGGATCTTGGCCTCGCGCTCGAAGGCGCGCAGCAGCACCCGCATCTGCAGCTCGTCGGCGCCGGGCGGCGGGCGGAGCCACTTGAGCGCCACAACCGCGCCCAGCCGCGTGTCGAGGGCCTCGTACACCGTGCCCATCCCGCCGTGGCCAATCTGCCCCAGCACCTGGTATCGGCCCTGTATCAGCGCGTCGGCGGCGGTGAGGTGGCTCTCCAACATACGGCTCCCCTGTGTCGTCGAGGTGGCGCGTGAGGGGCGCACGCCCACAGCGGTGCTCTACTGCCGCCTATCGTAGCAGGGGGAGATGAACAGAGGATAAACTGGCGCGGGCGGGCGGATGAGGAACTTGCAAAAGAGCGAGGGGGATCGCAGTTTGCGATCCCCCCCGCCCCGTGGTGGCCCGAAGCGCCCTCGCTAGCGCCCGCGCGCCGCCGCCACCGCCTTCTCGGCCGCCTCCGCCAGCGTCGCGGCCGGGATCAGCGCCGACTCGCTCAGGATCTTGCGGCCCTCCTCCTCGTTGGTGCCCACCAGCCGCGCCACCATCGGCACGTCGGTCTTCACCTCCTCGAGCGCCGCCACGATGCCCTTGGCGACCTCGTCGACCCGCGTGATGCCGCCGAAGATATTGAACATCACCGCCTTGACGTTCGGGTCGGACAGGATGATCTGCAGCGCCGCCTTGACCTTCTCCTTGCCGGCGCCGCCGCCGATATCGAGGAAGTTGGCCGGCTCGCCGCCGTAGAGCTTGATCACGTCCATCGTCGCCATCGCCAGCCCGGCGCCGTTCACCATGCAGCCGATATCGCCGTCCAGCTTGATGAACGTGATGCCCGCCTCGCGCGCCCGCTGCTCCGCCTCCGGCTCGTCCGACGCGTCGCGCATCGCCTCCAGGTCCGGGTGGCGGAACAGGGCGCTGTCATCGAGCAGGATCTTCGAGTCGAGCGCCTGCAGCGCCCCGTCGGCCCGCACCACCAGCGGGTTGATCTCCGCCAGCGTCGCGTCGGTCTGCGTGTAGACCTTGTAGAGCGCCGTGGCGATCTGGGCGAACTGGCGCACCTGCTTGCTGTCGGTCAGGCCGATGCCGAAGGCCAGGTCGCGCGCCTGGAAGTCCAGCAGGCCGAGCATCGGGTGCGCCTCGACCCGCACGATCGCCTCCGGGTTGGTCTTGGCGACCTCCTCGATCTCCACGCCGCCCTCGGCCGAGGCCATCATGACGATGCGCTTGGTCGCGCGGTCCATGATCGCCGCCAGGTAGATCTCGCGCTCGTAGGTGATCGCCTCGGCCACCAGCACCTTCTCGACCGTCAGCCCCTTGAGGTTCATCCCGAGGATCTGCCCGGCCACCTGCTCGGCCTGCTCAGGCGTATCGGCCCGCTTCACGCCGCCGGCCTTGCCCCGCCCGCCGACGAACACCTGAGCCTTAACCACAACCGGCCCGCCGATCTGCTCGGCGATCGCCCGTGCCTCCGCCGGGGTGGAGGCCACGCCGCCGCCCGTGACCGGGATGCCGTAGCGCTCGAGGATGTCGCGGGCCTGATACTCGTGCAGCTTCATCTTCGATTCCTTACTCTCTGCGTCGCGTCGCTGGCCCTATTATAAGCCAACCGGCGCGCTACCGCGCCCGCCCGCCGTGGGCAAACGGCGCCCTGCTCGCCGGAGCGCCGTGCCGGAGCCCGCCTCTGCCCGTCCAGCGTGCGGCGACTCCAACCCCTGTGGGGGCGCTGCGCGGCCCCGCGGCGCCCCGCAGCCCCGCCAGATGCGCCGCTGGTAGCGGGCCCCTGCAACAATGGCGGCGCGCCGTGCGTCCTACTGGCGAGAACGGAACATATCGGCAGGGGCAGATGCAGCCCCACCGCGAAGGGGGATGGATATGGAGACCAAACGTATCTACCGCAGCCAGAGCGACAGGATGGTGGCTGGCGTGGCCAGCGGGCTCGCGGCGTACCTGGGGGTCGACCCGATCCTCGTGCGGCTCGGCTTTCTGCTCCTCACGCTGATCAACGGCCTGGGCGCGCTGCTGTACCTCGCGCTCTGGCTGCTCGTGCCGGCCGAGGGCAGCCTCACCACCGATTCCCGCGCCCAGGTGCGGGAGAACGCCACCGAGATCCGCGACGCGGCCGAGCGCCTCGCGCAGCGCATCCGCGGCCTGTTCGCGTCCTAGCCCGCACACCCGCTGCAGGGCGGGCGGCTACTATCTCCTTGCTCACACGAAGAGGCGGCTGCCAGTGGCAGCCGCCTCTTCGTTTCCACACACTGTGCGGTGATCGCGCCTACTTGATCTCGACGGTGGCGCCGGCCTCGACGAGCTTCGCGCGCGCCGCCTCGGCCTCCTCCTTGCTGACGCCCTCCTTGACCGGCTTCGGAGCGGCCTCGACCAGGTCCTTGGCCTCCTTCAGACCCAGGCTGGTCAGCTCGCGCACGACCTTGATGACCTGGATCTTGTTCGCGCCGGCGCTCGACAGGATCACGTCGAACTCGGACTTCTCCTCAGCGGCGGCCGGAGCCGCGCCATCACCGCCGGCAGCGGCGGCCGGAGCGCCAACAGCCGGGCCGGCGAACACCGGCGCGGCCGCCGTCACGCCCCACTTCTCCTCCATCGCCTTCTTGAGCTCGACCAGCTCGAGGACGTTCAGGCTCTCGATGCTCTCGATAATGCTCTCGACCTTTGCGCTTGCCATGATCTTGTTACTCCTCTTGGGGCTCTTGCCCGTGACTCTACGTATCGTAAGAACTCATGCGCGGAGAACCTGCGGCTCCCCGGGCCTCCCGCTACGCCGCCTGCTGCTCGCCGGCCGGCTGCAGCTGGTCGATGCGCGCCTGGAGGACGTACACCACGTTCGAAATGGCCGCGTTGAGCACGCCGACCACGCCCGTGACCGGCGACGAGATGCCGCCCAGCACCTGCGCCAGAAGCTCCTGGCGGCTCGGGATGCGCGAGACCTGATCGAGCACATCGCCGGTGAGCAGGTTCTTGCCCAGCATACCGCCGCGGACCGTCAGCTTCTTGGGGCCGCGGTTGAACTCGCTCACCGCCTTGGCGGCCTTGGCGACATCGTCGTAGGCGAACGCGAGCGCCGTGGGCCCGGTGAGCAGCTGCTCGAGCTCCTCGTGGCCCGTCTCGCGGGCGGCGATCAGCGTCAGCGTATTCTTGGCGACGACGAGCTCGGCGCCCGCCTCGCGCAGGCGCTTGCGCAGGTCCGAGATCTCCGCCACCGTCAGGCCGCGGTAGTCGGCCACCAGCGTCAGCTGGGTGCGGCTGAGCTTCTCGGCGAGCTCGGCCACCTGTGCGATCTTGCGCGTCGTTGGCATTCGGTTTCACCCCCTTCCCCAGTGGGCATGCGAGGCGGCGCACCGCGCTCGCGGAATACAGAACGGGCTGCCGTGCGCAGACACAGCAGCCCGTCGGACAGGGTCATCCCTGATGGTTCCTCGGTCTGCCTCGGCGGGCGGCGCAGTGCCATTAAGCGATGCACCCGCTGTCTGCGGCAGGTATATGACGCCCGGTGGAGCGTCGTTATGGAGTGATGGTGTCTCTGGTGCTCAGCGATCCTTCGCAGAGAGGTGCGAGGCCTCTCAGACGTTCGCCTGCATCGCCTGGGCCGCCGACGGGTCCACGCGGATGCCGGGGCCCATCGTGCTGGTGAACGTCACCGAGCGGATATAGGTGCCCTTGGAGGCCGAGGGCTTCGCGGCCTTGACCGCCTCCATCAGCGCGGCGATGTTCTCGTAGATCTGCTGCTCGCTGAAGCTCACCTTGCCGACCGCCACGTGCAGCAGGCCGGTCTTGTCGTTGCGGAACTCGACGCGCCCGCCGCGCACCTCGCGGATCGTGCGCGGGAGATCCTCCGGCGGCACGATCGTGCCGCTCTTCGGGTTGGGCATCAGGCCGCGCGGGCCGAGCTTGCGCCCGACGCGCCCCACCTTGCCCATCATGTCCGGCGTGGCGATGGCGATGTCGAAGTCGAAGAAGTTCTCCTTGTCGATCCGCGCGATCAGATCGTCGGAGCCGACGTAGTCGGCCCCCGCATCGCGCGCCGCCTGGGCCGCATCGCCCTGCGCGAACACCAGCACGCGCACCGTCTTGCCGGTGCCGTGCGGCAGCGCAACCGTCGTGCGGATGGTCTGGTCGGCGTGGCGCGGGTCGATGCCGAGGCGCAGGTGCACCTCGACGGTCGCATCGAACTTGGTGAACGACGTCTCCTTGACGAGCTTCACCGCCTCCTCGGGCGTGTAGAGCCGGTCGCGCTCGATCTTGCCGGCCGCCTCGAGGTACTTCTTGCCGTGGTTCTTCGCCATTTAGTGTTCTCCTGGTGGTGCGTCCGGGCCTGCGCCCTCCCACCGAGCGAGGGTAGGGGTCAAGGGTGTGCCCTTACTCCCCTCACCCTTAGTCCATGATCTTGATCCCCATGCTGCGGGCGGTGCCAGCGAGCGTCTTCTCAGCCGCCTCGATCGTCGTCGCGTTCAGGTCGGCCATCTTCTGCTCGGCCAGCCGGCGCAGCTGCTCACGGCTGATCGTGCCGACCGTGGTGCGGTTCGGCGTGCCCGAGCCCTTCTCGACGCCAGCGGCCTTGCGCAGCAGGTCTGCCGCGGGCGGTGTCCTCAGCACGAACGTGAACGAGCGGTCCGAGTAGACCGTGATCTCGACCGGGATGACGCTCCCGGCCTGGGAGGCGGTCCGCTCGTTATACTCCTTCACGAACTGCATAATGTTGATGCCGAAGCCGCCGAGCGCCGGGCCGACGGGCGGTGCCGGGGTGGCCTTGCCCGCCGGGAGCTGCAGCTTCACGACACCAGTCACTTTCTTCGCCACAAACGTGCTCCTTAGACAACAATGTCCGTGTGTGGCGGCACAGCAGACCCCACCACACACGCCATATCAGCTCTCGGTATGGCCGAACCGTGCTTTAGTCGACGAGGCGTGTCACCTGCAGGAAGTCCAGCTCCACCGGCGCCTCGCGCCCGAAGAAGGAGACCAGCACCCGGACGCGCCCGCGCTCGTGGTCGATCGCATCGACGATCCCCTCGAAGTCCGTGAACGGCCCGTCGGTGATCTTGACCGCCTGCCCGACCTGGTAGCTGACGCGGACCTTGGGCGCCTCCTGCTCCATCTGCTTGAGGATCGACTTGACCTCCGATTCCTCGAGCGGAGTCGGCCGGTTGCCGTGGCCCACGAAGCTGGTCACACCCGGGGTGTTGCGCACGACATACCACGAGTTGTCGTTCATGCGCATCTGGACCAGCACGTAGCCGGGGAACACCTTCTTGTGGACCGTGCGGCGCTGGCCGTTCTTGATCTCGATCTCCTCCTCGGTCGGGACGATCACCCGGAAGATCTGGTCCTGCATCTCCATCGACTCGATGCGATGGAGCAAGTTCTGCTTGACCTTGTTCTCGTAGCCCGAGTAGGTGTGGATCACGTACCAGCGGCGGTCGTCATCTTGCAGCTCGGATCCGCTCTGCGACTCATTCTGATCGGTCTGATCGGTCACGGTCAACCCTCATTACCGGACGAAATTCTGCAGCTGCAGCAGCAGCCATGTGAACAGCGAATCGGCTACAAACAGAACGGCGCTGATCAACGCAGAAAGAACAATCACCACAATCGTCAGCCGAATGACCTCCTGGCGAGTGGGCCAGACGACCTTCTTCATCTCCGCGCGCGACTCGCGAAGCGGCTGCAAGATCGTGTTGTTGAGCGCGCGCACAACCGGGTTCTGCGGCTCTTTATCCGTCTTTTCCTTCGCCAGGGTCATAAATACTCTCTTCCCACGAGACGCCGGGCGGCGGGGCGGCATGTGGTGCCGCCCCACCGCGACGCAGCCGGTATGACTACTCGATGATCTTGTCGACGACGCCGGCACCGACGGTGCGACCGCCCTCCC
>CALJIC010000030.1 GCA_937974195.1 uncultured Roseiflexaceae bacterium | reverse complement strand
CTCTGGAAGCCCGGCCGCCCTCTGCGCCTCCCGGCGCACGTGGCCTGCGGCCCTCCACTCCTCCCTGCGTGCGTGAGGCGGCGCAAGAATAGCCTCTGGAAGCCCGGCCGCCCTCTGCGCCTCCCGGCGCACGTGGCGGGGACGAGGGACACTGACGCGGGCGACCGCAAGGTGAACTGGTGTAAAAAGACGCTGGCGGCTGCTCGCACAGCGAACAGCCGCCACCAGCAGCGCACGCGCCCGCTACGGCGTGAAGCGGCGGAATATCAGCGCCGAGTTGTGCCCGCCGAGCCCGATCGAGTTGGAGAGCGCCACCTCGACGCGCGCCTCGCGCATCTCGTTCGGCACGTAGTCCAGGTCGCACTCGGGGTCCGGCTGCTCGAGGTTGATCGTCGGCGGGATGCGCCCGTCCCGGATCACCAGCGCGCACACCAGCGCCTCGACGGCGCCGGCGGCGCCCATCATGTGGCCGAGCATGGACTTGGTGGAGCTCACCGCCAGGCGGCGCGCGTGCGCGCCGAACACGCTCTTGATCGCGCGGGTCTCCGAGGCGTCGTTGAGCGGCGTGCCGGTGCCGTGGGCGTTGATGTAGCCGACCGCCTCGGGGGCGAGCCCGGCCTTGCGCAGCGCCATCTTCATCGCGCGGGCCGCGCCGGCGCCGGTCTCATCGGCGGCGACCATGTCGTGGGCGTCGCAGCTGTTGCCGTAGCCGACGATCTCGCAGATGATCGGGGCGCCGCGGGCCTGGGCGTGCTCCAGGCTCTCAAGCACCATCGCGCCCGCGCCCTCGGAGAGCACGAAGCCGTTGCGCCGGGCGTCGAAGGGCTTGCAGGCCCGCTCGGGGTGCTCGTTGTCGCCGGCCAGCCCGCGCATGTTGGTGAACGACGCGACGATCGTGGGGTGAATGGGCGCCTCGCTGCCGCCGGCGATCATCACCTCGCAGTCGCCGCGGCGGATCGTCTCGAAGGCCTCGCCGATGCTGTGGCCGCCGGTGGAGCACGCCGCCGTCACCGCCATGTTCGGCCCCTGCGCGCCGAGCTGGATGGCGATCGCGCCGGCCGCCGCGTCGGGGATCATGTTGGCGATCAGCGTGGGGGCGACGCGCCGCGCGCCGCGCTCGCGCAGCACCTCGTGGTTCTCGAAGATCAGGTCGAGCCCGCCCGCCCCGGTGCCGAAGACCACCCCGACCTGCTCAGGGTCCTCGCGCTGCATGTCGAGGCCGGCGGCGCGCACGGCCTCGAGCGCCGCGTTCAGGGCGTAGTGGGTGTAGAGCGAGGCGCGCCGGGCCTCGCGCCCGTCCACCGCCTCGTCGAGGACGAAGCCCTTCACCTCGCCGGCGATCCGCACCGATAGCGCCGAGGCGTCGAAGCGGGTGATCGGGCCGACACCGCTCTGGCCGGCGAGCAGCGCCCGCCAGCTAGAGGGGACGTCGTTGCCGACCGGCGTGACGGCCCCGAGGCCGGTGACGACAACACGACGCATAGGAGTTCCTTTCACACACCCCTTGTTGCCCGGAACGTGAGACGCGCTCCGCGGTACGAGGCCACCACACGCTGGACGGGCAATGCAGGGGTTTGAGACAGCGCTCCGCCCGCTGCGGGCATCACTTTCGCGAAGCGGAATACGGCGTGCCGCCCACAGCGGGCATCATATTCGTGAAGCGAGAAGAGGTAGCAGCTACGCCCCCACCGCCTCGCCCTCGCCCTCCAGCGGCGCGGCGACCAGCTTGGCCACCTCGACGTCGCTCAGGCTGATCGGCTTGGCGTCGGTCGTGATGCGCTTGACGAGGCCGGTGAGCACCTGGCGCGGCCCGATCTCGACGATCGTGTCGACGCCGTGGGCGACCATCTCCTGCACCGAGCGGGTCCACTGCACCGGGCGGGTGAGCTGCTCGGAGAGCTCGTGGCGCAGCTCGTCGACCGACGTGAGCGCGCGGGCGCTGATGTTGGCGACGAGCGGCACCTGCGGCGGGCGCAGGTGGATGCGGTGGATGAGCTCGCTGAAGTGGTGGGCGGCGTTCTGCATCAGCGGCGAGTGGGCGGCGATGCTGACCTGCAGCCGCTGCACCAGCCGGGCGCCGCGGGCCTTGGCGAGCTCCATGGCCCGCTGGAGCGCGGTCAGCTCGCCGGAGAGCACCGTCTGGCCGGGGGAGTTGGCGTTCGCGAGCGCCACCAGGCCCTCGGACTGGGCCTCGCGCACCACCTCCTCGAGCGCGCTCTCGTCCAGCCCGATCACCGCGGCCATGCCGCCGGGCCTGCTCGCCGAGGTCTCCTTCATGAGCCGCCCGCGCTCGCGCACGAGCCGCAGCGCGTCCTCGAAGTCCAGCACGCCCGCGGCCACCAGCGCGGTGTACTCGCCCATGCTGTGGCCGGCGACGAGCGTCGGCGTGAAGACGTAGCCGAGCGGGCCGTAGCGCTCCTTGAGCGCCTCGAGACAGGCAATGCTGACGGTGAGGATCGCGGGCTGGGCGTTGATCGTGTCGTCCAGCTCCTCCTGCGGCCCCTCGAAGCACAGCTTGGAGAGCGGGAAGCCGAGCACCTCGTCCGCCTGCTCGAAGATGCGCCGCGCCGCGGGCGATGCGGCGTACAGCTCCTTGCCCATGCCGACGTACTGGGACCCCTGGCCAGGGAACACGAAGGCGATCCTGGCCTTCAGCGCATTGAGGATGTCCACAGTGCCCCCTCCTGGTATGACTGACAACGCGCCACGCCGGCACGGGCCCGTGGCCGGCACGCCTCCTCGCGCTGGTTGGTGGAAAATGGGTTTATTCAAAGCCAGGAGTATACTCTGGGGCCTAGCGATTGTCAAATGCTCGCGCGACGACTGCGTAGACCTCGCGCAGCGGCAGGCCGCGCTCGCGGGCGATGCGGGCGCAGTCCTCGTACTCGGGGGATGCGCCGAGCTGCTCGCCGCGCCAGCGCTTGACCTTGAGCCGCGCCGGGCCGTAGGGGGTCTCGACGGTGCAGATCTCGCGCTCGCACACGTGGCGCTCCGCGGCGCGGCGCCGCACGCCGAGCGTGGTGGTCTCGCGCATGATCAGCGCGACGGCCTGCTCCTCGAGCGCCGCGGGCACGAGCGCGCTGAGCAGCGCGGCCGGGCGCCCCTTCTTCATCTGGATCGGGGCGAGCCAGGCGTCGAGCGCGCCCAGCTCGAGGAGCCGCTCGGCGACGTAGGCCAGCTGCTCGCCGGGCTGGTCGTCGATGTTGGTCTCCAGCAGCACGGGCGAGCCGGGCGCCGATTGCCCGGGGGCCTCGGGCCGCGGGCTCGCGCCGGGCGCCCCCTGCGAAGCGGAGCCACGGCCCGCCGCGCCCGCCGTGGTGCCCAGCATCACCCTGAGCGCGTTCGGCCGCTCCAGCTCGCGGGCGCCCAGGCCGTAGCCGACCCGCTCCAGGCGCATGGCCGGGCGGCGGAACTCGGCGAGCGCCGCGAGCAGCGCCGCGCCGGTGGGCGTCACCAGCTCCGCGCCGGCGTCGTCCGGCACCGTGGGGGCGCGCGCAGCCGCGAGCAGCTCGACCGTGGCCGGGGCGGGCAGCGGGATCCAGCCGTGCGCGGCGCGGACCCAGCCGCTCCCGAGGGGCAGCGGCGACGCGTAGACCTCCTCGACGCCGAGCAGCTCCAGGCCGGCCACCACCCCGACGACGTCGACGATCGCGTCGAGCGCGCCGACCTCGTGGAAGTGCACCTCGTCGGGGCCGATGCCGTGGACGCGCGCCTCGGCCTCGGCCAGCAGCGTGAAGGCGCGCATGCTGCGCTCCTTCACCTGCGGCGCGAGCGCGCTCCCCTCGACGATCCGGCGCACGTCGGAGAGGTGGCGGTGCGCGGCCTGCTCGGGGGCCTCGACGCGGGCGCGGGTGCCGGTGATGAAGCCGCGGGCGCCGCGCTCGGCCTCGACCGACCAGCCGGACACGCCGAGCTTCTCCAGCTCCGCCCGGAGGGCCCCGAGCTCCAGCCCGGCGTCCAGCAGCGCGCCGAGCGCCATGTCCCCGCTAATGCCCGAGAAGCAGTCGAAGTAGATCGCCCGTGCCATTAAACCTCTCGCTCTCGATGACGCAGCCGCGCCGGCCGCCCCTCTCGCAGGCACGACGTGTGCGGTCGCGCCGCACGTGTTGCGCGAGCAGCCCCGCGTATTGTACACGCTGAGCGGCATTTCAGTGGTATCATCCACCGCGGACGCGCGCGGGGAAGGAGCCGCTATGTACCGCATGACACTGCTGGGAGTCGGCACAGGCGTGCCCGACCAGGACCGCGAGAACACACACATGGTCTGGGAGTGCCCGGACGGCCTTATGCTCATCGACGCCGGGGGCAGCACCTACCAGCGGCTGCTGCGCGCCGGGCTCGACCCGTTCCGGCTACGGGCGATCTTCATCACCCACTCGCACGCCGATCACATCAACGGCCTCCCGGCGCTGCTGTTCTCGCTGAAGCTGGCCGGCTTCTCCGCGCCGCTGACGATCTACGGCAACGAGCCGACCCTCGCGCTGGTCCAGCGCGTTCTGGCGGCCTTCGAGCTCGAGGGCTACCAGGCCGCCGCGCGCTGGCAGGTGGTGGGCGCCGGGGAGGTGCCGGTGTGGACGCCGAGCTTCCGGCTGCGCACGGCGCCGACAGCCCACTCGCGGCCCGGCCTGGCGCTGCGCTTCGAGGAGACCAGCAGCAACCGCTCGCTGGTGTACTCGGCGGACACCGAGCCGTGCGACTCGGTGCGGGAGCTGGCGCGGGGCGCGACGGTGCTGATCCACGAGGCGACGGTGGCGGAGCCGATGGCGGGCCACTCCACTCCGCGCCAGGCCGGCGAGGTCGCGGCGGCGGCGGGCGTCGCCCAGCTGGTGCTGGTCCACTTCAGCCCGCGCTGGACGATGAGCGCAGCGCAGGCGATCGAGGAGGTGCGCGCCGGCGGCTTCCGCGGCGAGGCGGAGATCGGGCGCGAGTTCGAGGTCTACACGCTGTAGGGGCGTCCGCCCGCTCTCTTTACGAAGAGGTGTGGAGGGCCACAGGCCCTCCACAGGCGCTTTTTCTGCCGCGGGATCGGAGAGGGCGGAGGGCGGGCCGCGCAGGGTGACCACCGCGTAGCTCCGGAGAGACTGAGATCTGGACCAGGGTGAGCACTATGACCAATCAGCCGTCGTGGGTGACGTTCTACGGGGAAGATATCATTGCAGTCCTCGAGCTGGAGCCGAACGAGACCTACGTGCCGATCGCCGGGCTGTGCCAGGTGCTGGGGATCGAGCGCGCCGCCGAGGAGCGACGCGTGCGGGAGTCGCCCATCCTGGCGGCGGGCGCCAAGGTGCTCGAGGTGGAGGGCGACGACGGGCTGGGGCGGGCGCTGTGCCTGCGGGTGGACCTGCTGCCGCTGTGGCTCACCGGGGTGAACTCCGCCGCCGTCGCCGAGCGGCTGCGGCCGCGGCTGGAGCTGTTCCAGCGCGAGGCGGCCTCGGTGCTCTGGCAGTCCTTCCGGCCGCAGGGCTTCGGGCCGGAGGACGAGCTGGTGCCGCAGCGCCACCAGCAGACCCCGGCCGAGCAGGCGTACGTCGGCGCGCTCACCCAGGCCACGCTGGCCCGCCACCAGATGCTGATCGAGCGGCAGCTGGACAGCGCCGCGCGCTACTCCGACGAGGACCCGTACGGCGCCGGCGGCGGGGTCGACGACCCGCAGGCCGAGCTGCTGGCGCGGGCGGTCCGCCGGGTGGCGCTCGCCGCCGCCGAGCGCACGCGCCGCAACGAGTACCCCGGCATGTACAGCGGGCTCTTCCGGCAGTTCGGCATCTCATCGTACCGGCGCATGCCGCCCAGCCGGCTCCACGAGGCGCTCGAGTGGCTCGACCGGTGGCGCGGCGACCTGATGGGCGAGCCGGAGCCGCCGCCCGACATCTGACACACTGCTATAATAGCCGCGTCCACACACCCACCTGGGAGAAAGCATCGTGCCGTCTATCGGAGATATCCAGCAGTTCGCCGCCGCCGTGCGGTCCAACGTCGCGCGCGTGATCGTCGGCAAGGCTGACGCCGTGGACCTGCTGCTCGTGGCGCTGCTGTGCGGCGGCCACGCGCTGCTCGAGGACGTGCCGGGCGTCGGCAAGACCATGCTCGCCCGCGCCATCGCCATCTCGCTCGGCCTGTCGTTCCGCCGCCTGCAGTGCACGCCGGACCTGCTGCCCAACGACGTGATCGGCGTCTCGGTCTACAACCAGCGCGAGGGGGCGTTCGTCTTCCAGCCCGGCCCGATCTTCGCCAACGTGCTGCTGGCGGACGAGATCAACCGCGCCACGCCGCGCACCCAGAGCGCGCTGCTCGAGGCGATGGGCGAGGGGCAGGTGACGGTGGACGGCGTGACGCGCCAGCTTGAGCAGCCCTTCCTGGTGCTGGCGACGCAGAACCCGGTGGAGTTCGAGGGCACCTTCCCGCTGCCCGAGGCGCAGCTCGACCGCTTCCTGGTCGAGGTATCGCTCGGGTACCCGACGCCGAGCGAGGAGCTGGAGATGCTCGCGACGCTCTCCGGCGCGCACCCGATCGGCAGCATCGGGCCAGTGGCGGACGGCACGCAGCTCCCGGCGCTGCAGCAGGCGGTCTGGGGCGTCCACGTGGACGACACGCTGCGCGAGTACATCGTGCGCCTCGCGACGGCCACCCGCCAGCACCCGGACCTGGCGCTCGGCGCGAGCCCGCGCGCGACGCTCGCGCTGTTCCGCGCCGCCCAGGCCTACGCCGCGCTCGCCGGGCGCGACTACGCCATCCCCGACGATGTGAAGCGCCTGGCGCGGCCGGTGTGGCGCCACCGCCTGCTGCTGCGCCCCGAGAGCGCGCTGCGCGGGCGGACGACCGCGGATATCCTCGACGGGATCCTGAGCGAGACGCTGCTGGATGTCGGCGACCGGGAGGCGTAGGAGCGCCAGCGCCGAGACCGGCCCGCCGGCAGCTCGCCCCGGGCAGCAGCCGCGCCGCCCGGGGCCACGCTGGGGCGGCAGCAGGTTGGAGTCGCGGGCGCGGCCTCGGCCGGCACGGCGCAGGCCGAAGCAGGAACGCGCCGGAGCGGCGGCCGGCGCCGTTTTCCCGACGGCGGCGGGCACCCCCGCGCCGCCCATGACCCATCTCGCACGACGATGAGAGACTTGATCTGGCCGCTGGTGCTGCTGTTCGTGCTGGCCGTCGCGCTGCGCAGCGAGCTGTTCTTCTACCTGATCTACGTGGTGGCCGGCCTGCAGATCGCCGCGCGGCTCTGGCTCGGCCGCGGGGTCCGCCAGCTGAGCTGGCGGCGCGTGGCGCCAACGGCCGGCTTCCCCGGCGAGCAGCTGACGGTGACGATCGAGCTCACGAACCGCGGGCTGCTGCCGATCCCGTGGCTCGCCCTGCACGAGAGCCTGCCGCCGGCCCTGCGCTCGCCGCCCATGATCCGCGAGGTGATCTCGCTCGGCTCGGGCGAGCGGCGCACCCTCAGCTACACGATCGTCAGCCGGCGGCGCGGGTACTACCGGCTCGGCCCGCTCACCCTGCGGACCGGCGACGTCCTCGGGTTCGGCGAGCGCGTGCTGGCCGGCGACGCGCCGGACGCGCTGACGATCTACCCGCGGGTGGTCCCGCTCGCGGAGCTCGGCCTGCCGGCGACGCTCCCGTTCGGCACGCTGCCCGCCAGCCGGCGCCTGTTCAGCGACCCGGCCCGGCCAGCGGGGGTGCGGCCCTACCAGCCCTCCGACGGGGTGCGCCGGGTCGACTGGAAGGCGTCCGCCCGCACCGGCGAGCTGCAGGTGCGGCGCTACCAGCCGGCGATCGCGCTCGAGACGCTCGTGGCGCTGGCCTTCTCGCGCGCCGAGTACGGCAGCCGCTACGCCTACGACACGATGGAGCGCGCGCTCACGGCGGCGGCCTCGGTCGCCGCACACCTCGCGGCCCGCCGCCAGCCGCTCGGGCTCTGCACGACGGGGATCGACCCGGCCGCGGGCGGGCCGGCGCCGATCATCCCGGTCGGCACCGGCCGCACCCACCTGCTGGAGGTGCTCGGCGTCCTGGGGCGCGTCGAGCCCGCCGAGGCGGGCGACCTGTCGGCGGTGATCCACCAGGCCGCCGCGAACCTCGGCTGGGGCAGCACGATCGTGGTGGTCACCGGCCGCCGCGGCGACGATCTGATCGCCGAGCTCGTCCCGCTCAGGCGCGCCGGGTTCAACGTCGCGCTGGCGATCGTCGACCCGGCGCCGGAGGACCTCGGCCTCGCGCGCCGGCACGGCATCGCCGCCTACGGCATCGAGCGCGACGGCCAGCTGCAGCCGTAGCGACGATCCTCCGCGCCGCCACTGCGCACGTCTCAGCTGTGGTATCATGCCCGTGGCCAGGAACCGACGCCCAGGAGCTCCCGCCATGCGACGCGAACGCACGATACTTCTCCAGCACAGACTCCGCGCGCTGCTCGCGCTGGCCGTGCTCGCCTGCGCGCTCCTCAGCGCCGCGCCAGCCAGCGCCGAGGAGGTGCCCCGGCTCAGCCTGCGGCTGTGGATCACCCCCGCGAACGCCGCGCGCGGCGACGTGGTCTCCTACGAGATCCTGATCGACAACGTGGGCGGCGTGGGCGCCAGCCGCGTGCGCGTCGAGCTGCCCTTCTCGGAGCACATGCAGATCGTCCGCACCGAGTTCGACCGCCCGACGACCTGGATCAGCAAGCTCGAGGACCAGCGGCTGACGGTGATGTTCGGGCGCCTCAACCGCGGCGAGGGGCGGCGCGCCAAGATCTTCTTCGCCATCGGGCCGCACGCCCCGGACGGGCTGCAGTGGCGCGTGCGCGCCACCGGACGCTACGAGGGGGACCGCGGGAACCGCGTGCACAGCAACCACACCACCCTGACCATCAACGGCGAGGAGGCCAACACCGAGCCGCAGGTCACGGTGGCGCCCGACACAGTGCAGATGGGCGGCAGCATCGTCTTCCAGGTGCGCAACTACTTCCCCAAGGAGCAGATCTTCACCTGGATCAACGCCCCGAACGGCGACGTGCTCGAGAGCAACCTGGCCGGCAGGACGGACGCGAACGGCGCGACCGACCTGCACTTCAGCACGCGCAAGCTGGCGCCAGGGGCCTACACCATGGTGGTGTACGGCAACTCGAGCGAGATCACGACCGTCGTGCCGTTCGTCGTCACCGCCGAAGAGGCGGCGCAGGCGCCATGAGCCCAGCAGACATCCGCCTCGCCCCAGACCTCCGCGCCGCCCGGGCCGCCGTGGCCCTGGAGAGCACGGTGATCTCCCACGGGCTGCCGTTCCCCCACAACCTGGAGCTTGCCCGCGCGATGGAGGAGGAGGTCCGCGCAGCCGGCGCGACCCCGGCGACGATCGGGGTGGTGGCCGGGGTGCCGACCGTGGGCATGACCGACGCCGAGATCGAGCGCTTCGCGCGGGCCGAAGGCGTGCTGAAGCTGGCGCGGCGCGACATCCCCTACGCCGTCGCGACCGGGCGCGACGGGGCGACGACCGTCTCGGCGACGATGGCGCTGGCGGCGATGGCCGGCATCCAGGTCTTCGCCACCGGGGGGATCGGCGGGGTCCACCGCGGCGCCCGCGACACGTGGGATGTCTCGGCGGACCTGACCGAGCTGGCCCGCACGCCAGTGCTGGTGGTCTGCGCCGGGGCCAAGGCCATCCTGGACCTGCCGGCCACGGTCGAGTACCTCGAGACAGCCGGCGTGCCGGTGCTCGGGCTCGGCACCGATGAGTTCCCGGCCTTCTACAGCACCAGCAGCGGCCTGCCCGTCGCGTCCGTCAGCGACCCGGCCGCGGCCGCCGAGGTCTGGCGCGCCCACCGCGCGCTGGGCGGCGCCGGGATGCTCCTCGCCGTGCCCCCGCCGCCCGACGTAGCCCTGGCGCCCGAGGAGGTCGAGGGGCCGATCGCGCGGGCGCTGGCGCGCGCTGAGGCAGCCGGCATCCGCGGCCAGGCCGTCACCCCGTTTCTCCTCGCCGCCGTCGCCGAGGAGACCCACGGCGAGAGCGTCCGCACCAACGTCGCCCTCCTGCGCCAGAACGCCCGCGTCGCCGCGCAGGTCGCGCTGGCTCTCGCCGAGATCTAAGCTACACAATCAGGAGTACAGATGTCCCGCAGCAGCACACGCCGCAGCACCTCCCGCAACACCTCGCGCAGCACCGCGCGGCGCAAGAAGAACAACACCGGCACCTACATCGGCATCGGCGTCGTCGCCCTGATACTCGTCGTGGCCATCGGCTTCGCGATCTACCGCAGCGCCAGCCGCAACGTCGGCGAGCGGATTGCGGATATGGGCGTCTCCCTCCACCTGGCCAACCCGGAGGACGTGCCGCCGGTGCCGTACAACTCCAACCCGCCGACCTCCGGCTACCACTGGGGCGGCGGCACCGCGCCGTGGGGCATCCTCAACGAGCCGGTCCCCGACACGCTCACCGTCCACAACATCGAGCACGGCGGCGTCATCATCCACTACCGCGAGGGGCTCGAGCAGGCGACGGTGGACCAGCTGACGGAGGTTGCGCGCGACCTGCTGCGGCGCAACCCGTGCGTGGTCATGCTGCCGCGCCCGGCCGATCAGATCGACACACCGATCGTGCTCACCGCCTGGAACTACCTGATGCGCCTGGAGACGGTCGACCGCGAGTCGATCGAGGCGTTCTTCAACGCCTACATCGGCCGCGGTCCCGAGCCGGTGTGCCGCCCGTAAGGGTGTAGCGAAGGGACGTTGCAGGGGCGTTGCGCGGGCGCTGCAGGGCGCTGCGTGCAACGCCCCTACTACGCACGGCGCCGGCGCGCCGCCCAGGCGACGGTCGCGGCGGCGGCGAGCCCCGCGCCGGCCCACAGCCGCCGCCCCGCCCACAGGTCGCCCAGCACGACCCGCGCGGTGTTGTAGCCGCTCGCGGCGAAGACGCCGCCGCCGGGGTGCGTGCTCGCCCCGGTCAGGTACAGCCCGCGCACCGGCGTGCGGTAGCGGGCCAGCTCGGGCAGCGGGCGGAAGAAGAACATCTGGTCGAACGACATCTCGACGTGCATGACGTTGCCGCGCAGCAGCCCGAGGCGCCGCTCCAGATCGAGCGGGCTCTGGATGAAGCGCTCGATGATCTTGCCGCGCATGTTCGGCGCGTAGCGGTAGAGCACCTCGAGGATGCTGTCGGCCGCCTGCTCGCGCATGTCGTCCCAGCAGCGCCCGCCGGCCAGCTCGTAGGGGAAGTACTGCGCCCACAGGAACAGCGTGTGCTTCCCGGGCGGCGCCACGGTCGGGTCGATCGCCGAGAAGGTCATGGCGATCACCGCCGGCTCGCGGGCCAGCTCGCCCCGGCTGTAGTCCGCGAAGGCCCGCCGCAGGTAGTCCAGCGAGGGGCAGAGCATCTGCATGCCGTGGTGGCTCTCGTGCGGCCGCCCGCCCGAGGGCGCCCCGGCGTAATCCGGCAGCTCCTCGGCGGCGCAGCGCACCGCCATGCCGAAGCCGTTGCCGATGCGGATGCCGCGCACCCGCTCGGCCAGGCCGGGCGGCAGGTGCTCCTCGCCCACCAGGTCCAGCAGCGTCGTCACCACGTGCGCGTTGGAGACCACCAGCGGCGCGCTGATGCGCTCCCCGTCCGCGAGCTCGACGCCCTGCACCCGCCGGCCCCGCACCAGGATGCGCCGCACCGGCGCGTCCAGCCGCACCTCGCCGCCCGCAGCCACCAGCGAGCGGGCCATGGCCTGGGTCAGCATGCCGCTGCCGCCCCGCGGGTGCTTGGCGCCGCTGAGGTGCATCATCGCGTACCAGCCGAGGTGGTCGCCCGACGCCACCTCGTCCGGCGGCGGCCCCGACTGGGCGCCGAGCCACCCCATGAGCGCCCGCATCGGCGCGCTCTCGAAGGTCTCGGTGACTAGCTGGCCGTAGGGGGCCATCAGCCGCCGCGCCGTCTCCAGCAGCGGCGTGTAGCCACCGCCGTACGCCCCGCGCGCCGCCCGCAGCTGCGCGCGCGCCACGCTGCCGAACAGGCGCAGCGCGCTCGGCGGGTTGAGGAAGGTCTCGAACACCGCCTCGTTGATCGGCCGCCAGTAGTCCACGAAGCGCCGGTAGCGCTCGGCGTCGCCCGGCGCGACCCGCGCGATCGACTCGCACGTGCGGTCCACGTCGCGGTACAGCCCGATCGCCCCCGAGCCGTCCGGCAGCGGGTAGAACGCGAACGGGTCCATGTCCACGTACTCGAGGCCGTGCCGCTCCAGCTCCAGGTCGCGGATCACCGGCGTGAGGTGGATCATGATGTGCGCCGACGAGCCGACGTCGATCTTGTAGCCGGGGATCACCTCCTCGGTGCAGACCGCCCCGCCGACGACCGGGCGCCGCTCGAGCACCAGCGTGCGCAGCCCGCCGCGCGCCAGGTACCCGGCGCACGCCAGCCCGTTGTGCCCCCCGCCGACGACGATCACGTCGTAGTCGTATGTCTGCGGCATAAGCCAGTTGCCCTCAGTGCCACGGGCCGCGCGGTGGCGCGGCGCTCAGCGCGCCAGCACGCGCTCCACCATCGTCCGCTGCGCCGTGAGCTCCAGCGTATCGTCCAGCGGCGCCAGCGCCGCATCCGGGCCGAAGCGCCGCCGCAGCGCCGCGCCGATCAGATAGTCGGCCACCTGCGGGTTCTTCGGCAGCAGCGAGCCGTGCATGTAGCACCCGATCGCGTTGCGGTACACCGCGCCCTCGGTCCCATCCTCGCCGTTGTTGCCGTAGCCCGCCAGCACCCGCCCGAGCGGCCGCACGCCGGCGCCCAGGTAGGTGCGGCCCGAGTGGTTCTCGAACCCAACCAGCGTGACCTTCGACGGCGTGCCGCCGGCGCCCAGCTCCGCCTCGACCACGATATTCCCGATCAGCCGCCTCCCCCCGCCGACGGTGTGCACATCCAGCGCGCCGATGCCGGGCAGCCGCTCGCCGGTGTGCGTCAGGAAGTAGTGGCCGAGCAGCTGGTAGCCGCCGCAGATCGCCAGCAGCGGCAGGCCGCCCTCGATCGCCGCGCGCAGCGCCGGGCCCTGGCGCTCCACGAAGTCCTCGGCGATCAGCGCCTGCCCGCTGTCCTGGCCGCCGCCGAAGAACGCCAGGTCCACCGCCTCCCAGTCGACGTCCGCCCCCGGCTGCACCGCCAGCACGTCGAGCCGGATGCCCCGCCAGCGACAGCGCTCCGCCAGCGTCAGCACGTTCCCGCGGTCGCCGTAGATGTTCATGTGGTCCGGGTACAGGTGCGCCAGGCGCAGGGTGTAGCTCATACCACGCTCTCTCGGTGCTAGGGTGCGGGGAGGCGATGCCTCCCCGCACCCCTCATTTCGCCGCTCTGCCCGGAGGGGTTTGGGGAGGTGCAGCCTCCCCTCATTTTCTTCCGCTGCTCTGCGGCGACTGCGTCGCCGCAGAGCAGCAGGATAAAGAGTTCCGTGGAGGGCCTGCGGCCCTCCACACCTCCCGCTGGAAACGCCGGCCCGGCAGCCTTCCTTCCGCCGGAAAGCCGCCCCGGCGGGCCGCCCGCCTCACATCCCCGGAAAGGGCGTGGGCGGCGCAGCCACATCCCCGCCAATCATAGCACGCCGATCACGCGCCTGTAACCGATGCGCGACCCGCCGCACCGGGAGGCCGCCGATGGCGATGTACACACGCATCTGAGCGCCTCGATCACGCTCGACGCCCCGCTCGAGCGCCCAGGCCGCCAGCGCCGCGCTCGTCACCGCGCTCGCCGAGTTCCGCCAGCTCTTCTCGCCCGAGGTGCCGGCGCCCGGCCTCGGCGTGGGCGTGCGCACGCCGACCTTCATGTTCAGCGACCTGAAGGGCTCGACGCGCATCTACGACACGCTCGGCGACTCGCCAGCCTACGCCCGCGTCCGCAGCCGCTTCGACGTGATGCGCGAGGTGATCGCGCCACAACGGCGCGCTGGTCAAGACGATCGGGGACGCGGTGATGGCGGTGTTCATCGCTGCCCGCGTGCAGGGCGAGAGCCTCGGCGGGGACATCGTGGTGACGATGAGTAGAGGTATAGGCAGTGCTGGCCGAGCGGGCGCCCGTGGTCGAGCCCTTCCAGCGCGAGCTGAAGGGCAATCTCGCGCTCGCCGAACCTGCACCGCCTCTGGGCCACCGCCGAGGCGCTCAAGAGGTGATCGCCGGGCTCCGCTTTACGCCATCGGGCCGCCGGTGCAAGCGGAGCGCCGGCCTGTCGAAGCGGCAGCCTCACCTCCGGCGAGCTAGCCCTTCTGCGAGCCGCGCACCTTCAGGCCGGACCCCTCGTCATCGGAGTCCGCCTGGCGCAGGCCGAAGCCGCCCTCGCCCTGGCTGCCAATGCTGCCCAGCAGCGCGCCGAGCAGCCCGCCCAGGTCGGGCGCCTGCTGCGAGGAGCCGCCCCCGCCGAGCAGCCCGCCCAGCGGGTCCCCCGCCCCTCCGAACGAACCGCCGGTTCGGCCCTGCCCGCTGCCGAGCACCTCGCCGATCGTCCGGCCCATGCGGTCCACGTCGGCCTGCGACATCTGCCCGCCGCCCAGCAGGTCGCCCAGGATGCTGCCGATCGGGTCGGCGCCGCTCGCCTGGCCCCTGCCGCTCTGCGACGCGCCCGTCAGCCCGCCGAGCAGACTGCCGAGCAGCCCGCCGAGCAGACCGCCGAGCCCGCCGCCCCCCGACTGGCCCGCCCCGCGCTCGTTGGCCTGGTCGCCCATCATGCGCTGGATGAGAATGTAGGCCAGCGCAGCGAGCGCCATCTTGCCGAGCTGCCCGCCGAGGCCGCTGTCATTCTCGAGCAGCCCCTGAGCCAGCTGCGGGTCCTGGTCGCGCGCCAGCTTGAGCATGCGCCCGAGCGCCTGCGGCTGCGCCGCCTCGTCCTCGTCCGCGTAGGAGAAGCCGCTGAACGGCCGGTTCGGGTCGTCATTCGCGCGACGCAGCTGCGCCGCCACCTGCCGGCGCGCGTCGCTCGGCAGCCGGCTGACGACCAGCGCGTTGAGCTGCGTCGCGACGTCGGGCGGCAGCTGCGCCATGATCTGCTGGTAGCGGCGGGCCGCCTCGTCGGGCGAGAGCTGGTTGGCGGCGGTGATGATCTGCTGCAGCAGCTGGGGGTTCGGCGTGTTGCTCATGGTCCACTCCTTCTTGACATGACTGACGCGGCGGCTTCGCCCTCGCATCCCCGAAGGGGTTTGGAAAGGCAACGCCTCCCCGAGAAGTTCTCTTCGTCGCCGCAGAGCGGCGGGCGTTGGGGTCTCACAGGCACAGATACTACACAAACCGTGCCGCTGCCCGAAGGAGCGGACCGCGCGCCGCTACGCCTGCCGCCAGGCCGCCACCAGCGCCGGCAGGTCCTCGAACACCGCGTCCGGCTGCACCGCGCTGCCCTCCAGCGCCTCGCGGGTGGTGACGCCGGTGAGCACCAGGGCGCTCGCCATGCCCGCCGCCGCCGAGCCGGCGATATCGGTGTCGAGCCGGTCGCCGATCGTCAGGGTCCGCTGCGGGTCCGCGCCCAGCATCGCGACCGCGGCGTGGAACATCGTCGGGCCGGGCTTGCCGATCACGAACGGCTCGGTCTCCGCGCCGGCGCGCAGCAGCGCCAGGAGCGCGCCGCAGCCCGGCACGATGCCGTCCTCCGCGGGGAAGGTGGTGTCCGGGTTGGTGCCGATGAAGCGCGCCCCGGCGCGGATGTGCAGGCAGGCCCGGCGCAGCCGCGGGTAGCAGACCTCGAAGTCCATCCCCACCACGACGTAGGCCGGCTGCCGGTCGTCCTCGACGAAGTAGCCGTCGCCGAAGAGCGCCTCGCGCAGCCCGGCCATCCCGATGCAGTAGATCCCGGTGCCGCGCGGCGCCTCGCTCTCCAGGAAGCGCCGCGTCGCGATCGGCGAGGTGACGATCCGCTCGGCCGGCACGCGGATGTCCATGCCGGCCAGCTTGGCCTCGAACTGCGCCGGGGTCAGGGTGGCGTTGTTCGTCACGCAGGCGTAGGTGATGCCGCGCTCCTCGAACAGCGCCAGCAGGTCGTTGACGCCCGGCAGCGGCATCTTGCCGCGGTAGAGCACGCCGTCCATGTCGAGCAGCACGGCGTTGAATCGGCTTAGGTCAAACACGCGCCTTCCCCTACATCCGCTCCGGCGCCCGGATGCTCAGCAGCCCGAGCCCGTTCTTGAGCGCCTGCGCCGCCGCCGCCACCAGCCGCAGCCGCGATGCCCGCAGCTCGGGCGTCTCGGCCTTCAGCACCGAGCACTGCTCGTAGAAGGTCGAGACCGCGCGCGCCGTCTCGTAGCACCAGTCCGCGATCACGAACGGCGCGTAGCGCTCGCCGGCCTCGCGCACCGCCTTGGGCAGCCGCGCGATCTGCTTGACCAGCGCCGCCTCGGCCGGGTGCGTCAGCAGCGCCGGGTCGGCCCCTTCGCCTGTGGCGCCCTCCTCGGCCGCCAGGCGGAGGATCGAGCGGCAGCGCGCGTGCATGTACTGGATGTACGGCGCGCTGTTGCCGACGATCGACAGCATCCGGTCCCAGTCCAGCGTGATGTTGCGCTTCGGGTCCTGGTACAGGTCGTTGTAGATCACCGCGCCGACGCCCACCGCCTCGGCGATCTGCTCCTTCTCCTCGGGGGGCAGATCCGGGCTCGTCCGCTCCACCACGGCGCGCGCGCGGGCGTGGGCCTCGTCCAGCAAGGACTCGAGGTAGAGCATGTTGCCCTTGCGGGTCGAGAACGGCCGCCCCTGCGCGTCGAAGATCGTGCCGAAGCTGATGTGGATCAGCTCGATCCCCTCGGCGTAGCCGAGCGCCCGCACCAGCGCGAACAGCTGGCGGAAGTTGAGCGACTGCCGCGTGTCCACCACGTAGATGATCCGCTCCGGGTGGTACTCCTGCTCGCGGAAGACGATCGTCGCGGCGTCTCGCGTGTGGTAGAGCGTCCCGCCATCGCTGCGCCGCAGCAGGAAGGTCGGCAGGTCCGGCAGCTCAACCGCTATCGCCATCCCCTCGCCCTCGTCGTCCTCGCCGGCGTCCTCCGGCTCGGCGCCGTCCTCCTCGAAATCGGGCGGCCCGTCGCGCTTCGCCAGGCCCTTCTCCTTGCTGTAGAACGCCACGCCGGTATCGAGCGCCTTGGCGATGATCGGCTCCACCTTGTCCGCGTAGAAGCTCTCGCCGTGGGCCGTGTCGAAGCGCACCCCCAGCCGGTCGTACTGGCGCTGGTTGACCCGCAGCGTCAGGTCGACGACCCACTGCCACAGCTCGCGCGCCTGCGGGTCGCCCTGCTCGAGCCGCAGCGACCACGAGCGCGCCTCGTCGTCGTAGGCCGGGTCGTCCTCAGCCAGCGAGTTGTACTTGGTGTACAGCTGCTCCAGCTCCGCGAGCGCCGCCTCGCCCTCGGCCTGGGGGCGCCCCTCACGGACGAGCGCCATGATCAGCACGCCGAACTGCTTGCCCCAGTCGCCCAGGTGGTTGTCGCCGATCACGCGGTAGCCGTGGAAGCTGAAGATGTTGTACAGCGCCTGGCCGATGATCGTCGAGCGGATGTGCCCGATGTGCATGCGCCTGGCGACGTTCGGCGAGGAGTAGTCGATCACGATCGTCTTGCCGGCCCCGGCGTCGTTGGCGCCGTAGCGATCGCCCAGCCGCTCGACCTCCTCGAGGGTGCGGGCGGTGAGGCGGCCGACGTCCAGCGTGAAGTTGAGGAACGGCCCGGCGGCGCTCGCGCCCGCCACCAGGGCGCCGTCCGGCAGCTTCAGCGCCTGGGCGAGCTCCTGCGCCAGCTGGGGCGGCGGCACGCTGAGCTCCTTCGCCGCCCGGAAGGTTGGGAAGGCCAGGTCGGCCGGGATGTTTGGCTTGGGCTGCACCAGCTCGACCAGCGCCTCGGGCACCTTGCCGGTATCGAGGATGGCCTGCCGGGCCTGCCGCTCGAAGGCATCGAGCGCGTAGTCCATATCACCCTCCGCAGCGCTGCAGCCTGCTGCCGCAGCGCACTGCGTACGTCGCATCCGAATGCGGTCCGCGGAACACTCCACATGGCTCCCCGAGCCGGGGAGCGAGGAGGGGCGCGCCGGAGCCGCAGCCTCGCCGCAGCCCGAGCATGCCGCCACTCCCCACAAGTATATGCGCTCTCCACATGCCGCGCAAACGCGCCGCCCGCCGAAGGTGTAAAAACTGTAACTTTCCGGTCATCCGTAAGGCTTGTTTGATACGCGCCGGACATGCTACGATCAACCCGGCTTTCCCTACGTCACGTGGCACGCCAGCGTGCCGCCGGGTCGACGCGTGAAGGCGGCCCTACCGCGACACCTATGGCTCGCATATTTCGCATCAACGTCCGGGCAAAGGTGCTGCTGCTGATGCTCGGGCTGGCGTTGCCGCCGCTGCTCATCATCAGCTTCCTCGGGCTCTCGGCGCTGGACCGCGCCCGCGACACGGCGGTGCAGGTGGGCACCAGCGCGCTCCAGAGCCAGGCCGAGGCCAACCTCGCCAAACGCGCCGCCGACAAGGCGCGCCTGTACGACGCGCAGCTCGAGAACGTGCGCCAGCAGGTCGAGGCCACCGCCGCCTACGCCGCCGTCCTGATCGACGCGGGCCCGGCGCCGGAGGGCGGCACCGAGCGGGTCTGGATCGCGCCCGACGGCCCCAACCCGAACGCCGAGCGCGAGCACCAGGCCGCCGTCAACCGCGCGCGCCAGTTCACCCCCCTCATCCGCTCGGCCGCCCAGCGCAACCCGCTCGTCAGCCTGGGCTACATCGGCCTGGAGGACGGCGGCGTCGTGGCCTTCGACAAGGATATCATCGACGTCCTCGACCAGATCAAGCCCTTCGACGTGCGCGAGCGCAGCTGGTACATCGCCGCCCGCGAGGCCGGCCGGACGGTGTGGGTGGACACCTACGTGGACGCCCACACCAAGAAGCTCACCACCACCTGCGCGACGCCGCTGTACGACGCGCAGGATCGCTTCGTCGGCGTGGCCGGCTTCGACGTGCTGCTGGACACGATCCGCGACGATGTGCTGCAGATGAACATGGACGGGCTCGGCACCGCCTTCCTGATCAACGAGCGGGGCGAGGTGCTGGTGCGCTCGGGCATGCGCGCCGACGGCCTGAAGTGGAACCAGCCGTTCAACGCCGAGAACCTGCTGGAGACCTCCGACCCCAAGCTGCGCGCGGTCGTCGAGCGCATGATCCGCCGCGAGCAAGGCGTCGAGCGCCTGTACTTCGAGGGCGGCAACGTCTACATGGCCTTCGCGCCGATCGAGAGCGCCGGCTGGAGCGTCGGCATCGTCGTGCCCGAGGCGGACATCGTGCGGCCGGCGGACGCCGTGGACGCCCTGATCGGCGCGCGCGAGGTGGAGCTGCGCAACCAGGTCGTGCTGGTGCTGGCGGTGTTCCTGGTCGCCGTCCCGCTGCTCGGCCTGCTGCTCTCCCGGCTGGTCGCCCAGCCGCTGCGCCAGCTGCAGAGCGGCGCCCACCGCATCGCCGGCGGCGACCTGAGCCACCGCCTGCCGCCCGCCGGCGAGGACGAGATCGGCGACCTGGTGCACTCCTTCAACGTCATGGCCGACGCGCTCCAGCAGAAGGTCGCCGAGCTCGAGGAGAACGTCAGCCAGCTCGCCACGCTCAACCAGGTCTCGAACCGCTTCCGCGCCATCCTCGGGCTGCAGGAGCTGCTGGACGACATCCCGCACGGCGTGTGCGAGAGCTTCGGCTTCGAGCGCGCCGCGCTCTACCTGCTCGAAGGCGACACGCTGCGCGCCGTCAGCGCCTACTTCGGGCCGGACGCGCAGGAGCAGGAGGCGCAGTTCATCGCCGCCGCCAACGCCGTGCCGATCACCCTGGACAGCGAGACGGTCGAGGCCGACATCCTGCGCACCCGCCAGGCGGTGATCGTCGACAACCCCTGGGAGCACCCGCGCGTGGTGAAGGCCAAGCAGCTGGTGGACAAGAGCGAGTCCTACGTCCAGGTGCCGATCATCGGCCGCGAGGACCGCATCATCGGCCTGCTCTCGGCCGACTACTACTACAGCCGGCGGCCGATCACCGCCCGCGACGCGGCCCAGCTCATGACCTACGCCAGCATGGTCGGCCTGACGATCGAGAACACCCGGCTCTACAACGAGCTGGAGCGCCAGGTGGCCCAGCGCACGGCCGAGCTGCGGGTGGCGCTCGAGCGCGCCCAGCAGGCCGACCGGCTCAAGAGCCAGTTCCTGGCGGCGATCTCCCACGAGCTGCGCACGCCGCTCAACGCGATCATCGGCTTCTCGACCGTGATGCTGGACGAGCTCGACGGCCCGATCTCGCCGCTCCAGCGCGAGGACCTCAAGACCATCAACCGCAACGGGCGCTTCCTGCTGCACCTGATCAACGACCTGCTGGACCTGGCGCGCATCGAGGCCGGGCGGCTGGACCTCGAGCCGCAGCCGCTGGACATGCGCGAGCTGATCGCCGACGTGGTCGAGACGGTGCAGGGCCTGCTGCACAACAAGCCGGTCCAGATGCACGTGGTGCTGCCGCCCAAGCTGCCGCGCGCCTACGCGGATATGGCCAAGACCCGCCAGGTGCTGCTCAACCTGCTGGCCAACGCCGTGAAGTTCACCGACCAGGGGTCGATCACCGTCTCGGCGCAGTGCGTGGTGATCGCCGGCGACGACGCCGCGCCGGCCCACGGCCAGAACGGGGCGCTCGTGGCGCGCGATGGGCGCCTGGTGCGCCCGTACATCGCGGTCTCGGTGCGCGACACCGGGGTCGGGATCGCGCCCGAGGACCTGCCGATGATCTTCGAGGAGTTCCACCAGGTGCGCGACCACGGCCGCGAGCGGCGCGGCAGCGGCCTCGGGCTCGCGATCAGCCGCCGCCTGATCGAGGCGCACGGCGGGCGCATCTGGGCCGAGAGCGTCCAGGGCCAGGGGAGCACCTTCACCTTCACGCTGCCGTGCCACCTGGAGATCCGCTCGGGGAAGCGGGCGGGCGGCGACGGCAACGGCATCCCGACCGCCCTGCCGGAGAAGACGCCCGCCGCCAACGCGCGCTGAGGCAACCAAGCCACGCGGCCTATGAACGACCAGCAGACCATCCTCTATATCGAAGATAACCACGACAACCAGCGGCTCGTGCGGCGGATCCTCGAGCCGCGCGGGTACACGGTGCAGACCGCCGAGGACGGGCCGACGGGCCTCGCCGCGGCGCGCGAGCTGGCGCCGGCGCTCGTGCTGGTGGACATCGGCATCCCCGGGCTGGACGGCTACGAGACCACGACGCGGCTGCGCGGCATGCCCCACCTGCGCGCCACGCCGATCGTCGCGCTGACCGCGGACACACGCGAGGGGACGCGCGAGCGCTCGATCGTGGCGGGCTGCGACGGCTACATCACCAAGCCGATCGACCCGCGCACGCTGCCGCAGCAGATCAAGGAGTTCATCGAGGGCAAGCGCGAGGCGATTCCCCAAGGGGTGGAGACGGACATCCTGCGCGAGTACAACCAGAAGCTGGTGGCCCGGCTCGAGCGGCAGGTGCGCGAGCTGCGAGCGGCGAACGCCGAGCTGCAGGAGATGGACCGCATGAAGAGCCAGTTCCTGGCGACGCTCTCGCACGAGCTGCGCACGCCGCTCACGTCCATCCTCGGCTACCTGGAGCTGTTCGAGCGCCGCACCCTCGGCCCGCTGAACGATGTGCAGACGCAGGCGATCTCGGTGGTGGCGCGCAACGCCCGCACGCTGTCGCGCATCCTCAACAACCTGCTCTACCTTCAGGAGGTCCGCTCAGGCGATCTGCGCCGGACCGAGGTGAGCCTGCACGATGTGCTGCGCGGGCTGCTCGCCGAGTTCCAGCACGCGGCCGGGGACGCCGGCATCACCCTCAGCGCATCGCTGCAGCCGGCCGCGGTGTACCACGGCGACCCGGTGGGGATCGAGCAGGCGATGCGCGCGCTGATCGACAACGCGATCAAGTTCACGCCGCGCGGCGGCAAAGTCGGCGTGATCCTCGTCGACGAGCCGTCGCGGGCGATCGTGCGCGTGCAGGACACCGGCGTCGGCATCCCGCCCGAGTCCCAGGAGAAGATCTTCCTGCCGTTCTACCAGGTGGACGACACGCTGGCGCGCCCGTACCCCGGCGCAGGCCTCGGCCTGGCGATCGTCAAGCACGTGGTCGAGGCGCACGGCGGGCAGGTGTCGGTGCGGAGCGCGCCGGGCCGCGGCTCCACTTTCACCGTGGTGCTGCCACGCAGCCCGTGACGGCGCCAACACTGCTGTATCACCCGTAGAGAAAACGCCGCGCCGGGGCGTCTCCCCCTGGCGTTACCCCGAACCCTTCTTCCTCCACCGATGCGCCATCACGCGACCGCGCGCCCGTCGCCGGCGGAGATCCGCAGCAGCAGCCCGATGATCAGGAAGTTCACCAGCACCGACGAGCCGCCGTAGGAGATAAAGGGCAGCGTGATGCCGGTGAGCGGGATGAGGCGCAGGTTCCCGCCGATGATGATGAAGGTCTGCACCGCCAGGATCGTCGTGAGGCCGACGGCGATCAGCTGCTCGAAGCCGCGGAACCGGCCGGGCACGCGCAGGGCGATGTGGTAGCCGCGGAACACTAGCAGCAGGTAGGCCACCAGCACGCCGATCGCGCCGGCCAGCCCGAGCTCCTCGGCCAGCGCGGTGAAGATGAAGTCCGTGTGGGCCGCCGAGACCACCGCCGGGTAGCCCCGCCCGAGTCCGCTGCCGAACACGCCGCCCGAGGCCAGGGCGTAGGCGCCCTGCACGATCTGATACCCCGTGCCCTGCGCCGACGACCACGGGTCAAGCCAGATCGCCACGCGCGTCTTGACGACCGAGACGACCGTGTAGAGCAGGTACGATCCGGCGGCGAACGCGCCCAGGCCGGTGAGCACATACCAGCCATTGCCGGTGGCGACGTACAGCATCGCCAGGAACACGCTGAAGAGCATCAGCGCCGCCCCCAGGTCGCGCTGGGCGATGATCAACGCCATCGCCAGGCCCCACATCGCCGCCAACGGGATCAGGTACGGCAGCGGCGGCAGCGTGATCGGCCCGAGCTGGTAGCCGCCCGCCACGAGCTCGCGGTGCTCGTTCAGGTAGGAGGCCAGGAACAGCACCAGGATGATCTTCAGCAGCTCGGAGGGCTGGAACAGGAAGAAGCCGAAGTTGAACCACGCGCGCACGCCGCTGTTGTTCGGGTCCACCCCAAAGGCGAACGTCGCCAGGATCAGCACGATGCCGAGCGCCAGCCACACATAGCGGTGGTGGTCCAGCCAGTCCATCAGCGTCGTGCGCTGGTAGCGCAGGAACAGCTCGTCCCACGGTACGAAGAGGATCACCGAGAGGACGATCACGCCGAAGGTGACCCACAGCGACTGGCGCGCGTCGACCCCCTCGTAGCACGGCACGAGGTCGCCGGCCTCGGTCCTGCAGAAGTAGAGCTCGTTGAGGCTCGGCTCCAGCCGGGCGATCAGCATCAGGCCCAGGCCGGCGAGCAGCGCGACGAGCGGCAGGATCAGCTGGTCCGCCGATGGCATGCGCCAGCTCATCCCGAGCGAGACGGCCAGGAAGAGCAGAAACGGCAGCACCGAGGGCCACAGGATGTCGGCGACACCCTGCGCGGTGGGGACGAGATCCTCCCTGCCGGTGGCCTCCACCACCAGCACGTAGCCGGCGGCGAAGAACAGCAGGGCGGTGATCAGCAGCTGCAGCTCGTTGGCGCGCAGCGTCCAGGGGCGTTTGAACATGGCGCTCAGGTATAGGGCTTACGCGGCGGCCTGCGTTCCATCGCTCCGTGGCGATAAAGCTCCGTGGAGGGCCGCTGGCCCTCCATACCTCCCTGCAGAAAGCGGCCCGGTCTGCGGCTCTCCGAAATCTTCCGGCGGGGAGCCTACACAGGCAGCCTCCACACCCTCCCGGAGGGGCAGGCGGCCCGCCCAACGACCGCGCAAACCGTGTCAGATATTAAACAGGAAGTGGCACACGTCGCCGTCCTGCACGATGTACTGCTTGCCCTCCAGGCGCACCGTGCCCTGCTTCTTCGCCTCGGCCATGCTCCCGGCGCGCACCAGGTCCTCGTAGGCGACGATCTCGGCCCGGATGAAGCCGCGCTGGATGTCCGAGTGAATCGCCCCGGCCGCCTCTACTGCCGGCGTGCCGCGGCGGATGGTCCAGGCCCGCACCTCGTCGGGGCCGGCGGTAAGGAAGCTGATCAGACCGAGCAGATCGTAGGAGCGGGCGATCACCCGGTCGCGCGCCGGCTCCTCGATCCCCAGGTCCTCCATAAACGTGCGCGCGTCCTCGTCGTCCAGCTGCGCCAGCTCGGCCTCGATCTTGCCACACAGGGCCACCACATCGCTGCGCTTGTGCTCGTAGGCCAGCTGCGGCGGGCTCTGCAGCTGGTCCTCGCCGATATTCAGCACCAGCAGCAGCGGCTTGGCGGTGAGGAACTGGTAGCCGCGGATCAGCCGCTCCTCGTCGTCGCTCAGGTCCACGTCGCGGATCGGCTGGCCGCCCTCGAGCAGCCCCTGCAGCCGCACCAGCAGGTCACGCTCGGCGATGCGCTGCTCGCGCTCCTTCGAGGACATCTTGCCGATCTCGGCGTTGAGGCGCTGCAGCCGGCGCTCGATGATCGCCAGGTCCGAGAAGGCCAGCTCGAGGTCGACCGCCTCCACATCGCGCGCCGGGTCCACCGTGCCCTCCGGGTGCGGCACCGCCTCGTCCTGGAAGGCGCGGACGACGTGCAGCAGCGCGTCTGCGCCGCCGATGTAGTTCAGCAGCGCCGGCGGAAGGCCGGCCCCGCGCTCGGCGCCGCCGCCGAGCCCGCCCACATCCACGTACTGGACATCGGCGTACGTGACCTTCTTCGGGTCGAACATCTCGGCCAGCACCGGGAGCCGCGGGTCCGGAACCTTGACGGTGGCGATGTTCGGCTCCAGCAGGCCGGAGCTATAGGCAGCGGTCTCGGCTGTGCCGCGCGTCAGCGCGTTGAACACCGTCGTCTTGCCGCTGTTGGGAAGCCCAATAATAGCGATCTTCATGGCTCTTTCTTCTGCTACATGTGCCGCACGTATTATAGATGATCAGAGCGCACGTGGGGCGAGCTGCTCGGTGGCGCCGCTGGGGCAGACTGTAATGCGATCTTAACAGCTTGCTCATATGGCGGAATCGCCTGCATAGGCTATAATAAAAGCGCTTGGCGGCGAATTACTACAGACACCAGAGCAGCTCCAGAAATGGTCGCGCGTGGCGCGTAACTTCTGCGAGAGTGGTCGCGTTGGTACTAGGTGAGGCAGCCTGAACCTTCATCGACGCGCCCGGCCGCCGGTAGGACGAACGTCGGGAAGGGTATGGTAACTGAGTCCGATCTCGAGCTGCCGAAGATAATTGCGCGGGCGCAGGCCGGCGACGCAGGAGCGTTCGGCGACCTGTATCGCCGCTATGCCGGCAACATCCTGCGCTTTCTCTACCTGCGCACTCGCGAGCAGGAGACAGCTCAGGATCTGACGCAGGAAGTGTTTGTGCGGGTGATCAAAGGCATCGGCGGGTTCGAGTATCGTGGCGAGAAGTCGTTCCTCGGCTGGCTGTACACGATTGCCGGGAACGTGTTGATCGGCCAGGCGCGGCGGAAGCGCGCCGTCTCAACGCCGCTCGACGAGAGCATTGAGATCGCCGATCCGCGCGGCCAGGACGCAGTGCTGTCGGTGTTCGACCGGGTATCGCTCCAGCACGCGATCAGCCAGCTCACCGACGACCAGCAACAGGTCTTGACGCTGCGGTACTTCGCCGATATGACGAACCAGGAGATCGCCGCGTCGACGGGGAAGACGGAGGGCGCGGTGAAGGCCCTCCAGCACCGGGCGCTCCAGGCGCTCCAGCAGATCCTTGAGCGCGAGGGCGGCGAGACGGTGAAGGCCAGGTCGGTCGGTGCGGTAAGCCAGATCGAGTAGCGAGCAGGCAGAGGCCGAGGTTGATGCAGAGCAAACATCGCAGCGCGCCGGCAGGGCTCAGCGAGGCCCTCGATCAGGCGCTTGCGCGAATCGGCGAGGGGGAGAGCATCGAGGCGTGCCTCGAGGCCTTCGCTCCGTATGCCGCCGATCTCGAGCCGCTCCTCCGCGTCGACGAGCTGCTGCGTGCGGAGGCTGCCCTGCCGCTGCCGCCCGAGATGGAGCGCTGGCTGCACACCGGCGCCCGCGAGTTCCAGGCGATCGCCGAGCAGATGGCGCCGCGCTACGCGCGCCGCAGGACGCGCATCTCGCGCCAGCTCGCCACCCGCACGGTCGCGGCGGTGCTCGTCACCGCGGTGACGTTCGCGACTGTCGACAGCGTCTCGGCGCAGAGCATCCCCGGCGAGCCGCTCTACTCCTGGAAGATCGCCCGCGAGGACCTGAGCATCCAGCTGGCCACCGACGCCGAGACGCGCGGGCGGCTGCACGTCAACTATGCGCAGCGCCGCCTGGCCGAGATGGACAAGCTCGCCGCGATGGACCCCGAGCCGGAGCTGATCGCGCAGACGCTCTCGAGCCTGGTCGCCCACGTCCAGGCGGCGGTCGTCGTGGCCTCGCAGCCGGAGGCGGCTGAGATGCAGCCGGAGCTGAGCAAGCTGCTGGTACAGGTCGAGCAGGTGCTCGACGAGGTGGCAAGCGAGGCCCCGGACGCCAGCACGGCCCTCGACGAGACCCGCGACCAGATCGAGAGCATCACGCAGTCGCTCGAAGAGCAGCCGGCCGCCAGAGCCACCACGGTTGCCGGCGCGCCCACCAGCAGCGCGACGCCGACCAGAACAGTGCGCCCCACGGCGACTCCTAGCGTGCCGCTCGCCACTCCGGCGGTGCCGATCATCATCCGGGAGCCAGGGGCGCCGGCGGCCACATCGACGCCCGCATCGCGTGAGCCGGGCGCGCCGCGCGCGACGTCCACAACGGCTCCGGTCAGCACCGACACCGCGGTTGTGGCGCCGACGGCCACGGCGAGCAACACGCCGCCGCCGACGAGCACGTCCAGGCCGGATAACGAGCGGCCGGCGCCGACGAACACGCCTCCTCCGCCGCCGACGAACTCGCCTGAGCCACCGGCGCTGCCGCCGCCGACGGCGACATCGATCGCGATCACGGCGCAGCCGACCGAGCCGCCGCCGCCGACGCCTGTGCCGCCGCGCCCAACCCGGCCGACGCGCGCGCCATCGGCGACGCCCGTGCCGCCGACCGACACGCCTGAGCCAACGGCGACCGACACGCCTGAGCCGCCGACGGCGACGCCCGTGCCGCCGACCGACACGCCCGAGCCAACGGCGACCGACACGCCTGAGCCAACGGCGACGCCCGTGCCGCCGACCGACACGCCCGAGCCAACGGCGACCGACACGCCTGAGCCAACGGCGACCAATACGCCGCGGCCGACCAGCACGCCCGATCCGTCGGCGACTACCACGCCCCATCCGTCGGCGAGCACCACGCCGCGGCCGACCAGAACGCCGCCGCCGCCATCGCCTGAGCCGGGAGATCTGCCGCAGCCACAGGGCCTCGACGAGCCGCAGGGCCTCGAGCCCGAGGAGCCGCAGAGCGGCGACGAGCCCTAGGACACGGGCAAGAACAGCAAGGGGTGGAGGTCAGTGACGCCGGCAGAGCCGGAGCCATTGACCTCCACCCCTTCTTTGTACTCGATCGCCGGGGACTAGATCGGCACAGCCTCGCTGATGCGCTTGGACGCCGCGCGCATCTGCATCTTGACCAGCCCGAGGTTGACCATGCGCTGCGTGATCACCACCAGGATCAGCTCGCGCGCCTCGAGCATCAGGATCGAGCCCTGCTCAGCATCGATGATGGTGTCGATCAGGGTCCCGACGCCGATACGCTTGGTGGCCTTGTCGATCTCGCCGAAGACCGCAGCAGACATCGCGCCGAGGATCTCGGCGTCCTCCTCGTCCATGAGCGTACTGGCGACGACGAGCCCATCCTTTCCGACGAGCAGACTTCCGATAACGCCATCAACTCGGATCAGATCTTCGACGATGCGGCGCATTGGTTTAACCTTTCCGCTTACTTGGCAGCGCGTGGACTACCGCTGATCCAGCTATACTCTTCCATTGCCTCACGGAAGCGGCCTAGCTTGGAGTAGGCGTCGCCGAGCGTCCGGTGAAGCCGCCGCAGCGTCTGCTCGTCCTCATGCTCGGCAATCAGATCGCTCAGGTCTGCCACTACCTCGTCGAGGAGCGCGCCGCGCTTAATCAGGTCACGATACTGCTGCACCGCCAGATCCGGCAGCCCGAACTGCTCGCCGGCGCGTGCGATCGACAGGCGCAGCACATGGTTGTCCGGCTCTTCCTCGAGCTGCCTCAGGAAGGTGTCGAGCAGGTCGTTGCCGGTGGTCGCCGGCGGCCTCTGGCGCTCTGCGCTGCTCGCGCCGCCTGCGTCGCCGCGGTCGCTGGCGCTCGGCTGCGGCGCCGGAGCAGGCTGTGCGGCAGCCGCCTCCGGCTGGGCCTCAGCCAGGCGCTCGGCCGGATCGGCGGACACGTCGGGCGCGGCGGCCTCGCCCGGCACCGGTGACGGCGTGGCCGTCGCATCCTCGCTGAGCCCGAGCGACGCGATCTCCTCCTCGGTCAGACCGAGCTCGCCCAGCGAGAACGGCTCGAGCGCCGGCTGCTCATCGGCGGGCGCAGACGGCGGCTCGGGCGGGAGGGTGGCTTCGGCGGTCTCCGCCGGCTCCGGCTCACTGTCGGACAGGCCCAGATCGCTCAGCGAGAAGGGCTCCATCGTCGGCGCCTCCTCTGGCAGCGACGAGGGCTCCTGCGCGGCGATCTGGCCGGCGTCGCCGGCCGCCTCCGCCGGCTGACCCTCCTCGGCGCCGAGCCCGAGCATGGCGATCTCCTCATCCGAGAGGCCCAGGTCGCGCAGCGAGAAGGGCGTGACCTCCTCCCCGGCCACCGTCGCCGTAGGCGGAGAGGTCTCGGGCGCCGGCTCGGCGGAGGGCTGCTCCTCCTCCTCGTACTCGGCGTCCATATCGACCACCTCGTCGCCATCGCGGATCTCGATCTTGGCGGCGTGCAGCGCCCGGCCGATCTCCTCGATGCGGGCGGCCTCGGCCTCCGGGTCCGCGACGGCGCCGATAATATCGGAGATGTCCACAAAGCCCTGCTCGCGGCCCAGGGCGATCAGCCGATCGATGACGAGGTCGCCGCTGATGACCTGCTCGGGCTGCGCGGGCGGCGTATCCGGCGGCGGGCTGACTTTGGACCAGTCGACATCCCCGCCCAGGTCGAGGCCGGCGAGCTCTTCCTCGGTCAGCCCGAGGCGCGTCTCATCGGCGTCGTCGTAGGCCGTATCGAGGTTCAGGTCCTCGATCTCCTCGTCCGAAAGCCCCAGGTCGGCCAGGGAGAAGGGCCGCAGGTCGGCGTCGAGCACCGGCTCGTCGCTCTCAGCATCGGCGGCCGGCGCCTCGGCAGCCTGCTCGGCCGGGGTCTCCGCGCTCCCTTCGCTGAGCCCGAGGGCGGCGAGCTCCTCCTCGCTCAGCCCCAGGTCCGCGAACGAGAACGGCTGAATCACCCCGCTCGCCAGCGCCTCCTGCAGATCCTCCACCTCCGCCGTCTCCGGCGCGGACGCCTCAGGCGCGGCGGCTTCCGGCGCCGCCGCTTCTGGCGCCGCCGCTTCTGCGGACCCGACTGGCTCCTCTTCAGCAGGCTCGGCAACCGGCTCCGCGGGCGCTGCCTCAGGCGCTTGGCTCTCGCCCGTCGTCTGCTCCGCCAGCCCGAGGGCGGCGATCTCCTCTTCGCTCAGCCCCAGGTCCGCGAACGAGAACGGCTGAATCACCCCGCTCGCCAGCGCCTCCTGCAGATCCTCCACCTCCGCCGTCTCCGGCGCGGGCGTCTCAGGCGTGGACGCCTCAGGCGCGGACACCTCAGGCGCGGCGGCTTCCGCAGCCTCGACCGGCTCCTCTTCAGCAGGCTCCGC
>CALJIC010000029.1 GCA_937974195.1 uncultured Roseiflexaceae bacterium | reverse complement strand
CCGACTTCGCGGCCGGCGAGAGCTGCAGCGTGACGATCTACGCCGCGCAGGTGGCGGATGTGGACGCCGGCGACCCGCCGGACACGCTGGCGGCGAACTACGTCTTCAGCTTCGAGGTGGACTCGCCGCCGAGCGTGACGAGCACCACCCCGGCCCATGGCGCCGCCGGCGTCACGACCGACGCCAACATCACGGCCACGTTCAGCGAGGATGTGAGCGTGAGCGGCGAGTGGCTGCAGATCGCCTGCGCGACGAGCGGCACGCGCGGCTTGAGCGATGTGACGGTGAGCGGCGGGCCGCAGAGCTACACGATCGACCCGAACGCCGACTTCGCGGCCGGCGAGAGCTGTGCCGTGACGATCTACGCCGCGCAGGTGGCTGATGTGGACGCCGGCGACCCGCCGGACACATTGGTGGCGGACTACGTCTTCAGCTTCGAGGTGGACGCTGCGCCGGAGGTCACGAGCACGACGCCGGGCGACGGGGCCGCCAACGTGGCGACGAACGCCAGCATCACGGTCACGTTCAGCGAGGACGTGAGCGTGAGCGGCGAGTGGCTGCAGATCGCCTGCGCGACGAGCGGCACGCGCGGCCTGAGCGATGTGACGGTGAGCGGCGGGCCGCAGAGCTACACGATCGACCCGAGCGCCGACTTCGCGGTGGGCGAGAGCTGCAGCGTGACGATCTACGCCGCCAGAGTGGCGGACACCGACGCGGCCGATCCGCCGGACACATTGGCGGCGGACTACGTCTTCAGCTTCGAGGTGGACTCGCCGCCGCGCGTGACGAGCACCCTCCCGGCGAACAACGCCACCGGCGTCACGCTGACGAGCCCGATCACGATCACTTTTAGCGAGAGCGTCGCCTTCAGCGCAGCCTCGTTCGCGCTGGAGTGCCACGGCTCGACGCGGACATTCACGCTGAACACCAGCTCGCCCGCCACCGGCGTCGGGCTGGTTCCGAACGGCGGCCTGCCGGCAGGCGCCACCTGCACCGTCACCGTCGTGGCGGAAGAGATCGCCGACGCCGACAACGGCGACCCGCCGGACCTGATGGTGGCCGACTACACCTTCACCTTCTCCACGCCGCCGGTGGCCGCTGATGACAGCTACGGCCCGATCGTCGGCAATATCCCGCTGCAGGTGCCGGACGGCGCGTCGGACTTGCAGGCGAACGACCAGTTCATGACCTTGACCGACATCCGCTTCGGCCCGACGCTCGAGACCGCCAACAGCACGCTGGCGAACGGCACGGACGCGATCTCCACCGTTAATCTAGGCCTGGTGGTGATGATGCCGAACGGCGCCTTCCGCTACGAGCCGGCGCCGGGCTTCGAGGGCACCGATGAGTTCTACTACCAGCTCACCAGCCCAGGCGGCCTGGACACGGCGCGGGTGCAGATCACGGTGGAGGAAGTGATCTGGTTCGTGGACGCCAGCGCGCCCGGCGCGGGTGACGGCCGCTTCCACAGGCCGTACCCCAGCCTGGACAATCTCGGCGAGTTCGACCTAGACGACCAAGACGATTTCATCTTCATCTACAGCGGCAGCTACGACGGCAACATCGTGCTGGAGGCCGGCCAGCGGCTGATCGGCCAGGGCCACAGCCTGGCGGCGGCGCTGAGCGACTACGGGGTCACGCTCCATCAGTTCCAGCCGGCCATGCCCGGTCAGGGCACGGCGCCGGTGCTTGCGAACACATCCGGCAATCTGATCACGCTCGCCACCGACAACGACATCCGTGGGGTGACGCTAGGCGGCTCGGCCGGCATCGGCATCAATGGGTCGAACTTCGGAACGCTCAAGGTGCGCGACGTGCTGATCAACCGCACGGCGCAGGCGCTCAACTTGTCGACCGGGAAGCTGGACGCGGAGTTCGCCGGCGTCACGTCGAGCGGCGGGATGAACAACATCAGGCTGGTCGACGTCAATTCGGTGAATGCCGGCGATACGCTTGTGCTGGGCGGCGGCACGCTCAGCGGCGCCACGTCCGACGCCTTCACGGTGGACGGCGGCGACCTATCGATCAGCTACAGCGGCGCGATCCTGAACGTCGGCGGCCGCCAGGTCCGCATCGTCAACAAGAGCGGCGGCACGGTGACGTTCAGCAACACGATCGACGGCGACGGCACCGGCGTGTACCTGAACAACAACCCCGGCGCCAGCTTCGTCTTCACCGGCGGCGTGAATCTCGACACCGGCGGGAACGCCGCCTTCACCGCGACGAACAGCGGCACGGTAACCGTGACCGGCGCGAGCAACACCATCACCACCAGGACTGGCACGGGGGTGAACATCTCCAACACCACCATTGGGCCGGGCGGCGTGACGTTCCGCAGCGTCAGCACGAACGGCGCCCCCAACGGCATCGTGCTGAGCAACACCGGCAGCGGCGGATTCACCATCAGCGGCGTCGGGTCGACCGACGGCTCCGGCGGCGTCATCCAGCAGAGCACCGGCGCCGGGGTGTCGCTGAACAACGTCACCAACGTCAGCCTGAACTTCATGAAGATCGTCGACGGCAGGGATGACGGTATCCGAGGCGTGAACGTGACCGGCTTCACGCTGAACCGCAGCCAGGTGCTGAACAACGGCGACGCGGTGGGCGAGAGCGGCGTGGAGCTCACCGGCCTGCTGGGCGACGCCGCGATCACCAACAGCACGGTGAGCGGCTCGCACTCGTTCAACGTGCGGATCGACATCTCCTCCGGCACCCTGAACAGCCTCACGGTCACGGACAGCACCTTCAATGACACGAAAGCGAGCCTCAACGGGGAGGACGGTTTCTTCATCAACCTGCCGCCGGGCGGGAACGGCGTGGTGAACACGGTCAGCGTCACCGGCAGCACCTTCCAGAACAACCGCTCTGAGGGTGTCCGGGTGAACGTCGAGGGCGATGGCGTGGTGCACGACTTCACCTTCACCGGCAACACCGTCGCCGGTAACGGTGTCGGCGTGAACGTCTCGTCCGGCGGGAACGGCGACGTCACCTTCAACATCTCCAACAACCCGATCATCTCCGCCCAGCTCACCGCGATCAACATCGCCAACAACGGCGGCGCGGGCTCGCTGCTGCAGGGGTGGGTCAGGGACAACTCGGACGTCCAGTCCACCACCGGCTCTCTGGCGCACGCGATCTGGGTGGTGGCAGAGGGCTCGGGGAGCATCACGGTCGAGATCGCCAACAACACGATCTCCCGGTTCGGCCTGGTTGGGATCGACGTCCAGTCGCGCGGCGGCGTGGGCACGAACGTGAACGCGACGATCACCGGCAATACGATCAGCGAGGGCACGGGGCCCGAGCCCTACGCCGGTATCGGCATGCACGCTGGCAACGGGACATCGGGCGAGAACAGCCGGCTGTGCGTGAACCTGGCGAACAACAACATCGCCGTGGATGTTTCTGGGACCAAGGGCGCGATCGCCGACCAGTACCTGGAGCAGTACGCCGGGACGGAGTTCGACATCCAGGGCCTGACGCCGCCGAGCGGTGCGACGGCCTCACAGGTCGAGGGGTACGTGGCCGGCAAGGACACGAATGGCGCCGGCGCGGGTGTGTATGTCGAGCCGGCCATGCCGCCGGAGATCGCCGTCAACTACACCGCCGGCGACTGCGACACGCCGGTCGCGCCGCTGCTGGCGGCCGGCGGCGAGGGCGCGGGCGTGGCCGAGGCGCAGCTGACGCAGGCGCAGCTCGACTCGCTCGCCGCCGCGGCGGTCGACCGCTGGGCCGCGACCGGCCTCCCGGCGGCCGACCTGGCCCGGCTGCGCGGCGTCACGCTCCAGGTCGGCGACCTGAAGGGCGGGCGGCTGGCTGCGGCTGACCTGAACAGGGGCAGCGTGACGCTGGACCGCGACGCTGCGGGCTGGGGCTGGTTCGTGGACGCGACGCCCGACGACGACGCGGAGTTCGCCGCCGGGCGCGTGGGCGACGAGCGGCGCGCGGCCGCCGGGAGCCCGGCGTACGGCCGGATGGACCTGCTGACGGTGGTGGCGCACGAGCTCGGGCACGTCCTCGGGCGCGGGGATCTGCCGGCCGGCAGCCAGCCCCACGCGCTCATGGCCAACACCCTGCCGGCCGGCGCACGCCGCGCGCCGGTACCCGACGCGCACCTGGCGGCCGCGCCTGCGGCGACGGTGACGATCCCGATCGGCACGCTGCCGGCCGGCAAGACGGTGCGCGTCACCTTCGACGTGACCGTCGCTGACCTGCTGCCGGTCGGGGTGGCGCAGCTCGCCGCGCAGGCCAGCGTGGCCGGGTCGAACGTCGCGGCGGTGCTGAGCGACGACCCGGACGTGCCGGGCATGGCAGATCCGACCGTCACCCCGGTCGCGCGGGTGATCTTCCTGCCGCTCCTCGTGCAGCCGGGCGCGCCGGACCTGGTCGTCGAGCAGATCCAGGTCACCGGCTCCGGCATCGCCGTGACGATCCGCAACCAGGGGACGGAGGCGGTATCGCAGCCGTTCTGGGTCGACCTCTACATCAGCCCGCAGCGCGCCCCGACGGGCGTGAACCAGACCTGGCAGATGCTCGGCGGCCTGGGCGCGGCGTGGGGCGTGACCGGGGCGGCGCTGCCGCTCGGCCCGGGCGAGGCGCTGACGCTGGCGGTCGGGGACGCCTTCTACCGGCCGGAGCTGAGCGATCTGCCCGCGGCGCTCGCGGGCGGGACGCAGCTCTACGCGCAGGTGGACTCGGCCAACGCCGCGACGAGCTACGGCGTGGTGTACGAGGGCCACGAGCAGCGCGGCGGCGCGTACAACAACATCGCCGGCATGGTCGTGGGCGCACCCCAAAGCGCGCTCGCGGCCGCCTCCGGCGTGGCGGGGCGCGGCGCCGCGGACGGCGGCCTGCCGCCGCGGCCGTCGCGGTAGCAGCATTCAGAGGGCAGCGAGGGCGCAGCCGGCGCGAAGGGACTCCCCGCGCCGGCTGCGCCTCCGTTTTTGGAACACCCCAGCAGAACCGACATGGTCGTGCCGACCGTTGGGATGTGTGGCAGGCTCGGGGAGGTTCGGAGGCCACAGGCCGTCCAGGGTAGCCTTCCTCCGGGAGGAGAGCGCAGGTAGTCGGGGCAGCTTCCCGCCGGCAGGAGGGCTGCAGGGAGGGCGGCGGCCGCCGGCTGTCCAGGGTTGCCTTCTGCCGGAAGGAGGGGCACAGGCGGGTTCTCGTTCTCGGTGCACAGGCGGGTTCTCGGTTCTCGGTGCACAGGCCGGCTCTAGGTTCTCAGTGCACAGGCGGGTTCTCGGTTCTCGGGGCACAGGCGGGTTCTCGGTTCTCGGTGCACAGGCCGGTTCTAGGTTCTCGGTGCACAGGCCGGTTCTAGGTTCTCGGTGCACAGGCGGGTTCTCGGTTCTCGGTGCACAGGCCGGTTCTTAGTTCTCAGTGCTATAATCGCCTCCGGCGCAGGCAGAGTGACTGAGGAGCTGCCCATGATCCATCGCGAGAAGGCCGATCAGGCACAGGCGCTGCTGGCCGAGGTCGGGCTCGACTGCTGGCTCACCTTCGCTCGCGAGACGGCCGTGCGCCCCGACCCGGGCGTCGAGCTGGTGGTGGGGTCGGACGTCACCTGGAACTCGGCGTTCATCATCGGGCGCGGCGGCGAGCGCATCGCGATCGTCGGGCGCTACGACGCCCCGGACATCCGCGCGGCGGGGATCTTCGGCGAGGTCATTCCCTACGACGAGGGCATGCGCGAGCCGCTGCTCGCCCAGCTCGCCCGGCTCGACCCGCGGAGCATCGGACTGAACTACAGCCAGGACGACGCGACGGCCGACGGGCTCACGCACGGCATGTACCTGCTGCTGCAGGAGATGCTGCGCGGTAGCCCGTATGCGGAGCGCCTGACGAGCGCCGCGCCGCTGCTGAGCCGGCTGCGGGCGCGCAAGACCCCCGGCGAGGTGGCGCGGATCAGCGCGGCGGTCGCCACCACCGAGGAGATCGTCCGGCTGGTCGGCGAGCGCATCCGCGTCGGGGCGAGCGAGGCGGAGATCGGCGCCTTCGTGCACGACGAGTTCCGGCGGCGCGGCCTCGAGAGCGCCTGGTCGTGGGAGGGCTGCCCGATCGTCAACAGCGGGCCGGAGTCCGACCCGGGCCACGCCGCGCCGCGCAGCGATATCTTCGTCGAGCCGGGGCACCTGGTGCACATCGACCTGGGGGTGCGCCAGGAGGGCTACTGCTCGGACATCCAGCGCATGTGGTACGTGCGCCGGCCGGGCGAGGACGGGCCGCCGCCGGAGATCCAGCGCGCGCTGCAGGTCGTGCTGCAGGCGATCGACGCCGGCGCGGCGGCGCTGCGGCCGGGCGTGCGCGGCTGGGAGGTGGACGCGGTGGCGCGCGAGGTGATCGTCGACAATGGCTACGAGGAGTACCGCCACGCCTTCGGCCACGGGCTCGGTCGGGCGTGCCACGATGGCGGGCCGCTGCTCGGGCCGCGTTGGGAGCGCTACGGGGCCTCGCCGGAGCAGGTGGTGGAGGCCGGGCACGTCTACACGCTCGAGCTGGGCGTCATGACCTCGGCGGGGTACCTGGGGATCGAGGAGGACGTGCTGGTGACCGAGGACGGCTGCCGGTTCCTCTCCAACCGCCAGCGCGAGCTGTACCTGGTCTAGAAAAAGACGAGCGGCTGTTGTGGCGAACAACAGCCGCTTGCTCTTTTTCAGCGGTGGCGGGGAGGGTGGGATTTGAACCCACGACGGGGTTACCCCCGTACGGCATTTCCAGTGCCGCGCACTAGACCACTATGCGACCTCCCCGTGCCCGAGGGGGCATTATAGCAAACATCGCCTGGAGGCGCAATACGGGCTGCCGCGCTGCGACGCCCTGCGGCGGGCGGTGCTTGGCGGGTGCTGGCGTGCTACAATAGGGCCATGCCGCGCGAGATCGTTCACGTCGCTGACCTGGCGGACCTGCCGCCGGGCCGTATGGCCTACGTCGAGGTGGATGGCCTGCCGATCGCCCTCGCCAACGTCGAAGGGACGGTCTTCGCATTTGGGGACTCGTGCCGGCACGAGGGCGGGCCGCTCTCGGCGGGCGTGCTGATCGGCGACACCGTCACCTGCCCGTGGCACGGCTGGACCTACAACGTCCGCACCGGCAAGGCGATCGTCCCGCCGGTCGGCATCCGCATCCCGACCTACCCGGTGTCGGTTGAGGATGGCCGGATCATGGTGACGATCGACTGGCCGGAGTGAGCGGGAGGTGCGGCGGCGCGCCTCCGCGGACCCTGTTTTCTGCGGCAGAGCGGCGGAAGAAGCGATAGGGAATGCGTATGCTGAAGACACACAAGCGCGGCGCGGCGCTTGCCGCGGCCGAGCAGGCCGAGCGCAACCCCGGCTGTGAGCTGGACCTGGCCTGGGTCGAGGCGGCGCGCGTCAACCGCAGCGCGGTCGAGCGGCGCACGGCCACGCTCCCCGGCCGCCGCACCGTGAAGCAGGAGTGGCAGGCGGCCTGGCTGCTGCGCGCGATCCAGTGCATGGACCTGACGACCCTCTCGGGCGACGACACCCCCGGCAACGTGATGCGCCTGTGCGCCAAGGCGCGCCGCCCGGTGCGCGACGACCTGCTGGAGGCGCTGGGGGTCAGCCCGGAGCGCGTGCGGGTGGGCGCGGTGTGCGTCTACCACGCCTACGTCCCGACGGCGGTCGAGGCGCTGCGCGGCAGCGGCATCCCGGTGGCGGCGGTGTCGGCCGGCTTCCCCGCCGGGCTCAACCCGTTCGAGCTGCGCGTGCGCGAGATCGAGGAGTCGGTGCGGGCCGGGGCGCGCGAGATCGATATCGTGATCACCCGGGCGCACGTGCTGACGGGCAACTGGCGGGCGCTGTACGACGAGGTGCGCGCCTTCCGCGAGGCGTGCGGCGATGCGCACCTGAAGGCGATCATCGCCACGGGCGAGCTGGCGACGCTGCGCAATGTGTACCGCGCCAGCCTGGTGTGCATGATGGCCGGGGCGGACTTCATCAAGACCTCGACCGGCAAGGAGAGCGTCAACGCGACGCTGCCGGTGAGCCTGACGATGGTGCGCGCCATCCGCGCCTACCAGGAGCGCACCGGCTACGCGGTCGGCTTCAAGCCGGCCGGCGGCATCCGCACGGCCAAGCAGGCGCTGGACTGGCTGATCCTGATGAAGGAGGAGCTGGGGGACGAGTGGCTGAAGCCGCACCTGTTCCGCATCGGCGCGAGCTCGCTGCTGGGGGACATCGAGCGGCAGCTTGAGCACTTCGTGACCGGCGCGTACTCGGCGAGCTTCCGGCACCCGATGGCGTGACCGCGGGCTTGGTGGCGCCGGCGGGCACGATCGGCGCGCCGCGGATGGAGCCCGGGGCACACGGAGGCGCCCGCAGGTTGGAGTCGCGGGCGGGGTGTCGGCCGGCACGGCGCGGGCCGCAGCGGGAACGCGCCGCCGGAGCTGCCGGCGCTGTTTGACATAAAAACTTACGCACAGGAGCGAGCCCATGACTTCTCGCGTCGCCGAGATCCTTGAGACGATGGCGTACGGCCCGGCACCGGAGAGCGCGAAGCCGGCGCAGGAGTGGCTCGACGCGCGCGGGCGGGCGTTCGGCTGCTTCATCGACGGCGCCTGGACGGCGGTGGACGAGGGGCGGCTGTTCGAGACGATCAACCCGGCCAACCGCCAGCCGCTGGCCCGCGTCACGCAGGCGTCGGAGGCCGAGGTGGATGCGGCGGTGGCCGCGGCGCGCCGGGCGTTCGGCGAGTGGTCGGGGACGCCGGGGCACGTGCGCGCCCGCTACCTGTACGCGCTGGCGCGCCAGGTGCAGAAGCACAGCCGGCTGCTGGCGGTGCTGGAGACGCTCGACAACGGCAAGCCGATCCGCGAGACGCGCGACATCGACATCCCGCTGGTGGCGCGGCACTTCTACCACCACGCCGGCTGGGCGCAGCTGATGGAGGCCGAGCTGCCGGGCTACGCGCCGGTGGGCGTGTGCGGGCAGATCATCCCGTGGAACTTCCCGCTGCTCATGCTGGCCTGGAAGGTCGCGCCGGCGCTGGCGATGGGCAACACCGTGGTGCTCAAGCCGGCCGAGTGGACGCCGCTCACCGCGCTGTGCTTCGCCGAGATCTGCCGCGAGGTCGGGCTGCCGCCAGGGGTGGTCAACATCGTCACCGGCGACGGCGCGGTGGGCGAGCTGATCGTCCGGCACCCGGATGTGGACAAGATCGCCTTCACCGGCTCGACCGAGGTGGGGCGGATCATCCGGCGCGCCACCGCCGGCAGCGGCAAGGGGCTGTCGCTCGAGCTGGGCGGCAAGTCGCCGTTCGTCGTGTTCGAGGACGCCGACCTGGACAGCGTGGTCGAGGGCGTGGTGGACGCGATCTGGTTCAACCAGGGCCAGGTCTGCTGCGCCGGCTCGCGGCTGCTGGTGCAGGAGGGAGTGGCGGAGCGGCTGCACGGCAAGCTGCGCGAGCGGATGGAGCGGCTGCGGGTGGGCGACCCGCTGGACAAGGCGATCGACATCGGCGCGATCATCGCGCCGCCGCAGCTGGAGCGCATCGAGCGGCTGGTGGCGCGGGGGCGCGAGGAGGGCGCCGAGCTGTGGCAGCCCTCGTGGGCCTGCCCGACGGACGGCTACTTCTACCCGCCGACGCTGTTCACCGCGGTGTCCCCGGCGGCGACGATCGCCCAGGAGGAGATCTTCGGCCCGGTGCTGGTGAGCATGACCTTCCGCACGCCGGCCGAGGCGGTGGCGCTGGCGAACAACACCCGCTACGGCCTGGCGGCGAGCGTCTGGAGCGAGGACATCAACCTGGCGCTGGACGTGGCGCGGCAGATCAAGGCCGGGGTGGTGTGGATCAACTCGACCAACCAGTTCGATGCGGCCGCGGGCTTCGGCGGCTACCGCGAGAGCGGCTTCGGGCGCGAGGGCGGGCGCGAGGGGCTGTTCGAGTACGTGCGGCCGGTCGCGCGCCCCGCGCCGCAGGCTGCGCGCACGGTGGCGCCCGAGGCGGGGGACGGCGCGAACGGGCAGGAGCAGCCCGGCGCCCGGCGCCCGGCGCCCGGCGGGCTCCCGGCGATCGACCGCACCCCGAAGATGTTCATCGGCGGCAAGCAGGCCCGGCCGGACTCGGGCTACAGCCGGCCGGTGTACGGCGCGCGCGGCGAGCTGGTGGGCCAGGTGGGCGAGGGCAACCGCAAGGACATCCGCAACGCCGTCGAGGCAGCGCGCGGGGCCGCGGGCTGGGCCGGGCAGACGGCGCACGGCCGGGCGCAGGTGGTCTACTACATCGCCGAGAACCTCAGCGCGCGCGCCGAGGAGTTCGCGCAGCGCCTGTGCGACACCACCGGCTGCTCGCGGGAGGCGGCGCGGGCCGAGGTCGAGGCGGCGATCGAGCACCTGTTCACCTTCGCCGCGTGGGCTGACAAGTACGACGGCGCGGTGCACCACACGCCGGTGCGGAACGTCACGCTGGCGATCCCCGAGCCGATCGGCGTGATCGGCGTCATCTGCCCGGACGAGCGGCCGCTGGCGGGGTTCGTGGCGCTGATGGCGGCCGGGATCGCGATGGGCAACGCGCTGGTGATGGTGCCGTCCGAGCGCCACCCGCTGCTCGCCACCGACCTGTACCAGGTGCTTGAGACCAGCGACGTGCCGGCGGGCGTGGTCAACATCGTGACCGGCGCGAAGGACGCGCTGGCGGCGGTGCTGGCGGCGCATGCCGACGTCGACGCGGTCTGGTACTTCGGCTCGCCCGAGGGCGCGGCGGAGGTCGAGCGGGCCTCGGCCGGGAACCTGAAGCGCACCTGGACTGGCAAGGGCGCGCCCGAGGACTGGCTGCGCCTGCCGGACGCGCAGATCCTGCTGCGCCACGCGACGCAGGTCAAGAATATATGGGTGCCGTATGGAGCCTGACGCTCTCCGGGTCGAGGAGCACGTGCCCCCGCCCGACTGCGATTTCCTCGTGGAGCAGATCAACAAGCACAACATCGCCGCGACGGGCATCGACGACTACCGCGGGCTGACGATCTTCGTGCGCGACGAGGCCGGCGCGATCGTGGCTGGGATCGAGGGCGGTACCTGGGCCGGATACCTGCAGGTGTACAACCTGTGGGTGCGCGAGGACCTGCGCGGGCAGGGGTACGGCCGGCGGCTGCTGGATGCGGCCGAGCGGGAGGCGACGCGGCGCGGCTGCACGCAGGTGCTGCTCGACACCCACAGCTTCCAGGCGCCCGGCTTCTACCTGAAGTGCGGCTACGAGGTCTTCGGCACCTTCGAGGGCATCGGCGGCAGCCACACCCGCTACTACCTGCGCAAGCGGCTCGGCTGATCTCCGCGCGGGGAGATGCGGCAGGCCGTCCACGGACACTTTGTGTGGCACTCGCGGGCCGGGAAGAGTGGTGGGTCACTGGCTCTCCACGACGCTTGTTTCCCGCACTCGCGGGCCGGGAAGAGTGGTGGGTCGCTGGCACTCCACGGACGCTTATTTCCCGCACTCGTGAGCGGGGAAGAGTGGCGGGCGGCAGGCCATCCACGAACACTTTTGTGTCGCACTTGCGGGCGGCAGGCCGTCCACGGACACTTTGTGTGGCACTCGCGGGCCGGGAGGTGTGGAGGACGGCAGGCCGTCCACGGA
>CALJIC010000028.1 GCA_937974195.1 uncultured Roseiflexaceae bacterium | reverse complement strand
CATGCATTAGGCACGCCGCCAGCGTTCGTCCTGAGCCAGGATCAAACTCTTCGTGATATGGTGTTTCCAGCCGTTTCCGGCCGGGTGCACCGCACATGCCTCACATTGTTGTTGGTAAGGTACAGGCGCACGGGCCCAGAAAGAAAAACCAGCACGCCTTTCGGCTGTGCTAGTTCGTTTTCCGGTTGTCTCCGTCTACCGTTGCCGGTGAGACGGTGCCCTGCGCTTGCGCCCGCGTACTATAGCACACCACCCGGTATCTGTCAACTCAGCGCTGCACGACCGGCGCGTAGATACGCTGCACCGGCAGCCCGGCCAGCTCGCGGTAGGCGTAGTACGAAAGCCGGTACAGCGCCGGCGTCCCGTTCACGTCGTAGCACGCCCCGCCCGGGCAGTTCTCGCCCTGCGCCGGCGTGCGGAACGGGATGCGCACGATCCCCCAGCGCTGAGCCGCGTTGATCAGCCGCCCCTTTTGATCGTACTCGTCGTCCGCCGGCGGGAAGTCCTCGTACTTGAACCAGAAGATGTGCGCGATCTCGCGCTGCCCGCCGCAGATCGTCCGCGCCGCCAGCGAGGTGTACACGTCGGTCAGAAACGCCGCCTGCCCCGCCTCGGTCTGCTGCGGGATGGGCCCCCTCGGCCCGTCCACATCGAAGCCGACGTTGTACCCCACCTCCGTGATCCACGTCGGCACACACGGATCGCCCGCCTCGACCAGCGCCTGCCGTATGCGCTGGACGCCCATATCGACGTACATGTTCTTTTCTTGGAGCGAGAGCCGGATCTCCTCCGGGTACGGGTGGTAGCCGATCCCGTCCACCGGCCAGCGCCCGTAGCGCTCATAGAAGGTCCCGAACGACCCCGGGTCGGCGTAGATCGCCTTCAGGTACGCTGCGTCGGTCTTGTCATCGGGGATGGGGTACTCCTCGCCCGTGCCGCGCGGGTGCAGCCCGCCCAGGATGATCTGCGCCTCGCGGCAGCCGTGCACCGGCTCGTCCGGCGGTACCTCGATCCCGCGGCAGAAGCGGTACAGCTTCGTCACCAGCCGCCCCACGATCGACGGCTCGATCGCGTTCGCCACCGGGCCGTCCGGCGTGTAGCGCGGCAGCCGGTTCTGCTCGTTGAGCACCTGGTAGGCCGCGATCCTGTCGCCGTACCGGTCGGCGATCGCCAGCGCCCGGTCCAGCCAGGCCTGCATATACTGGTTGACCCCGCCGCCGTACTTGCTCTCGATGAAGTCCTCCGGCGTGTTCCCGTTCAGGTCATTCGCATCCGTGCCCTGCAGCAGGTCGAAGGCCAGCAGCCCCAGCACCTTGAAGCCGTGGCGCGGCGCGACCACATTGATGAAGTAGTCGTTCTTGGCGATCTCGTTCTGCACCAGCGTCGAGGTCACAGGCTCGCTTATGGGCGCCGCCAGCCGGAAGTCCATCCGCACCCAGCGTACCCCTGCCTGCGCCAGCACCGCGCCCATGCGGTCCTGAAACGCCTTATTGGGCTGGTTCGGGTACGCCGGGTTCGTGTCGAACTCGAATGACGGGTCACGGATGACCATGCCCATCAGATCGGGGTCGATCGCTGGCACCGCCTGTTGCTTCGGCTGCGTCGGAGCGGCGGCTGGCCTCACTGGTCTGCTCGGCCGCTCCTGCGCCAAAGTCCCCTGGAGCGGCACCCACACCACGATCGCCAGCACAATCCACCGTACCAGGCGCATACAGTTTCCTCTGCACGAGCTGCTGCGAAGATGATCCATTGACTGAACGAGCAGTGGAAAAGTATTCCGGATGATACGAACCAGAGAGGGTCACACGGCAGGCGTTCGCCGGCCATGGGCGATTGGGGCGCAGCGCGCCTGTCAGCCGTCGTTCGGCGGTCGCCGGTCGGAGGTTTCCGAGCCCTCGCGGCCCCGCGTGCCGGCCTCATCGATCCGCCTGCGTATGGCCACGGCCACGCGGTAGGCGAGCAAGCTGCACAGCCCGGCCAGGCCCACCGCCACGAACGGCAGCGTCAGGCTCTCGCGGCCGCTCACAGAAGCCCACACAGGCAGCGCGATGAGCACCACCGCCGCAGCGATCACCACGGCTTGGAGCGCCTGTCTCACAGCAGACCCCGGTCTCTCGAGATGAACCGCGACGAGCGGCCATTGGAAGAGAGGCCGCCGTCGGCCGCAGCCCTTGGCGCGTCTCCGCCAGCGCCACCGCGCGTGCAGCGCTCACGAACGCGGACACGCCGAAGCCGCCACACGCCGAGCCCGCTAATCGCGCGCCGGCGCCTCCCGGTCTCGGCGCGGCCGGCGCATTCCGCGAAGCGTCCCGCCGAGCGTCCTCAGCATCTGGAGCAGCCGCGCCGGGCCGGAGACCACAATCAGTACGGCGAGGGCGATGAAGAATGCAGCAATACCGGTCTCGCCCATGCTATTCCCCTACAGTACAGGAGGTACACGGCCGTTGCCACCCGCCCACCTCCGGAGAGGCGAAGCCTCCCCAGACTCCTCCAGGGGTGCGGGGCCACCGCGTAAGTCCCGAGCATTCCTTCGCATCAATCGCGCGGCCGTGCGACCGGCCGCAGGGCGCGACACAGGCGCTGCAGGCGCGCAAAACCCGGCGGCGTACGCCGCCGGGCCTGTCTCGACCAATACCTACTATACCATCGATCGCAAGGCCGCTGGATGAGGGCGCGGTGAGAGGCCCTGCGCCTAGCCCATAACCTCCAGCACCTTGACGAAGTTGGTCCGGCCGCGCGCCGAGATCGGGTGGCCGCCAGTTATCACCACCGCGTCGCCGGGCCGCGCGAGGCCGCGCGCCACCAGCGTCTGGCTCATAATGCGCCCCAGGTCCTCCAGCCGGTCGACGTAGTCGCACATGACCGGCGACACGCCCCACACCAGCGCGAGCCGGCGGTACACCTCGGGCGAGGGGGTGAACGCGAGGATCGGCACCGAGGGGCGCAGCCGCGAGACCAGCTGGGCCGTGCTGCCGCTCAGCGTGAACGCGGCGATCGCCTTGGTGGGCAGCGCATTCACGACCGCGCACGCCGCCGCGCTGATCGCGTCCGGCGTGCTCGGCCGCCGCACCACCTTCCACATCGTCGACGTCGTGTGGTCGCCGCGCCGGCCGCTGGCCTCCGCCACCTCGGCGATGCGGGCCATCATCTCCACCGCCTCCACCGGGAACGCCCCAGTTGCCGTCTCGCCGCTCAGCATCACAGCGTCAGTGCCGTCGATGATCGCGTTCGCCACATCGCTCGCCTCGGCGCGCGTCGGCCGCGGGTTGCGGATCATGGACTCGAGCATCTGCGTCGCGGTGATCACGGGTATCCCCGCGTCGTTCGCCGCCTCGATCAGCTGCTTCTGCACCACCGGCACCTGCTCGGGCGGCATCTCCACCCCCAGGTCGCCGCGCGCCACCATGATCCCGTCGCACACCTCGAGGATCCCCGAGAAATCCTCCAGCGCCTCGGGCTTCTCGATCTTCGCCACCACCGGCGTGGTCTTGCCCGCCGCCGCGATCCGCGCCTTGATGTCGCGCACGTCCGCAGCCCGGCGCACGAACGAGAGCGCGACGTAGTCCACGCCCTGCGCCAGGCCGAACTCGAGGTCCTCGATGTCCTTCTCCGTCAGCGCTGGGGCGCTCACCTGCACGCCCGGCAGGTTGATCCCCTGGTACTCGCGCAGATCGCCGCCGAACACCACCTCGGTCCGCACCTCGGTGTCGCTCGTCTCGAGCACCCGCAGCTCGATCAGCCCGTCCGAGAGCAAGATCCGGTCGCCGGCGCGCACGTCGCGCGGCAGGGCGTCGTAGGTGGTGCTTACCCGCTCGGCGGTGCCCACCACCCGCTCGTCGGTCGTGATCGTGAACAGCGCGCCCGGCTCGAGCCGCACCGGCTTGCCGTTCATCAGCTGCCCGGTGCGGATCTTCGGCCCCTGCAGGTCCTGGAGGATCGCCAGCGGCCGGCCAAGTCGATCGGCCGCCTCGCGCAGCATGGCGATGCTGCGCGCGTGATCGTCGTGCGTGCCGTGCGAGAAGTTGAGGCGCGCTACGTCCATCCCCGCCAGCAGCAGCCGCTCGATCATCTGCGGCGTGCTCGTCGCAGGCCCGATCGTCGCTACAATCTTGGTCCTTCGCATCCGTGCTCCCACTCTCTGGCCCCGTGACCTGCGCTCGCGCTGGCCGGGTGACTAAGTGAGATAGTCAGTACAAACTCGTGGCTACGCCACAGGCACTCCGCCGCCCGAGGGCCGCCCAACATCGAAGCGTCACCCGCCAACCGTCACGAGCGGCGCGATCTGCTCGAGCAGCGCCGAGCCGATCCCCTTCACCTGCCCGAGATCCTCCACTGCCCCGAACGGCCCGTTCTCCTCGCGGTACGCGATGATCCGCTCAGCCAGCGCCGGGCCGATCCCCGGCAGCGAATCGAGCTCGCTCGGGCCAGCGGTGTTGATATTGATCAGCCCCTTCGCCCCGCCAGCGCTCTCAGCGGCGGCCTGCTCCGGCTGCGCCTCGTCGCCCACCCGCGGCACGTGGACGTGCTCGCCGTCGGCGACCCGCGCCGCCAGGTTGATGCGCTCGTGGTCGGCGTCGGCGCTCAGCCCTCCGGCCGCCAGCACCAGGTCCTTGACCCGCGCTCCGGACGGCAGCCGGTAGACATCCGGCGCCGCCACCGCCCCGCTCACATACACTACCACCATCTCCGCCGGCGCTGGCTGCGCAGGGCGCTCCGGCGCCAGCGGCTCCAGGTCGGCCACCGGGTCGAGCGCCAGCGGCTCCAGGTCGGCCGCCGGGTCGAGCGCCAGCGGCTCCAGGTCGGCGAGCGGAGGCGCCTCCCCGGCTATCAGCACGCCGGCCGCTGTGCGGACGATAAGCGTAGCTCCCAGGATGAAAGCGATGGCCGCGCCTGCCAGTATCTTCCGGCGCGCGAGCGCTGCGATGTACTGCATAGACGTGTGCTCCTGCCCGGAATGTGCGGCCATTATGGCAGAAGGACGCACGTCGATCAAGCGCCGGCGGTCCGCTCCTGCGCACGTACCTTCGACAGCACGACCGCCGGAGGGATGTCCCACCGGCGGCCGGAGTCTGTTCTGTATCGCGTTCCTACGAGGCCCGCTTGCGCACGCTGCCCGTGCTGCCGGTCGTCTTCTTCGCGCCCGACCTGGCCTGCGAGCTCTTTGCTCCGTTCGCCTGGCCGCGCGCCGCCGTGGCGCTCTTCGCGGTGCCCGTCTTCTTCGTCGCGGCCGACGCCTTCGCTCCGCCGGCGGCCTTCCGAGCAGCCGGTGCCTGCTTGCTGTCCGCCGCCTGCTCCCCGGCCGCCTCCGCCGCGCCCGGCACGTAGTTCGCGGCCTCCTCGAGGCTGTTGGCGATGTAGTCGCACTTCGGGTAGCGGTTGCATCCGTAGAACGGCCGCCCGAACTTGCCGCGCCGCTCCAGCAGCTCGCCCTCGCCGCACTTCGGGCAGGCGACGCCGGTCTCCTTCGGCAGCGGCACCGGCTTGCCGTCGCGCCCGAGGCGGCGGGTGTTCTTGCACTCCGGGTAGCCGCTGCACCCGAGGAACGGGCCGAACCGGCTCTTCTTCATCACCATCGGCCGGCCGCAGACGTTGCACATCACGTCCGTGACCTCGGGCGCCGCGGGCGCATCGAGCACGATCTGCCCCTCCGCGTCGCGGTGGAAGTCGCTCGTGAACTGGCACTCCGGGTAGCGGTTGCAGGCCAGGAACTCGCCGTTGCGGCCGAACTTGATCGCCAGGCGCCCCTCGTTGCACTTCGGGCAGACGATCTCGGTCAGGATCTCCTCGCGCTTGACGTTGCGCATGCGCTGCTGCGCCTGCGCCAGCGTCCGCTCGAACGGCTCGTAGAACGACTGGAGCACCGGCACCCAGCGCTTCTCCCCCTCGGCGATGTCGTCCAGCTGCTGCTCCATCTCCGAGGTGAAGCCGTAGTCCACGATATTCGCGAAGTGCTCCACCAGCAGGTCGGTCACCACCCGCCCCAGCGTGGTCGGGATCAGCTTCTTGTCGCTCAGCTCCACGTACTCGCGCTCGATGATCGTCGAGATCGTCGGCGCGTAGGTGGACGGCCGCCCGATCCCCAGCCGCTCCAGCTCCTTCACCAGGCTGGCCTCGGTGTAGCGCGGCGGCGGCTCGGTGAAGTGCTGGATCGGCAGCAGCTGCGCCAGATCCAGCCCCTCGCCCTCGGCCAGCGGCGGCAGCCGGCGCTCGCTATCCTCGTCCTCCTCACCCTCGTCCAGGCTCACGTTGTACACCGCCAGGAAGCCGGGGAACTTCAGCACGCTCCCGGTGGCGCGGAAGGTGTACGGGTCGTGCGCCGCGCCCGGCGTAGCGCCCGCAATGCTGCGGCCCGCGCCGATGTCCACCGTCGTGCTGTCGAAGACCGCGGCCGCCATCTGGCTGGCGACGAAGCGCTTCCAGATCAGGTCGTACAGCCGCGCCTGATCGTTCGTCAGCCTGCTGCGGATCGCCTCCGGCAGCCGCCGGCTCGACGTCGGCCGGATGGCCTCGTGGGCCTCCTGGGCGCCCTTGGACTTGGTGCGGTACACCGGCGGCTTCTCCGGCAGGTACTCCGAGCCGTAGCGCGCCGCGATCACCTCGCGCGCCTCCTCCTGCGCCTCGCGCGCAACGTTGACGCTGTCGGTGCGCATGTAGGTGATCAACCCGACCGTCCCCTCGTCACCGCCGATGTCCACGCCCTCGTACAGCTGCTGCGCCACGGCCATGGTGCGCTTGGCCGAGAAGCCCAGCTTGCGCCCGGCCTCCTGCTGCAGCGTGCTGGTGGTGAACGGCGGGGCCGGGGTGCGCCGCTTGTCCTTGCGGACGATCTTGCGCACCACATAGTCGGCGCCCTCCAGATCGTCGACGATCGCCTGCGCCGCCTCCTGCGTGCCGATGTCGAACTTGTCCAGCTTCTTGCCGGCGCGCTCGATCAGCACCGCCCGGAAGCTGTTCTTCAGTTCGCCGTTCTGCCGGCGCGGCTCGCGCTTCAGCAGGTCGGCCTCGATCGTCCAGTACTCCCGCGGCACGAAGGCTTCGATCTCGCGCTCGCGCTCGACGATCAGCCGCACCGCGACGCTCTGGACGCGCCCGGCCGACAGGCCGCGCTTGACCTTGTCCCACAGCAGCGGCGAGAGCTTGTAGCCCACCAGGCGGTCCAGCACCCGCCGCGCCTGCTGGGCGTCCACCAGGTTGCGGTCGATCTGGCGCGGCCTGGCGATCGCCTGCTGCACCGCGTTGCGCGTGATCTCGGTGAACACCACCCGGTGGACGGGGACGTTGCGCGGGATGCCGGCCGCCTGTGTGATGTGCCACGCGATCGCCTCGCCCTCGCGGTCCGGGTCGGTCGCCAGGTACACCGCCTCGGCCTGGCGCACCGACTTCCGCAGCCCGGCGACGACCTTCTCCTTGCCGGGCGAGATCTCGTACACCGGCTCGAAGCCGGCCTCGGGGTCCACGCCCAGCTCGTTCTTCGGCAGGTCGCGCACGTGCCCCATCGAGGCCTCGACGCGGAAGCCACGGCCCAGATATTTCTGTATCGTCTTCGCCTTTGCCGGCGACTCAACAATAACGAGCTTATCAGCCATATGAAAACTACACTCTCCTGCTACGCCCTGTGGCGCATCTGTACAACCCCTGTACTAATAACACAATTTCCGCGGTTGTGCCGCCCGCCCCTGAGAGTGGTGTGGAGGACCTGCCGCCCTCCACCGACGCTTTGTTCCGCCAGGAGCAGCCCGCAGAGCGGCGGAAAGAGGGAGAATCTGGGGAGGCGAAGTCTCCCCATCCCTCTCCAGGCGGTGCGCCCCATCCCCGTGGTGTGCTCGGCGGAGGCGGTGGCTCCCCAGGGACCCTATCACCCGCCCGGAGCGGCGAAAACTTGCTGCCACTATAGAGGCCGCGTAGGGGCTTGTCAAGTACGTTTACGCGTAGCGAGCACAGAAGATCGCTCATGTGTTCCAGCACCGCCCTCACCAGGGAAATCTCTGGAACTCGCCCGCGCCTCGCCCGCGCGTCGCAGCCGGGCGCTTCAGCCCTATGCTATAATCCCCCGCCGTAGTACGAAGGAGAATCGACGCTTGCTGGCCCTCGTCGCCCTCGCCGTCCTCGCGCCGCTGCTCTACATCCCGGGCGCGCTGCTCGCCCACGCGATCACCGGCGCGCACCAGCCGCTGGACTTCACGCGACTCTTCGAGCGCGTGGTCCTAGGTGCCTTGCTCAGCGGCTGGCTGGCGCTCGCGCTCGGGCAGCTCGGCATCTTCTCGGTTTGGCTGCACCTGCTGCTCATCGCCGCGATCTGCGTGGCCGCGGCCCTCGTCGCGCAGCGGCGCGGCGCTCTGGCGCTGCCGAGGCCGCCCCTCGGCATCGCCGCCAGCCCGAGGCCGGCAGCGGCCAGCGAACGGGAGCCGGAGCGCTCCCGGCGCCTCTCGCTCGACCTGCGGAGCGCCACGTGGGGGCTTCAGCGCGCGACGCTCAACATCGCGCGGCCCACCCTCGCCCTCACCGCCGTCCTGCTGCTCTTTGGAGTGCTCGTCGCCCGCCCGTTCGAGGTCGTGATCGGCGTGCGCGACGCGGGGGTCTACGCCAACGCTGGCTTCGCCTTAGCGCGCACCGGCTCGCTCGTCCAGCGCGATGCGCTGCTGGCGCAGATCGCCCGCGACAAGCAGTCCTCCGACGAGGAGCTCGCTGGCGCGGCGGCCCACGCCGAGACCAACTTCCTGGGCGTGCAGCAGGCCGAGCGCAACATCGCCACCCGCCTGCGCGCCGCCGGCTTCTACATCAACGCCGGCGACCTGCAGGAGGGCCGGGTCACCCCGCAGGGCCTGCACCTGTTCACCTCGTGGGTCGGGCTGCTCAGCGGGCTGCTCGGGCTGCACGGCGGGCTGCTCGCCCCGGCCCTGATGGGGCTGCTGGGCGTGTGGAGCGTCGGGATGCTCGGGGGGCGCATCGCCGGCCCCTGGGCGGGAGTCCTCGCGGCGCTGCTCCTGGCGCTCAACGCCGCCCAGGTCTGGTTCAGCCGCTACTCCACCACCGAGACCACCGCCCAGTTCCTGACCTTCGCGGGGCTGTACTTCTTCGCGGCGATGGCCGGCGACCAGCCGCCTGTGTCCGACGGCTCCCGGGCGCAGGGCGATAGCCAGCGGCCGTTTCTCGGACTGCTCTGCGGCCTCTGCATCGGCCAGCTGGCCCTGGTGCGGATCGACTTCTTCCTGGTGCTCGCGCCGCTTGTGCTCTATCTTTTATATACGTGGATCGCGCGCCGTTGGTCGCACCCCCACACCGCGCTGCTTGCCGGCCTCGGCGCGATGCTGCTCCACGCCGCCATCCAGTTCACGACCCTCTCGCGCGCCTACTTCTTCGACACGCTCTTCGCGCGCCTGCAGGACTACGCCGTCACCGCGCTCGTGGCGCTGCCGTTCCTCACCCCCGAGCTGCGCCAGACCTACCTGACGCGCCCCTGCTCGCCGCTCACGCTCCAGCCCTGCCCGCCCGTCGCCGGGATGCCGCCCACCACCGACGCGCCCTGGAACATCGCCCGCATCGTCCTCGAGCTCACGACGCTCGCGCTGCTGGTGGTCGCGCTGATCCTGCTGCGGCGCCACGGCGGCCGGGTGCTGGCCCGTCTCGAAGCCCTGCTCGGGCGCCTGGCCCGCCCGCTGCTCACGTTCGCCGCCGCTGCCACGCTGCTGATCGGCGCCTACGCCTACCTGGTGCGCCCGCAGATCCTCACCGCCGAGACGCTCGCCGCCATCCCCGCCTGCCTCGCGCCCGAGCAGCTGCGCGAGCCGCAGGGCGCCTGCCTGGCGCTCCAGGGCTACGTCGGCGCGCCGATCGCCACGCCCGGCTATGTGGACCCGCTGATCGCCTTCGTCGGCAGCGTGCCGCAGCGGCTGCGCGGCGAGACTCCGCCGGCGCCGGCCTTCTGCGCGGACCTGCGCGCCCGCCTGCTCCCGCCCGCCGCCAAGGGCCGCACGGTGCCCGAGCTGATCCGCGACGGGCTGCTGGACGAAGCGCAGGTCGACGCGGCGACGATGGCGCAGCTGCGCGGCTGCGACCGGCTCGTGCTGCGGACGCAGTTCGCCAACTCGCAGGCGAATCTGGTGCGCGTCGGCTGGTACATCTCGCCGCTCGGCGTGGCCCTCGGCCTGCTCGGCCTGGCGCTGCTCTGGCGCCGCCTCACGCCCGGGGCCTGGCTGTTCCTCGCCGTGGCGCTGACCGCCGGCGTCGTGTTCGTGCGCCTCACCTACGGCACCAGCGACCAGCACTACATCTACATCCTGCGCCGCTACGTGCCGCAGGTCTACCCGGCCCTGGCCCTCGGCACAGCCCTCTCCCTCGTCGCGCTCGCGCGCCGGAGCGCCGGGGCATCGTGGCGGGCGGTTGCCGTCGGCCGCCGGTGGCTCGCGGCGGCGCTCGGGGCTGGGCTCGTGCTGTTCCTCGTGATCACCGGCCGCCCGATCTTCGCCCACACGGAGTACGGCGGCGCGCTCGACCAGATCGAGCAGATCGCCGCGCGCTTCGAGCCCGGGGACGTGCTGCTGCTGCGCGGCGGCGCGCCCATCTACAGCGAGGCGCGCGACCTGCCGGACGTGCTGGCGACGCCGCTGACCTACGCCTATGGCCTCAACGCGATCACGGTGAAGAGCCGCGAGCCGGGGCGCTACGCCGAGCCCCTCGCCCGCTACGTGCGCGAGTGGCAGGCGCAGGGGCGCCGCGTGTTCATGCTGATCGGCCCCAGCGGGGCGCTGCCGCTCCCCGGCCTCGCGCTCGCGCCGGAGGGCGAGGCAAGCCTGCACCTGCGCGAGTTCGAGCAGCTCACCGCCCAGAAGCCGCGCAACGTCCAGGAGTTCCAGGTCGGCTTCGCGGTCTACCGCGTCGTGCCCGCCGAGGAGCAGCCGCCGCCCCCACATGAGATCGGCCCCGCCGACTACGCGGCCCAGCTGCGCGGCTTCTACCGCGCCGAGACGCCCGATGCGGAGCTCATCGCCTGGACCGACGGCGACGCGCTGCTGCGCGTGGAACTGCCCGCGGACCCCGCCCCGCGCGCCCTCGCGGTGACCCTCGGCGGCGGCCCGCGCCCGGCGTCGCTCGGCCCGGCCCGCGCCTGCCTCAGCGTCCGCCCGGCGACCGGGTTCTGGGCGGACGACCCGGCCGCCCCGCCGTTCTCCGAGCCTCACTGCTTCGACCTCGGCGAAGGGCTCGCCGAGTACTCGCTGCCCCTCGATGCGGGCCAGCTCCGCACCGGCGCGCTCCTGCTGCGCATCCAGAGCGACCCCTGGATCCCGCTGCGCGATGACCCGCAGGGGCGCGACCCGCGCCGCCTCGGCGTCCAGTTCGGCGGCCTCCGCCTCGTCCCGTAGCCGCGCCCGGCGCGCAGAACCTCCTTCCACACCCCCCCGTCGGGCGGCTGGAAGATGCGCGGGGGCGCACGCCTTCCGCGAATGTTCCCCAGTGGCTCTACCGCGTTGTGCTGCGGTAGAGCGACAGAGGAATGTCATGGAACTGTAACCTTCCGCTCTTTCGGTACCTTCGGACTATTGTTGTGCGCCATTCTAAAGGCATATAATCGCGGTGGAGATCGGGAGTGATCTGGAAGGGTGTACTCATGCGCAGCCGAAAACGCGGCCAGTCGCTCGTCGAGATGGCGCTGCTTGCCCCCCTGCTGCTGGCACTGCTGTTCGGCATCATCGACCTGTCGTACTACATCTGGGGCTACGTGACGATCTTCAACGCGGCGCGCAACGCCTCGGAGAAGGCGTCCATGCTCCCGCCGTACCCAGAGACGCTGGCGTATGTGTACACAGCCGGGAACGAGGCCCAGTTCGTGAACGACCCGTGCATGCGCACGATCGTCGAGCAGGCGCGGGACGCCAGCGGCCAGTTCCAGATCAATCCGCTCAACGTCAAGATCCGTTATCTGCCCGCTCCTCCCGGTGAGGAGGTGCGCAGAATTGGCCGTCCGATCGAGGTTGTCATCCAGCACGACATCGAACCCCTGACGCCCTTGGTCAACTTCCTCGCTGGCGCGCTCGGCGATGGGACAGGCGTAATGCACGTCAATGCCATCGCCCGGCGGTCAATCGAGAGCCTCGGGAGCAGTCCGAATCCCGAGTATGAGGAGCAGGGCGGCATCGCGTGCAAACGTCTACCATGACGATAGCTGACGCGGGGGGGTCATGCGACGCTCAAGACAACACGCCCAGGCGCTGGTCGAGTTCGCCATCGCCTCGACCCTGATTCTGCTGCTGCTGGCCGCAGCTGTAGACCTCGGTCTGGTGTTCCTGAACATGCAGGGTCTCAGCAACGCAGCGCAGGAGGGCGCACAGTACGGCAGCCGCTTCCTGCGCGTCGATGCAAACGATGTGCCGCAGCTCGACCTCGATGAGATTCGCCAGCGCGTGCGTCTCGAGGCCGGCGCGACAGGCGGGATCAACTTCGTGAATATGCTCGATCTGAACAGCGACGGTATCCCGGATGCGATCGTCACCGACGCCAACGACGATGGCATACCGGACGCTGTCGACACCGACGGCGATGGGCGCCTCGACCTGTTCCAGTACGGCTTCGACGCCAACGGCGACGGCATCGTGGACCAGGTCACGGGCCAGCTCCCGGCGGGCAGCCAGCCCGCCGGCTACCGGCCGCTGATCCAGATGAACGTGAGCAACAAGTACCCGGACCTGTTCCAGTACGGAATCGACACCGATGGCGACGGCCGGCTGGACCAGTTCACCGGGCTTATCCCGGAGGGTAGCCAGCCCGCCGGTTACGAGCGCGTGATCGACCGCTACATCCTGGTCCAGGCCATCGATGACGTGAACCGTGACGGCGACCCCACCAACGACGGCAACGGCATCGCCGCTGACGACGTCGATGGGCTCGACGTGACACCGTGTACCGACCTGGCTAACCCGAACATGGCGTGCTACGTGCGTGTGGTTGTGCTCACCGATCACCAGACCGTCTTTCCGCTGATCGACCCGGTCTGGGATGACAAGGTGCCGCTGCGCTCGGCCTTCGTCCTGCCGCTGCGGTCCGGCTTCCAGCAGCCCGGCTCGCCGACCTTCACGCCGGGCCTGATCACCAACACGCCGACGTTGCCGCCGACCCATACGGCGACGCCGACGGATACGCCGATCCCCACAACTGGGGAGCCGACGAGCCCGCCGACAGATACGCCGGCGACGGTGCCGACCAACACGGTGCCGCCGACGGTCGAGGGTACGCCAACCAACACGCGTACGCCAACCAACACGCGTACGCCGACCAACACGCGTACGCCGACCAATACGCGCACGCCGACGCCGACGCCTTGCCCGCCAGCGGACTGCACGCCGACGCCGACGCGTACGCCGACCAACACGCCTACGCCGACCAACACGCGTACGCCGACCAACACACCCTGCCCGCCGCAGGACTGCACGCCGACGCCGACGCGCACGCCGCGCCCGGCAACCAACACGCCGCG
>CALJIC010000027.1 GCA_937974195.1 uncultured Roseiflexaceae bacterium | reverse complement strand
CGAGCGCACCCGTACCATGCTCCAGCGGGTCAACGAGAGCATCCTCCTCCGCGAGGCCGACCTCATCGCGCTGGCCTGGCCCGAGCCGGTAAGTCGCCAGGCCCAGGAGGAGGCGCTCACCCGCTGGCAGCAGCGCCGCTACATTCAACAACTGGTGGAGGGCATCGAGCGCTGCTACCAGCTCGACATCGTCGGCGCGAAGGTGCTGCGCAACGCGGGCTTTGCCCAGATCGCGCAAACCCGCCCCCTCATGCCACGGGCGCGGCCCGGTATCCTGCTGGCCAACCGGCTCGGAACCAGCCTGGTCGTTGGCGCCCGGCACGATCCGCAGGTCACCTGCGTGGCCTGGCTCGCGCAGCCCTTCAGCGGGAGCATCGCTCGCCCCGACGGCGTGGCCGCCATCCAGTACCGCGTGGCGGCGCAGCCTATCGCTCAAGGAGTCTGCGCACCCTGGCTGCCTGAGCTCGCCGCCGAGGGCTACACGCCGCCGTCTGGCGAGGCGCTGCAGCGCCTGGTCATTGAGATCGACAGCGGCACTGAGAGCCAGCGCCAGCTCATCCAGCGCGCTAAAGCCTGGCGCGCCCGCTGGGAGGCGATGCCGCATCTGCCGGCGACCCATACCCTCATCCTCTGGCTGACCACCGGCACCATCGAGCGGCTCAACACGATCTGGGAAGCCTGGATCGGCCACGCGTTCCTGCCCGCCTTCTTCGCCTCCCAGAGCGACCTGGACGCCGATGCCCCCCAATGGCGCCCGTGGGAGCCGCTGCGCTTCGCGCAGGGCCGCTACCATTGGCTCTGGCGCGACATCTACGGCCGCCCGCGTTCGCTCAAGCCCTGGGAGATGCATGAGCCACTGTGGCGCAATGAAGCACTTCAGCCAGTCACGCTGCCGAGCCTGGCGGCGAGCATTGCTGATTGGGATAGGGTGTGTCCCGCGCCAGAATTCTAAAGGCTTTCCACATGATCTTCGCCTGCGATCAGTGCCTGATCGCATTTCATCCATCCTCACCGATGCCCCTGCGCCCCCCCTGTGCGACGATCGCTGCATCGCCTGTAACCAGCAGCGTTCGTTCGTCAGGGAGGGTTTGTTATGCCTGAGTCCACCACTAATGGGGCCGGTGCCGGGCTCCAGCTCCGCGACTGGCTGGCTGAGCCGGAGTCACCGGCGGAGCAGTTACCGGCCAGCGAGCCGAACCGCCCACAGCCCCAGCCGCAGCCGAGTGCGCTGCCACCGGCTATCACCGAACGCCAGCGTCGCCAGACCGTCTCGGATGCGGCGCTGGTCGTGCCGGACATGGTGCGCCTGCAGCTCGACACCGCGCTCTTCGGCGACCGCTCGCCGCACGGCAGCGCCGGGCCGGACGGCGCGCCGCGCAGCAAGAATCTGACCGTGCTGGTCGGCACGGTGCGGGTGCGCACCAATCGTCGCGGCCAGACCCAGCGCGAGATCACTGACCTCGGCGCGGTGCGCTATCGCTATGAGCTGAGCATCAACGAGGTCTTCGCCAGCGCCACCGGTGTCGCCTATGAGAACTACCGCTTCCCGATCACCATGCCCGACGCCGTGCTGGCGCGCTGCGGCGACCTGCTGGTTGATGGGCAGCGGGTGGCGGTGCTTGGTCCGATCGCCCTCGATGTGACCTACGACTCGCGCTTCCAGACCGACGCCTACGATGCCGGGCTGCGCACCTGGACGGTGCAGATGGATGTGCTCGATGTGCGCGCCGTCGGCGATGAGGTGCCGGATATGGCCTGGGTGCAGCTTGAGGGCGAGGTGATCGACCGGCCACGCATCTTTGCCCACCGCTACGGCGACCGCCGCGAGATGATCGACCGCTATGCCGGTATCAGCCTGCGCTGCCGCGAGCTGCTCGCCGGGCCGCGCGGCGCCGCGGCGCGGGCGGTTACCCGGGTGGTGCCGATCGAGGTGCTGATCGACCCGCACGAGGAGCTGATCGCCGCCAGCGATGCGCTGCTGAGGCCCGGCAACCTGGTGCGCATCGAGGGCCGCTTCAGCCCGTCGACCTACCAGATTCGTCCGTCACGCCGCCAGGAGCGAGATGAAACGAACCATGAGCAGCGCCCCGACGAGATCGCCCAGGCGCTGGAGCGCACGCGCACTGCAATCCTGACGCGCAATGCCGAACTGCGCGACCAGGCCGAGCGCCATCAGCAGGCGGTGCAGACGGTTCAGGAGCGCAACCGGGCGCGGGCGGCTGAGGGCAAGCAAGCGCTGTCGCTGCCGAACGCCCCGGCCCGGCCGCTCTCCGACCAGGCGCTGGAGCAGCGCATTCTCCAGGCCCAGCGCCGCCTGCTGACCGGCACCCGCATCCGGGTTGAGGTCGGCTATGTGGAACTGCTGCGCGGCACGCCGATCAGCGCCGACGCGCGCGCGCAGCTGATCGCCGACCGCGAGGCCGAGGAGCGTACCCGCCAGTCTCGGCGGCAGTCGGTGACAGCACGCCAGCCCCGCGCCCAGCCGGATGTCGGTGCGCGTGAGGAGGCCCTCGACCAGGCGACCGAGCAACTGATGCTGCGGGTGGCGGCGGACGAGGCTGTGAACGACATGGATGCGCTGGCGGCCGTGCCCGAGGTTGAGACGGCGCTGCCTACGGCGCGATCACCAGTCCGGCCGCGCCGGCGGGTGGCCGACACTGCGCCGGTCGTTGAGCCGCTGCCCGATGATGATGAGCCGGGCCAGCCATAGTGGCCGATCCAGCGGCGACGATCACGCTGATTGGGCGCAGCAGCGCATGGGGGCTCCGGGTCTCAGCGTCACAGCCGCGTCAGCAGGGACAGGCCACGCCACCCGATCCGCGTCGGGTGGTGATGGCCTGGCTCCATCATCGTAGCTACGGCACGCTGGGTGTCTACCTGGCTGAGCACCCATCCGATCTCGGTCTGCTCCCGCCGCCGCGCCAGTGGCTCCGGGTGCGCGGCCAGATCCAGCCGTGGCGGGTGCATGCCCAGCCCGATGACCCGCGCTCGGCGGTGGAACCGGATCTTACCCCACTCGCCCTGATGGTCTCCGAGATGACCCTGATCGAGCGCGCTGATCTCGCCCTCGCCGACGCGCCCCTGCTGCTCCGCCCGCAGCATGTCCGGTTGCTTACCGGGCGGCGCTGCGGACGTGGCGTGATCGCACCGGTGGCGCAGCAGCCGGATCTCAGCTATTGGAAGACGGCCGGAACACCGCCGGCGATTGCCACCTGGAATCGGATCGTTGGCGTCGTCAGCAGCCTCGGCGCCACCCGCTATCTGCGCTATGTCCTCAGCGCCGCGACCGAGCGCAACGAAAGGATTTGAGCATGGCAGACTATTGCCGAATCACGATCGTCGGCAACCTGAGCAGTGACATCCAGCAGACGCGATCAGCGGCCGATCCGCGCCAGGTGATCGGGGTAACCACAGTCTGCGTGTCCCGGACGCAGCTCACGCAGGGCGAGCCGCAACACCTAACGGTGCCGATCCCGGTGGAGATCGTCGGCGCGGCGCGCTCGGCGCGGGCGGCGCAGCTCTTCGGCGCCGGCAGCCGAATTGTGCTCGATGGGCATCTCGAGCTGCGCGAGACTATTGGCACCGAGACGCTCGCGACCGCTAATGCCCGGCGCGAGGTCGCCGTGATCGTGCCACGCACCACCCTCGTGCTGGTCGTCGACGCGATCTTCAATGCCGACCTGCCCGCGCCGGCGCCCGAGGCGCAGCGCCAGGCCGTTCGTTACCGATCAGACGCAGCATGAGCCGGCGTCTCGTAGGGCGGCGCATTTGCCCGGCGCTATCGACCACCGACCTGCTGCTGTTGCTCGTGCTGGTGATTCTGATGCAGGCCCATCTGCTCAGCGCGATCGCGGGCAGCCTGGTAGCGCTGCTCTTTGCCGTGCAGCATGGCATCGGCGCAATTGTGCTGCTGGCGCATCGACCGGCGAGTCAGGTCTCATCGCGGCTGTGGGATACGGCGCTGGGGTGGGCTGGCACGCTGTTGCCGCTAGCCATGCGTGCGACCGCTGAGCCGGCGGGGTGGTTCAGCCTGGCGATCGTTGCCAGTGGCAGTCTGCTCGCCACGACCGCGATCCTCTCGCTGGGCCGCAGCTTCGGCATGGAGCCGGCGCATCGCGGGCTGCAGACGCGCGGGCTCTACCGCCTTGTGCGGCACCCGATCTACGCCGCCTATCTGCTGATCGTCGGTGGGTTTCTCGCTGCACATCTCTCGTGGTGGAATGGCGTGGTCGCGCTCATCTGGCTATGGGTGCAGGTTACGCGCATCCAGCGCGAGGAGACGCTGCTGTGCAGTGACGAACACTACCATGACTACGTGCGGCAGGTGCGCTGGCGGCTTCTACCAGGGCTGTGGTGAGTCGCTTTATGGTTCATCCCGCCCTTCGAGCGGCTCGCGGTCGGCATGCGCGGCCTGGTCGCTCAGCCAGGCTTCGAGGAACTCCATCACCAGCGGGATGGCATCAGGTCGCAGCTGCAGGGCGTTCGTTAACGCCTGGAGCGCCGGCGCCTCCGCCGGGAGTGCTTCAGCAGGTACCGGGTATGCCTCAGCGAGCTCGGCGATCTGTGATTGATCGGCCGGCTCGAAGAAGCCGAGCGGTTTGCCGCACAGCCGCGCAATGTGGATGAGCGTCTCGGCCGGAATCTTGCGCCGGCCGATCTCGTAGCTGGCCACCGTCGCCCGCGTGACCCCCAGGTGTGCGGCAAGGTCGCTCTGCGTAAGGCCGCGCGAGAAGCGCGCCGCACGGATCGCTGCGCCAATAGCGCTATCAATACTGGTTGCGCTCTCTACCATCAGATCAAGCTCTCCTGCAGCGGTGGTAGGGCATCCGGATCGTCTGGCAAATATTCTACCGCGCGGTCGCGCAGCCAGTCGAGCGCCTGCTGATACTTCCCAGCGGGCAGTGCATCATAGCGCGGCGTCCCCAGTTCAGCGCAGAAGCGTGCGTGCAGCCGGTCATAGATCTTCTTGCCGGTTCTGGTCTCGTAGCGCTTGCCGAGTCGCTCGATCGCCAGTCTGATCACCGACTGCTGGGCGGCGGTGATCTTGACCTGATCGAGCAACCGCTGCTGGGTCTCGTCAAGCTGGCCTGCGAGCGTGGTAAGCCGTTCGTTCAGCAGCCCTTCGACGGTGCTCAGGCGCACATCCTGCTCGGCAATCTTCTCATCGGTGCGGCGCTGTGAAGCCAGCAGCGCTTCGCGGGTGACACGCATTTCGGCGATGATCGCCGAGAGCCGCTGGCTGAGCGTCGTCAACGACGGCTCACCCGGCGCTGTGGTCGGTTGGGTTGAGCCCTCGCCATAGAGCGCATCGAGGAGGTCAACCAACTCCTCCTGATAACGTACGAGTTTGGGCCGAATATCATCGGCAACCAGGTTCGGCGTGATAGTTGCCAGCCAGAATGCCAGGTAGCGGCGGCTGATCGCCAGCACTGACTGGACACGATTGCCCATTGGAACTTTGACGACACGAAGCCCTTGTGAGAGGACATCGTGTTCACGCAGTCGCTCGCTTTGACTCTGCGCATCGAGCCCCATGGCATTGCAGACAGAACGAATCGGCAGCGCCACTTCACGCCCATCGATGATCACGGCAATCAGGCTGTCGCCGTAGAAGTCGAACTGCTCCACCCGCGGCAGACTGGGCAGCGCGGAAGAACCTGGATCGCTCATAGGTTATTCCTTTCGTGTGTCGTAGCGACACAATACCATACTCGAACACCTGTGTCAAGCGATTGTGTGTCGCTTTGACACACTCAGTACGGTAGGTACCGTATCGAGTGTGTCGCTGTGACACATCCGCCCTTCATGCTTCCTTTTCTCCCCAAACAGTCTGTGTGTCGCTTTGACACACTGAGTACGGTAGGTACCGTATCGAGTGTGTCGCTGTGACACATCCGCGCCTGCGCTCGCCACATCCGTTACTGCTACCGATGCCGGCCAGGGCCGCGCAATCGATACTGGATGCATCACCCCTGCATCCAGCAGTCACCCATACTGCACTGTCTGGCAGCAGGCGGCGTTCGCTCGCCGAGGTGAATCCTCGGCCCTTCGCACGCGCCTGAGGCGCTTATTACCCCGATCGCGGTCTCTGGAACACGAGGCCGCCCATGCGCGATCTGCCTGTTCGCTGCGGGCTATCGCAAGGAGTGGTGTGATGCATCTGGAACCATTCGCCAACACGTCGGACAAGGACGAGGAGCAAGAGGAGCAGGAGGAGCAGGCCCAGCCCGTCCCCGAGCTGGAGGAGTTCAGCGACGAGGAGCTGGATGATCTGTTCGACAAGCTCGAAGGCAAGTAGGAGCGCCAATCCAATCGATACTCGCAGCGAACAGCGCGGCCTCGTCGTTCAGCGACGGGGCCGTTCTGTTGCTGCGCCGGAAAGGATGCCGCGATGCCGACCTTCCTGCAAGGAACGCTGAGTACGCAGTTGCCGCCGATGCGTCTGGTGAGCCGCGCAAGCCAGGAGTACGCCGGTGCCTGTCCCTTCTGCGGCGGCGACGAGCGTCGGAGCGACCGCTTCCATGTCTGGCTGATGCCGACAGGCCACGAGCGCTACTGGTGCCGTCGCTGCAATCGGAAGGGCATGGCGAGGGAGTTGCTTGGCTCCTCGCGCCGCACGACGCACAACCAACCAAACGTCAGCGCAGGCGCACGCCCATTAGTCCCGATGCCCCAATCAGCGCACATCCCGTTCTATCGTCAGCTCTATGAGCTGGTGACCACCTGGGCTGCGGCGAACCTGCACCAGCCCTGGAACCCGGAGCCGCTGGCTTACCTGCACCGGCGCGGCTTTGATCGCGCGACGGTGCGCTGGGCCAGGCTCGGCTATGCCCTCGACGACCCACAGACGCTGGTCGATGTCATTCGCTGCCAGGCGCCCACGCTGCTGCCCTATGCCGAGGAGGCCGGGCTGCTGCTGCGTGATGACGCCGGCGCTCTCCGCACACACTGGAATCTCTGCGGTCGGATCGTCATCCCCTACCTCAGCGCCGGCGCGGTCTATGACCTGCGGACACGTCGCTTCCCCGGCAAGGGCTATACCTCGCTCCCCGGCAGCTATGCCTGGCGCGGTGCGATGGTGCCGCTCTGCTGGGATGCGACGATCGCGAGCGAGGTGGTGCTCATCACCGAAGGCGAGTTCAAGGCGCTGGCGGTGACGGCGGCCTATCGTAACGGCGCGCTGCCCTACCCGGCGATCAGCCATCCCGGCCTGAACTACTTCCGCCCGGAGTGGGCGACCGCACTGAGCCGCCGGGGCGCGCGCGTGGCCATCCTGGCCTACGACGCCCGCGCCACCCGACCTCACGATGACGACGGCCACGAGCAACTGGCGCCGGAAGAGGCCTGGACGATCCGGCACGGGTTGACGCTCGCCGCCGCTGGCCTCCAGGTGCTGGTGCTGAACCTGCCGCTGGCGCCTGGCGCCGCGAAGGAAGATCTCGACAACTTCCTGCTCACCCAGGGTCCGGCCGCATTGGCCTGGCAGATCAACACGACCGTCCGCCCACTGCATGCCTATGTTGCCCAGCTCCCGCCGGCGCTGATCCGCGCTGCGGGGCTTGATCGTCACCTGTTTACCGCATAGGAAGGAGCGTTGCGATGTCCAACAAGCCCGACCCGCTGGCGCCGCGTCACGCGCGCCAGCGTTCCAACCGGCTCGCGCCGCTTCGGACACACCCGAACCCACCCGCACGTCGTCAGCCAGACCAGCCACTGGCCCGGCCGTACTCGGCATCGAGGCAGTCCTCCGTGCAACAGACCCCGCCGGCTGCCCGTCGGCACTGGCCGCTTGTGTTCCGCGTGCTGCTCTGGTGCGGCATGATCGGGATGAGTGGCATTGCCGTGCTTGGCGGTCTGGTCCTGGCTGGGCAGACCGAGCTTGTCGCCTGGATCATCGTCGGTGCGGTGCTGACCGTCGTCTTTGGCACGCCGCTGCTCTGCGTGGTGGGCCTGTTTCTCTTCTATGTCTGGGCAGTGACCCGCATGGGGCGCTCGCGCCGCCGCCCGCCGTCAACGAAGACCGGCGGTGTGCAGCAGGTGGCTCAGACGGTCATTGTCGGAGAGGTGGTGCTCGATGAGTGATCACCTCGCTCTGCTTCCCGGCCGCCCTCCTGCGGTGCTGATCGCTCGCTTCGTCGCCGAGTCCGCGCTGGAATATCCAGGCATCGACGATATCGACGGACGGCTCCACCTCTGGCAGCAGCACCGTGGCTGCTGGGTGGTCGCCTTTCTCAACCGCGAGGCCGTCGGGATCGCCTGTGTCGCCCATATCGATGCAGGGCGCTACGCCGGCGAGACCTGTCTCTACTGGATCGAGGTCTTGCCTGAGGCACGCCGTCAGGGAATCGGACGAGCGCTGCTGCGCTGGGCGATGACTCAGGCGGAACGGCTGCTGATCATGGCGACGCCTGGCGCTGCGGAGTTCTACGCTCATATGCTGCCCGACGCTCAGCGGAACGGGCTGGAGTTCATCGTCACGCCCGAGCAGACCGCTCTCGCTCGGGCAGCCTGATCACGGAAAGGACGTTGTATGGGGATACGCGATCTGAACAAAATCATGCTCACCGGCCAGGTTGACGCTGAGCCGGAGATGCGGTTCACCGCCGACGGCGAGCCACGCACGACCTTCTATCTCACCTGCTCCGGCTCGCGCGACACAACGACGGCGGAGCGCTTTCGCCTGGTTGCCTGGAGTACGCCGCTGGCTGAGCGCTGCAACGATCTGCTCCAGGGCGCGAAGCTTCTGGTTGAGGGTCGTCTCCAGCGCTGCACGGCTGACGATCCAGCTGAACAGGCCCGCTTTCCTCTTGAGGTGCGGGTGCGCGAGTGCCTGGTGATCGACCCTGGCGACGCAGCCGCAATGCTTGTGCCGACGTCACCGCGCCCGCCCGCGCCACCAACGCGCACCGTGAATCTGCCGGTTGCGCCGCACACTCCTGCGCCGCAGCCGCCCGCCCGCGCGCCCCTCCCCGTGATGCCCGCCCGCCCGACCGGACCACGACCAACAATCGCGACCAAAACCGGCAAACGATAGCCAGTTTCCCGCGCCTGAGACGACGAAATCTCGTCGACTTCCCGGCTCCCGAGATGGTCGAGGGGCAGGCAGCTATCGACTCTTGAACGCACCGCCCACGCTCCGTGGCGGTTTTTTATTCGCTTCTCGCAGAGGAAGGACACCTGAACGATGAGCACCTTCGCAACCCGTATCGCCGCCGTCGAGACGCCGGCCGTCAATGATTCGACGCCGACCACGCCCGCGATCTGGTGGTACAACGGCAACAAGCCGGCCAAGACCCCCGGCATCTTCTACGTCAAGGGTACCGCGCTCCAGCAGGAGCCGAGCGAGCCCTGGACGCCGTCGCAGCGCTTTGAGCACGAGGTCGGCTACGAGACCCGCAGCCTGCACCTGGCCCTGATCACCTGGCGCCAGCAGCCCTATCACGTCGTCGAGATCGTCTCCGGTGGTGAGAAGCGCAAGGACCGCCGCTACATTGCGGCCTGGGAGCCCGGCGCACAGATCCACACCGAGATCGTCTGCCTCGCCGAGGGCATCGCCGAGCCGGTGGTCTGGTCGTTCCATGGTATGACCGGCCGCGCCGTCATGGGCAAGACCGGCATCTTCAACGCCTACCGCAATGGTCTCCTGCGCGAGGCCGAGCAGCTCGCCAGCAAGCGCCTGCCGCTCTGGACCTTCTGGCTCCCCATCTCCTCCCTGGTCAACACCAAGAACCAGGTGATCTACACCGACACCGGCCACGGCTCGCTCGTCACCCTGCCGATGCTGGCCCTGCCTGAGGCGTCGAATCAGACCCTCATGGACGACCTGTTTGTTGGCGAGGAGTGGGTCAGCTACGGCTATGCCGTGCGCGCCCAGTTCGAGAACTGGCGCAGCCAGCGCCGCGGCCTGAACGGCACGACGAACGGCAACGGTCACGCCAACGGCAATGGCGCCGGTGTGATCGAGGAGCCAATCGAGGACGAGGAGGTGCCGCTGTAGTCTGTTGTTCGCTCCGCTCACGACACTTAACGCGATGACGATCCCGTGGCGCAGCTGCACCACGGGATCGTTCGCGTTCTGAGGAAACCACGCGACTGATGAGTAGTTCTGCGCGCTCGGCTGGGGACGACGATGCTCCCCAGCGGGGTGCGTCTGTCCTCCCGGGGGCGCAGGCCGACCAGGAGGACACCATGTTTGATACCACCGCGCGAGTCTGGGAGCGGGCCGGCGACGTGATTGTCGCCCCGCCCGTGCCCGTTCGCCCGTTTATCGACACCCTGAAGACCCGTTGCCGCAGCGCGCGTTATAGCAACCTTGGCTGGGTGATCCCCGCCGACGACGCCGATACGGCCGTCGCGCTGCTGCGCGCCCATTTCCCAGTTGTCCAGGATGCCCGCCGGATCGCACCGCAGCCCCCGCCGTTTATCGATGGGCGCTGCGACGATCCCTTCAGTCGGCTCGACCTGATTCCGGTATTCGCTCCGGCCGCCCCGGCATTCCGGGCGATCTTCAACGACCGCCACGAGTCCCGCGCGGCCTTCGCCCAGATCGCCGCCTATGATACAGCTATCCCCGCGCAGCTTGGCCTGGCCGAGAGCCTGGAGGAGCGCTGGGTGGTCGCCTATGCGGCCCAGCGCTTCTGGAATGAGCTGCTCAGCAGCGTCGCCCAGGTGGTTCGCGGCGAGGTGCAGGCTGACGGCGCACTCCGCGAGATGATCGCCGCAGCTGATGTCGTGGACTACTGGCAGCGCACGCGCCGCCAGGTCTGCGGCGCCGCGCCCGAGCACACTGGCCAGCGCTGGTATCCGACCTTCGACACCCTACCGATCTGGATCGCCGGGTTGCTGGCCTGTCTCGACGGGCCGGCGTTCACCATGGACGAGTCGACCCACACCCTGGTGCGGCAGCTCCCGCCCTGGCCGATGCGCCTGCGGAGCGAGCTCCACCGGCTCGATCTGAAAGATGCCGCCCACTGGCCGGTGTCGGCCTGTGTGCTGCCCGGCCGCCAGAGTCGTGACGGCAACGACACCCTGTTGCATCTGAGCGCCGTTGGCGGCCTGAGCAAGAACCGGGCACTCTGGGCGGCCATCCTCGATGGCCGGCGTGAGCAGATCCCGGTGCGCGCCGGCGGTCAGCGGTACTACCCCCGCCGCATGGAGGGCCGCCAGCAGTATGCCGGCGACTGGAACGACCAGCCGCTGCACGCCAGCGGCCTGAGCCACCTCGCCCTGACCCACCGCAGCGCCTTCGAGCCGGAGCTGGGCCAGGCATTTCTGCACCTGGCCGGCAACGACCAGAGCGGCGCTCCCGACCTCCCGCTCTTCGCCCAGCAGCTCAGCCGCGCTATCAGCGTCCCGTTCGACCTCGCCTGGGCGCCGCAGCTCTGGGGCTACGGCACGAACCCCGACGACTCCGAGACAGCCCTGATCACCCCGCTGCCCAGCACCGGCTGCCAGGGCTACTGGGTGCTCGCTGACGAGCCACGCTGGACGCGATTGATCGTCGCGGTGCAGCAGGGCATCGCCCCGAGCAGCCTCCGTGACGACGACCTGGTGATCACCGAGATCGGCGCGGTCCTCCGCATCGACGAGGTGGTCGAGCAGGCCGGCGAGGGCGGTGACGACACTGATGACGACGAGGAATAGTCGATAACCCGATAGCCGAAAGTCTGATGACCGTTGCTGAGGGGTGTGCGGATCATCCTGCCCACCCCTGCCGGCTGTTGGATATCGGATTTTCGGCTCTACAGAGAGGAACATGCAATGACTCGACTTGCGATGGAGGCCAACTTCCAGTACGTCCCGATTGCGCCGGATGTCGTCCCCCTGATCGCCTCGCTGGTGGCTCCGGCCCCGGCGACGGCGCGCTTTATTGATATCTGTGCTGGCGAGGGTGAGGCCGCGGCCCAGCTGGCATCCGCCTGGGGCGTCGGTCGTGATCAGCTCTACCTCAACGAACTGGCCGACGGCCGCATGGCGCGCTGCACGCGCTTCACCGACCACGTGCTCGGCGCGGACGCGATCCGCGCGCTGCAGATCAGCCGCAACACCTTTCAGATCGCCTGGACCAACCCGCCCTTCGGCCAGCAACCGAAGGAGCAGGGCGGCGGGCGGCTGGAGCCGCTCTTCTTCAAGCGCATCGTCGAGGAGGGCGGCTGGCTCCAGCCGGGCGGCATCCACCTGATGCTCGCCCCGCAGGATGTCTGGCTGACCAACCTCGGTACGCTCAACCACCTGGCGCGTTGCTACGACCGTGTGACCATGCTGGCCCTGCCTGAGGCGCATCGCCGTTTCCGCGAGGTGCTCGTAGTCGGCATTGTGCGCGCGGGCTGGCGCAGCGGTGCGGAGTTGAAGGATCGCGCCCGGCTGATCGCTGAAAAGTTGACCGGCGAGCTGCCGGAGCTGGGCCACCAGACTACCCCGCGCTACGCCATCCCATCCCCGCTCAAGCAGCAGCGCCAGCTGATCTGGCGTGACGCCAACGCGGCAACCCCCGAGCAGGCGCAGGCCGATGTGCTGGCCGGCGGCGGCGCGTGGGCGTCGCGCGGGTACCAGACCCGGCTCCAGGCGGCGCGGCAGGATCGGCGGCGCATTCGACCGATCTTCCCATTGGGCAAGGTCGCGGCGGCGCTGCGCGTGGCCGAGGGCGACATCAACAACATGATCGTGACGATCGCCGGTCGGCAGGCCCGGATCAAGGGTAGCACGCGCCGAACGACCAAGACCTGGCAGGAAGAGCGGGTCACTGGCGACGGCGCGACGGTGATCGACACCCACCGCATGGAGCTGCGCGAGCCGGTGGTCGTCACGCTCGACACCGAGCAGGCGGCGATCACTCGCTATACCGGCGACACCGGGATCGCGGCGCTGATGGATCTGCCCGATGCGGCGCAGAGCCTGCTCGACGCCGTGGCCCAGAGTGCGCCGCCCGTCTACGACATGCAGCTGCCGCCGGATGTGGCGGCCATCCTTGATAGCATCGTCCCGGCCAGTGGTCGGGCGCTGCCCGGCTACCCCGCCGGCTTCATCCCGATGCAGCGCCACATCATCGCGGCGATTGCCACCGCGTTCCGCCAGCCCGATCCGAACACCGGCAAGCGCCGCACGGTGATGGGCCTGAGTGCGGACATGGGCGCGGGAAAAAGCAGCATGTCCACCGGCGCGGCTGAGGTCATCCGCCAACTGCTGCCGAGCAACCAGGGCCGCGCCTTCACGGTGCTGGTCGTCGCCCCAAACCACCTGATCGGCGAACTGAGCCAGGTGCGTGCCCACGAGCAGACCCTGGAGGGCATGGGGCGTCCGCCGCTGCCGCAGTGGATCGCCGAGTGGCGTGATCTGCTGCCGCACTGGCACAGCACGATTCTCGAGACGCCTGCACAGGTCAGCGCGTTCTACGCCGGCGCTGTCGCCGATCCAACCACCCCGCGCGTCGGCTTTATCGCCTTCTCCAAGTTCAGCCTGGGGAGCGG
>CALJIC010000026.1 GCA_937974195.1 uncultured Roseiflexaceae bacterium | reverse complement strand
CCCCGCCGCAACGCCGCCCCGGCCCGCCAGGCGCGAGCGCGGCTTGTGCGACGTGGCCAGCCGGGGTATACTTCCTGTGCTTTATTTCACACACAGGCAGGTGACCAAATGGCATCCAAGGGCTCCGGCTGGGAGGGCACCGCCCTGGCCTTCGCAATGATCTTCACCGTGCTCATGGGCGTCGCGTACGTCCTCGGCATCTCCTACGGCATCACCATCCCCTGGCTCGCGATCCTGGTCGTCTCGCTGCTCGTCGCGGCGGCACTGCGCCTCCTGAGGCACCGCCGCGCGTAGGCGCCCCCGGCGCCGGGCACCTCCAACGCAAAGAGGGGTGGCGGGCGGCAACGAAGCCGCTCCCCGCCACCCCGCTCTCAGCGGCCCGCGCCTACTCCTCGCTGCGCTGCATGATGACGTCGAGCAGCCCGAGCAGGACGTTCTTCACGCTCTCGCGGTCGTTGGCGCTGCACGGCAGCACCTTGATCTGCGGCGGCAGCCGCAGCGCCAGCCGCAGCTCCTCCGGCGACCAGGCGTTCGGCTTGTCCTGCTTGTTCGCGGCCACGACGTACGGCGTGTCGCGGTAGGAGATGAAGAAGTCGATGATGCGGTTCGTCTCGCGGAACGTCTCCGGGCGCGTGCTGTCCACCAGGATCACCAGGCCCAGCATGCCCTCGGAGAGAATCTCCCACATGAAGTCGAACCGCTTCTGGCCCGGCGTGCCGAACAAGTGCAGCACCAGGTCGTCGCCGATAGCGATGCGACCGAAGTCCATCGCCACCGTCGTCTCCTTCTTGATCAGCTTGGTGTCATCGGTCGCCCGGCGCTCGGTCGATACGACCTCGATCTCGCTGATTGTCTTGATGAACTCGGTCTTGCCCGCGTTCACCGCGCCGCTAATGACCATCTTTACCGTCTGCACACCGGCCCTCCGCTGCGGTGTCGTGTCCTTACTGGCTGGACGTCGTCTTCTCTGTTGCCCGTATCCCCACAGCGCCACACGCGCCGTCACATGCCACGAATCCGGTTGATAATGCGCGCGACCAGGCTCTTCTTCACCTTGGGCGCCTCGGCCACCGGCCGGCCTGGGATGGACGGCATGGGCATCGGCTTGCGGATCACCTCCACCAGCCCGGCGGTGAGAAAGCCGTAGACGATCCGGCACACGTCGAAGTCGCTCATATTGGTCTTCTGCGCGATCTCCGCCAGCGTGTCCCGGCCGTTGATCCGCGCGAACACCCGCCACTCATCCGCCGCCAGGTTGATCCCCTTGGCCTTCTCGCCCGGCTGCTCGACGAACTTCACCACCATGTCGGTGCTGGGGATGCGGTCGCGGATCCGCCCCCACTCATCGATGCGCCGCACGCCCTCCATGATCAGGTGCTCGACGGGCAGCGGCACGGGCATGATCGGCGCGATCGGCTCGGGGCGCTGCCCCTGCTCGAAGCGGAACTCGCCCTCCGGCCATGCGAACAGCCCGTAGACGGACTCCTCGATGTGCTGCTGGAGCACGCGCTGCAGCTCCTCGCGCGTGAGCAGGTTGAGCTGCAGGATGATCTGCGCCACGCTCGCGCCGCCGTCGTTGCGCTGCGCCATCAGGGCGTGCTGCGCCTGCTCGGGCGTCAGCTTCCCCTTGCGCACCAGCAGATCGGTCACCGACGCGTTCTCATCGCGGCGCACCGCCGTGACCAGCTTGCCCTTCTCGAAATACAATGAGGCCGTATCATCCGGGCGCTCAAGGTGAAGACAGCCCGTTTTATAGCCACGATCTACAAGATAGAGGAAATCGGAGAGGCCGAAGTCCCGAAGATTTCCCACCAGCGCCATCGAGTTCCTCCGCACACGGCGTGTGAGGTCTACCCAGCCGGAGATGCGGCCGGCTCCACCGCAGGTTCACCGGGCAGCGCCGCCTGCCCCACGCCCGCCCCCAGCGCCTCGTCGAAGGCCGGCGCGCGCACGCCGTCCGCCGCCAGCACCGGCAGCAGCGCGGCGATCGCCACCGCCACCATGCTGTCATCCGGCTCGCGGGTCGTCAGCCGCTGCAGCGCGAGCGACGGGGCCACGAGCGCGCGCACCCACCCGCGGTGGTAGTTGGCCGCCGAGAGGCGCAGCAGCTCGTAGGACACCGCCGCGATCATGGGCACCAGCACGACCCGCGAGGCGAGCCTGGCCCACAGCGGCAGCCCGCCGAACAGCGCGAAGACCGGGATGCTCAGCACCACAACCACCAGCAGGAAGCTCGTGCCGCAGCGCGGGTGGATCACGGTGAACGACTGCACCGACGGGACGGTGAGCGGCGCGCCTGCCTCGTAGGCGTTGATCGCCTTATGCTCGGCGCCGTGGTAGCCGAACACGCGCTGGATATCCGGCACGCGGCTGATCAGCCCCAGGTAGCCGATAAAGATCGCCAGCTGGATCACGCCCTCCGCCGCATCGCGCACCAGCGTCGACACCCCGAAGCGGGTCAGCAGGCTGGCCAGCAGCAGCGGCAGCGCGAAGAACAGCCCGAACGCGAAGGCCAGCGAGACCACGAGCGTGAGCGTCAGCGCCCCGTGCGACGGCGCTGGCTCGTCCTCGCCGGTGGCCACACTGGCCGAAAAGTTAAGCGCCCGCACCCCGAGGCTCAGCGCGTCCCACAGCATCAGCACGCCGCGCAGAAACGGAGTCTCCTCCCAGCGGCGGCGGCGCTGCACGTCCAGCTGCTCGTGCTTGAACACGATCTCGCCGCTGGGGCTACGCACCGCAACCGTGGCCTGGCGCAGGCCGCGCATCATCACGCCTTCGAGAACCGCCTGGCCTCCGTAGGGGAAACGCTTGACACTCATGAGTCCTACTCGGTTGCGCCCGGCCGCGGTACAAAGATGCGGCGCCGCGACGCGACGGAGGGCGCCCGTCGCGGCTATGATACCACGCCAGGAAGTCTACGACAATAGCGATCAGGTACCACTCGTGAGGGGGGACTAGGCGCTAGCTGCTGCGGGCGGCCGCCTATCGCTCGCTGCGCCTGGCGAGGTAGGCCGCCGCAGCGCGCACGCCCGCCATCAGGCCGCCCAGCCGCACGAACGGCGTGACCACCTGCTCGGCGACGTAGCCCGTGGTGGTGCTGACGGTGGCGGTGGTGTCCTGCACGTTCCCGGCGATCGCCCGGCCGTTCTCGAGGAGCTGGTCCACCTTTGCGGCCAGGGCGTCGATGCGCGGGATGATCGTGTTCTGCGAGGTGCGGTTGATCGCGCGCACCGCGTAGAGGACCGCCAGCAGCAGCGCGGCGGTTAGGATGGTGCTGATGATCTGGAAGAAGGCGGCGATGACGACGGCAATATCACGCGTGGCGACCCGGAACTCCGGGAACATGTACAGGGCCACGATGAACGCGATCGACAGCACTGCGATCACGGCCAGACCTATGCCGATCCATCTGCCCACGGCGTCGCTCCTTCACAGACAGGGGGAATGGGGCGGTTGCAAGGGCCGCAGCACAGCGCGACCCTGTCCTGGACTGCGCGGGGCGCGATTATAGCATACTCCCCGCTGCGCGGCAATGTGCGGTCACACCCGCAGGCGCGACACGCCGATCAGCAGCAGCCAGGCGGCCAGCACGGCCTCCAGCACCGGCACGCCGGCCGGCGAGACGAACTCGAACGGCAGCCGCAGCTGCAGCGCGTATACCACCAGGCAGCCGGCCGCGGCCGCCAGCCAGAAGATCGGCAGCTGCAGCCACTTGCGCCCCCACAGCATGTGGGCCAGCGCGGCGCTCGCGGTGGCGATCAGGAGCAGCAGGAGCGGTGCAGGTGCCACTGGTAGGCCTCCATGTTCACGCCGCCCACACGGGCGCCCGGCGCTCGGCGGGGGCCGCAGCAGGTGCGCGGCCGCGATCGGCGCCCCGGCCGGCACGGCGCGGCGCGCAGCGGGAACGCGCCCGGGCGGCCGCCGGCATCGCTTTTCCGCTCAGGCCGCGATACGCCCGCCGCCGATGACCGCATCGCCGTCGTACAGCACCACCGCCTGGCCGGGGGTGACAGCCCGCTGCGGCCGCGCGAACTCGACCAGCGCGCGCCCCTCGGGCTGCGGCGTCACCCGCGCCGGGACGGGCGCGGCGTGGGCGCGGATCTGCGCCTGGCAGTCGAACGGCGCCGCCGGCGGCTCGCCGGCCACGTAGCTCATCGTCGCCGCGGTGAGCGAGCTGCGCTCGAGCGCCTCCAGCGGCCCGACCACCAGCGCGTTGCGCGCCACATCGAGCTGGGTGACGTACAGCGGCTCGCCCGCCGCAACCCCCAGGCCGCGCCGCTGCCCGATCGTGTACAGCGGCAGCCCGTTGTGCCGCCCGATCTCGCGCCCCTGCTGGTCCACGATCGGCCCGGGGCGCAGGCTCTGCGGCTGCTCCTCGCGCAGCAGGTTGCGGTAGTCCCCGCCCGGCACGAAGCAGATATCCTGGCTCTCGGGCCGGTCGGCGCTCGCCAGGCCGCGCTCGGCCGCCAGCGCCCGCACCTGCGCCTTGCTGTACTCGCCCACCGGGAACATGAGCCGCGCCAGGTCGCTCTGCTGCAGCATGTAGAGCATGTAGGACTGGTCCTTGTCCGGGTCTGCGGCGCGCAGCAGGTGGTAGCCGGCATCCGACTCGCCGTCCGGCGGGCGGATCCGCGCGTAGTGCCCGGTCGCGACGTAGTCGAAGCCGAGCTGGCGGGCGCGGGCCATCAGCGCGCCGAACTTGACCGCGCGGTTGCACTCCAGGCACGGGTTGGGCGTCAGGCCGCCGGCGTAGGCGCTCAGGAAGTACTCGATCACGTGGCGCCGGAACTCGCGCTGGTAGTTGAAGACGTAGTAGGGGATGCCGAGCTGGGCGCAGACCCGCCGGGCGCTGGCGGTCATCTCCTGCGAGCAGCACAGGCTCTCCGCCAGCCGGTCGTCATCCGCCTCCCACAGGTGCATCGTGACGCCGGTGACGTCGTGCCCCTGCTCGACCAGCAGCGCGGCGGCCAGCGAGCTGTCGACGCCGCCGCTCATTGCGACAAGAATCTTTGCCAATGGTTTCTTTTACTTCTAGGGTCTGGTGTTCTAATACCACACGTCTCGCGGCCGCGCCTCGCGCCGCGCCCAGAAGTATACCACGCCGCATGCTGAATGTGCCCCGGGCGGCGCGCTACGCCACCACCGTCTCGAGCACACGGGCCGCCCCGGCCTCCAGCAGCGCCGCGCGCACCGCCTCGCGCCGCTCGTCGTCCACCAGGGCGATCATCACGCCGCCCCAGCCCGCGCCCGAGAGCTTGGCGCCCAGCGCCCCGGCCCCGCGCGCCGCCGCGACCAGCCGGTCCAGCTCGGGCGACGAGACGCCGATCTCCTGCAGCAGCGCCTGGTTCTCGTCCAGCAGCCGCCCGAGCTCCGCGCGGTCCCCGCTGGCCAGCGCCGCGCGCACCCGCGCCACCACCGCCCCGACGGCGTCGAAGAGCGCCTCGTAGCGCGCCGGCTCGGCCGCCCACCGCCGCCGCACCTCGCCCACCGGCAGCCGCGTCTCGCTCCGCACCCCGCTGTCGCCGATCAGCAGCGTGAGCGGCGCCCCGATCGCCACCGGCTCGACCATTGCAGAACCAAGTAGGGAGAACCCAGAACCACCCTGCTCCCCTGGTTCTCGGTTCTCACG
>CALJIC010000025.1 GCA_937974195.1 uncultured Roseiflexaceae bacterium | reverse complement strand
GACGGAGAGGAAGGCCGCAGGCCTACCGGAGCGGCCTTCAGCCGAAGGGTGTGGCAAGCCGCCTGACGGGAAGGTGCGGAGGACCGCAGGCTCACCGGAGCGGCATTTCGCCAGAAGGTGTGAACGGCTGCAGGCCACCGGTGCGGCAATCCGCCGGGAGGTGTGGCGAGCCGCCTGACGGGAAGGTGCGGAGGACCGCAGGCTCACCGGAGCGGCATTCCGCTGGAAGGTGTGAACGGCTGCAGGCCACCGGTGCGGCAATCCGCCGGGAGGTGTGGCGAGCCGCCTGACGGGAAGGTGCGGAGGACCGCAGGCTCGCCGAAGCGGCATTTCGCCAGAAGGTGCGAATGGCAGCTGGCTCTCCAGAGCCACATTCCGCCGGGAGGTGTGGAGGGCCGCAGGCCCTCCACGAGCACTTTTTTCCCGACGCTCTGCGGCGACGCAGTCGCTGCAGAGCGTCGAGAATAAGGAAGAGAACCATGATGACCCTGGACGAGAAGTACGCCCGCCTGAAGCAGATCCTGCGCGAGATGGGCTCGGTACTGGTGGCCTTCTCGGGAGGTGTGGATAGCACGCTGCTCCTCAAGGTCGCCCACGACACGCTGGGGGAGCGGGCCGTGGCCGCCACGGCGGACTCCGAGAGCTACCCGCGCGAGGAGCTCGAGCAGGCGCGCGAGCTGGCGGCGCTGATCGGCTGCGAGCACCTGGTGGTGCGCACGAACGAGGTGAGCGACCCGGGCTACGCCGCGAACGCGCCCGACCGCTGCTACTACTGCAAGAAGACGCTGTTCGCCGAGCTGGAGCCGATCGCCCGCGAGCGCGGCTTGGCGGCGATCGTCTACGGCGCGATGGCGGACGACATCGGCACGCACCGGCCGGGCCACCGGGCGGCGGCCGAGTTCCGGGTGCTCAGCCCGCTCATCGACGCGGGCATCGGCAAGGCCGAGATCCGCGAGCTGGCGCGGCGGCTCGGCCTGCCGAACTGGAACAAGCCCTCCTTCGCCTGCCTCTCGTCGCGCATCGCCTATGGCGAGCGCGTGACCCCCGAGAAGCTGCGCGTGCTCGACGAGGCGGAGCGCTTTATCCGCGGCCTGGGGTTCGTGCAGTTCCGGGTGCGCCACCACGACACTATCGCGCGGCTGGAGGTGCTCCCCGAGGACCTCCCGGCGGTGATCGAGCACCGCGAGGCGATCGTCGCGCGGCTCAAGGAGCTCGGCTACGTCTACGTCACGCTCGACCTGCAGGGCTTCCGCAGCGGGAGCATGAACGAGGCGCGCCGCGCCCGGCCCCAGGAGATCACGCTGATCGTCTGAGCGGCGGGGTGCGCCGGTCGCTCGGCCGCCGGCGCACCCTACCTCCCCACCCGGTCCCTAGCGCCGCCCCGCGCTCAGCTCCCCCGGTAGGAGGCGCAGGAGTAGCGCGAGACGAGCAGCGGCACGTGGTAGTGGCGCTCGTCGTCCAGCACCTCGAAGTCGATCGTCACCCGCGCCAGGAACGGGACCGCGCCGTCCTGCTCGCGGAAGTAGGCCGCCACGTCGAAGACAAGCTGGTAGCCGCCGGCGACCAGCTTCCCGCCCAGCAGGTCGCGTATCCGGCCGTCCGAGTCGGTCTCGGCCTGGGCCACGTCGACCAGCCGCTCCCCCTCCCAGCGCCTGAGTGTCACCGGCACCCCGGCCGCCGGCTCGCCGCGCTCTGTGTCGAGCACGTGCGTCGAAATCGATGCTCGCTGCGTGGCCATCGCTCACCTTACACTCTCAAGGCTTGTCGTCACCACAGCATATCACACCGATGAGGTGACAGGGTGACACTCTTGGACGCCGGAAACACATCCTGAGCCAAGAGCCATCTTTGTTCCCCGCTCACCTCGTCACCCCGTCACCTTGTCAGGAAGGTCACCCCGTCACCTTGTCACCTTGTCAGGAAGGTCACCCCGTCACGAAGGTTACCCCGCCGCCCCGCACAAACCGGAGCCCGGGGGAGTCACCGCCCATCGGGGCTTGACCGGCCCGTCACGGGTGCTATACTGAGCACACGTTTTCCCACCTCTTCAACTGCATCCTGCCATCAGCCTCGGTCGCGCGGTGCGCGCTCCTCCGTCGCTTGGCCGGCGCCGTGCCGGTGCAAGATATGTGCGCAGCAAGCGCACAAGGAGCTGCTCGATGACGAGTCTCAAGCTTCGGCCCCCGCTGATCGGGGCGGTCGTGATGGCGGCGACGCTGGCGGTGGCGCTTCTGGCGCCCCGCGCGGGCGCGCAGCAGGGCGGGCAGACGTCGGCGCAGCCGGCGCGCTCCGGCGCGGAGGTGTACGCGGCCAACTGCCAGATCTGCCACGGCCCGCAGGCGTCCGGCCGCATCGGCCCGCCGCTCAACGAGCTCCCGCCGGAGATCCGAAACGCCCCGCGCGAGGCCATCGTCCAGGAGCTCACTGGGCTGATCCGCGGCGGCATCCCCGGCCGGATGCCCATGTTCACGCCCGACCTCGTCAGCGACGCGGAGGTCGGGCCGCTGGTCGACTACCTGTTCAGCCTCGATGGGACCGTCCCGAGCCCGCAGGTCTACGAGGCGCTGGAGCCGGTGACCGCCGAGCAGGCGCAGGGCCGGACCTTCTTCGCCGAGACCGGCCACAGCGTCGGCGGCCAGTTCCTGGAGTACTGGCAGCGCAACGGCGGCCTCGAGCGCTTCGGCTACCCGATCACCGAGGAGTACAACGGCGTCTCTCCGATCGACGGCCAGGTGTACCGCATGCAGCTCTTCGAGCGCGCGCGCATGGAGCTCCACCCCGAGCTGCCCGCCGGCCGCCAGGTGCTGCTGGCGCTGCTCGGCGCCGAGGAGATCCAGCTGCGCACGCACTTCCTGCGCGGACCGTAGCCCGTGTTAAGGTGACGGGGTGACAAGGTGACAGGGTGACACTCTTGGACGCCGGAAACACATCCTGAGCCA
>CALJIC010000024.1 GCA_937974195.1 uncultured Roseiflexaceae bacterium | reverse complement strand
GCAGAGCCGCGGGAAAAAAGGATCTCGGAGGGCCTGCGGCCCTCCGGACCTCCCGCAGAGGGCTGCCACGCCCTTCCGCACTTCCCGCAGAAGGCAGCCTCGGTCGGCCTTCGGACCTTCACGCCTTCCCGGAAGGAAGCGAGCGCCGCGCCCTTCCGGACCTCCCGCAGAAAGCAGCCTCAGGCGGCCTGCGTCCCTCCGGACCTCCTGCAGAGGGCGGCCGCGCCCTTCCGCATCTCCCGCAGAAGGCAACTGCGGGCAGCTTTCGGGCCTTCACGCCTTCCTGGAAGGAAGCGAGCGCCGCGCCCTTCCGGACCTCCCGCAGAAAGCAGCCTCAGGCGGCCTGCGGCCCTCCGGGCTTCCCACAGAAAGCAGCCGCGGGCGGCCTGCGGCCCTCCGGACCTCCCGCAGAGGGCTGCCACGCCCTTCCGCATCTCCCGCAGAAGGCAGCCTGCGAATCTTCACGCCTTCCTGGAAGGAAGCGAGCGCCGCGCCCTTCCGCACTTCCCGCAGAGAGCGGCTGCGGGCGGCCTTCGGACCTTCACGCCTTCCTGAAAGGAAGCGAGCACCGCGTCCTTCCGTACTTCCCGCGGAAGGCAGCCTCGGTCGGCCTTCGGACCTTCACGCCTTCCTGGAAGGAAAGCGACCGCGTGCGCCCTGCCACCGAGCGACATTCGCATCTAGCGGCGAACCGGCTCCACGCCCCCGTAGTCGTCCGGGAAGCGGTACACCTCGGTCGCCAGCTCCATGTAGCGCCCGTTGAACACGACGGCGTGCAGCGGCGAGACGTACACCAGCTCGAAGCCGCTCTGCGGGTCGGCGACCAGCGCGTCCAGCATGCGGCGCGTCTCGCGCGAGGGGTTCTGCAGGCTGTCGAACACCAGGTACCGCGCGCGGTAGTGGCGCGCGATCTTCAGGAGCACCTCTGGGTCGGCCGTGTTCGGGACCATGACCGCCGGCCGCTCGGCGTGCCAGTTGAGCTGCCACGGGCCGCGCGTCATCACCACCGCGTCCGGCTCGCTGTTCTCGCGCAGCCAGCGGTAGGCGTCCAGGTCGGCGGCCCAGACCTGCGGCTCGGCGTTGACCTTCTCCGCGATATCTGGCCACGAGGGCCGCACCACCAGCGTCACCGCCGTCACCACCAGGATCAGCCCGAGCGGCGTCCAGCGCCCGTCGCCGATCGCCTCCACCCGGTCGTACCCACGCCACAGCGCGCCGGCGCCGAGCAGCGCGAGCCACGGCATCAGCGCCACCCAGTAGCGCTCCTCGTTCGTGTGCCAGTACACCACTAGGAAGGCCGCGTAGGGCACGAACGACGCCAGCAGCAGCCCCAGCAGCCGGCGGCGGCTGCCGAGCGCGCCGACCGCCCCGAGCAGGCTGAGCCAGGCGCCCATCTCGAACAGCAGCCGCGTCTTGTCGGGGCGGCCCACAAGCGCGGCCCCCGCTCCTTCCGAGAGCCCGCCCCAGGCCGGCACGAGGTAGTCGCGGATGGCCGCGACCTGGCGGGCGAGCTTGGCCAGCGTCCGGTCGAAGCCCCAGCGCAGCACCCAGGTCGCGTCGGGCGGGCCCAGCGTGCTGAGGCCGCCCTCGGTCGTGTACACCTTGTAGATATCGTCCCAGTTGGAGTACTCGAGGACCCAGGCGTCGAGGCTCTCGGTCGAGTAGTACGGCCGCCCGAACACCAGCAGGTTGCGCGCGACGTACGGCGCCAGCAGCAGGAGCGCGACCGCGGCCCACACGACGACGGACCGCAGGGCGGAGACAGCAGCGCGGAGGCGCGCGCTCGCGCCCTGAGCGGCGAAGGGCTGCCCTTCACCGGCGCCCTGTCGCCGCTCGCCCACAGCCTGCGACATGAGCCACAGCCCCATCCCCAGCGCGATCAGCCCGCCGCTCCCCGGCTTCTGGAGGATCATCAGGCCGGTGAGCGCGGCGGAGCCGAGGAGCAGCCGGCGAGTCCTGGCCGCCGCCCACAGGCCGGCCGCAGCTCGCTGTCCATCTGCCGCCGCTCGTCGGGCGCCGCCCGCCGCCAGGTACAGCGTCCAGATCGCCCCGAACGACAGCACGACGAAGGCTAGGTCGGCGGTGGCGTAGATCAGCAGCCGGAAGAACAGATAGCTGGTCAGCACGAACAGCGCCGCCGTCAGGCCGACACGCCGATCCCACAGGCGCGCGCCGGCGGCGTAGATCAGCACGGCGAGCGCGATCGTGAACAGCAGGTTGGGGATCTTGGCGGCCCAGTCGTGCGGCCCGAAGAGCGCGAAGAACGGCGCGATCCAGACCGGCTGCAGCAGCGGCCAGGTCTCCTGCGGGCGCACAACGCCGTCGTAGAGGCGGTAGAACTGCGTCACATAGTCGACCACCCAGCCCCGGCCGGCGACCAGGTTGCGCGCCACGACCGCGTTATCGGCGTAGTCCGCGTGGCCGACGTAGGGCATGCCGGCGATCACGTACAGCGCGTAGCCCACCCAGACCCCGACGAACAGCCCGAGCAGCAGCGGCGCCACCCGCGGGTGGCCCACCACCCCGACGATGATCCGCGCGATCTGCGGCAGGCCCTCGCGCCCGCGCACGATCACGAGCAGCACCAAGCCCATGCCGAGCAGCCCGTAGATCAGCGAGTCGGGGAAGCTGTCCCAGAAGGCGTTGAGGCCGGGCAGGCGCAGCGATGCGCTGGCTTGGGCGGCGACGATCGTAAGCCAGCTGCCGCCGGCGGCGATCAGCCCGTAGTTGACGGCGCTGCCGCGCGCGTAGCGGCGGACCAGCTTGGCCGTGACGTCGACGATATGGCTGCGCCACGCGAACGCCAGCAGCAGCGCGCCGGCCACGCTCAGCCAGGGGAGGAGCGCGGCAGCCCAGGGGCGCACGATGGTGAGCGCGACGGCGGCCGCCGCGACCAGCAGCGTCGCCAGCACAAACCCCACGGTCGGGCGGCGCGTCAGCGCGACGAGCGAGAGCAGCCAGAGCGCGCCGTTCAGCATCAGCCAGGCCACAGGCCCCGGCGCCGGCGGGGCCCAGCCGCTCACGATGGGCGCGCCCTCGATGCCCGCCCAGTCGATGCGGATGCCCTTCGGCCGCGGGTCGCTGAACTGCGCCGTGCTCGTGAAGGTATCCGACGCTCGAACGACGACGCGGAGGTCTGCGCCGCTCCTCAGCTGGGCGGGGATTCTGAAGCTGTGCTCCTGCCAGCCCGGCGTCGGCACGAAGCTGCCGATCCGCTCGCCGTCGGCCTCCACCGTCACCTCGGGCTGCGACGTGCGCTGGTTGAGCGTGTCCTCCGGCCACCCCTGCGCGCGCAGCGTCAGCGTCAGGTCACCTCCGCCGAGCCCGGGGAAGAACAGCTCGGCGCCGCGGCGGGTCCAGCGGCTCCGCCCGGTGCGGGCGTGGTCGGTCAGCTCGTCGCCGTAGAAGCTGAGCTGGTCCTCGGCCGTCTGCCCCTCGCTCGCCCGCAGGAAGAGCCGGTCGCCGAGCCAGCCGACCGCGACCGCGGCCGACGGCGGCGCCTGGTAGGCCAGCACTCCGGCGAGCAGCGCCAGCAGCAGGATGAGCGCCAGGCGCCGATCGAGGACCTGCAGCAGCGGGCTGGTGCGGAAGGTGCCTGTAGAACGCCACGCAGGACGCTCGCTGGGTACGGTTTCGGTATGCACGGCCCGGTATTATACCTTGAGTTGCGCGGCCGGCATACGGGCCACGTCTCCGCTTCATACGGCGTGCGCGGCAGCCCGGCCCCGCACGCTCCGGTGGGAGTTATGAAGGCCTGCGGCCCTCCACATCTCCCGCGGCAGGCGCCACAGCCGAGCCCTTCATTACGGCCTAATCACAGCTTGATTATCCTCACTAGACAGCTCCGCGACTTATGCTACAATGATGTCATCTTCCTGATAAATGTCTGAGAGCGTCGCAGGCACAGCGATACGATCCGCGCATATCAACGAGGGAGCGAGGTATGTCGACCGCTGAGCTTGACACAATTATCCACAAGCTGCTCCCACAGGTCCTGTCCGACCCCGACCTGGGCGACGGGCGCGTGTTCACACGCCTGCACCTCAACCACCTCTGGGCGCTCAGCTGTTTGCACGCTGGGGAGTGCTACGACGAGGAGCTGCTCGCCGACCGCGTCATGAAGCTGCTGCCGCCCGACGTCCTCCTCGCCCAAGAAGTCTCCACGCCCTGACGCGCCTGCGCACCTTCCTCGACAGACGCCCGCCTGCGGGCTACTCGTTGCTGCTGCGCTCGGCCTAGAACGCTGTGATCAGGGGTCGCAGGGGCCTCGCCGCGCGCCCGGCGGGCGCAGGTGGGCTGCTTTCGCCGGCTAATCGGGGGCGCCGAGCTCGTTGTACGAGAGCTGGACGGCCGGCAGGGACACGCACATCATCGACCCATCGGAGCCGCTGCGCTCGAGCCAGATCTGCCCGCCGAGCAGCTCGATGTCTCGCTTCGCGAGGTTCAGCCCCAGGCCGGCGCCGGGGGTCTCCGCGAGCGCCCGCGCGCTCCGCCCGCGGTAGAAGGAGTCGAACAGGTGCTCGCGCTCCTCGTCCGGGATGCCCGGGCCCTGGTCCGTGATACTGATCAGCGCCAGCCCGTCCTGCACCTCCGCGGTCACCTGTATCGCGCCCCGGCTGCTGTAGCGCACGGCATTGTCCAACACCTCGTGAAGCGCGCGGCGCAGCCGGCTTCGCTCGCCCCACACCGCGAGCCCTTCCGGCACACCGATCAGGAGCTGCAGCCCTTTGGCGTGCGCCACGGGCGCGTACTCGGCGGCGATGTCCTCGAGCAGCGGCAGCAGCTCGATCGAGGCCAGCGCCAGCGCCGTGCGTGACTCGCCGCGCACCTGCTGGCCCAGCCGCAGCACGCGCTCCACCAGCGCCTGCAGTCGATCCGCGCTCACCTGCAGCACGTGGGCCATGTCGCGCGTCAGCTCCGGCTTGAACGCCAGGAGATGGAGCGCGAGGGTCAGGCTGGTCAGCGGCGTGCGCAGCTCGTGGCCGACGCTCTCGATGAACTCGTCCTTCAGCTGGTCGAGCGCGCGCAGCTGCGCGTTGAGGCGCGCGATCTCGGCGGAGGCGCGGAAGCTCTCGATCGCGCCGGCGGCGGCCGGGGCCAGGGTCAGCAGCAGGCTGACCGTCCGCGCCGGATGGCTCCCGCCGCCGACCGGCGCCCCGACGCCGTAGATCCCCACCAGGCGGCCGCGGGCGCGCAGCGGGACCGCGAGCCGCACGCCCCGGGCTGCAAAGAGCTGGGCCCACTCGACCTCGGGCAGCTCCGGCACTCGCAGCGCCGTGTGGGCGTAGCCGACCTGCGTCGCGCTGGCGCCGTTGGCCAGCAGCGTGGCCCCCGGCGCCGCCGGGTCCTCGCCGATCGCGACGAACACCCGGTCCTCCGGCGGCTCGAGCATCCACAGTGTTGCGCCGCGCAGCCGCAGGCGCCGCGGCAGATCCTGCGCGAGCAGCTCGTTGAGCTGGGCTGGATCGGCCGCATCGCTGATCGCGGCGCTGGCCTCGCGCAGCAGCGCCTCATAGCCCCGGAGGCTGCTCCAGACGGCGTCGGCGAGCCGGGCCAGCAAGCGGTGTGCGGGCACCGCGCACGCCGCGGCGCACACCGCGGCCAGCGCTTGGGCGACGCGTGCCTGGCGTACGCCGAGCAGCGGCAGCGCGAAGCCGGCGAGCGTAGCGTAGAGCGCGAGCAGCAGCAGCAGCACGGCACCGTTGATCAGCGCCGTCCGCACCAGGCGAGCGCGACGATCCGTACCGGCCAGTGTGGTTACGTCTCGCACCGGACTCCTGCGCACACCTGACAGAACGCCGATCTGCCCGAAAGACGGCGGGCGCCCTCAGGCGCATCGCGCACAGTTGCTCTGCTCATCGCACCTGTATAACGCCGCGCGCCGGTGCGAGGATACTGTCTTCTTCCCGC
>CALJIC010000023.1 GCA_937974195.1 uncultured Roseiflexaceae bacterium | reverse complement strand
TACACCGCATCCTCATCGAGCGGATAGATCGGCCGCCGGCAGCGCCGGAACGGCAGCGAGCGCAGGTTCGGGCTGCACACGCCGGGCGCGTCGAGCACGTGGATCTCGGCCGCGAGCGGCCCGTAGGCCGCCCGGAAGGCCGCCGGCGACTTCACCACGACCACCTGGGCGCGCCGCGGCTCCAGCCCGACAGAGCGGTACAGCTGCGGGTCCCACTGGATCACCGGCCGCTCCATCACCACCAGCGCCACCGCCCCGATCTGCAGCACGCCGGTCAGGCCGCGCTGGAAGGTCGCGCCGGCGAAGCCCCGGCCCTCGTTGACGAACGCCCCGTCGGACAGCAGCCGCACCCGCCCGCTGACCTCCAGCGGCTCGTACAGGCGCACGCCGGACGAGGCGCCGATCGTCAGCCGGACTTCGGCGCCGATGCCCGCGGCGGCCATCGCCCGCACCGCGTCCCCGTCGACGATGTTGTGGAGGCACGGCTTGGCGGGCTGCTCGGCGAGCAGCAGCCGCAGCACCGCCGTGCTGTCGCCCGGGGCGCCCGAGCTGGGCGCGTCCGCCGAGTCCGCCAGCACCCAGGGGGCGCGGTCGCTCGCCAGGGCCCGCCGGATCGTCTCGGCCGCCGGCGCGAGCTCGACCTCGAAGCGGCCGCGGCGCTCCCAGAACATGGCCGCCAGCTCGTCGGCCAGCGCCTCGGCCGGCGCGCGGTCGCCGTCGCCCACCGCGACGACGCTGCAGGCCACGTCCTCGACGTCCAGCCAGGGCTGCACCGAGAACACCGAGGCGTCGAGCAGCCCCGGCCGCCGGGCGCCCCGGATGGCGGCGTCCATCACCTCGGCGTACGGCCCCTCGGTGGTGCGGCCGTTCTCGGCGGGGAGGATCATCGGCAGGCGGCGCAGCGCCATCGCCGGCCGCACCTCACCGGCCGCCGCCCGCAGCAGCAGCCGCATGCCCCGCTCGCCGGTCTCGTACAGGTCCACGTGCGGCGCGGTGTGGTAGCCCACGAGCGCGGTGGCGTGCTCGAGCATGCGCCGGGTCACGTTGGCGTGCAGGTCGAGCGTGGCCACGACCGGCAGCTCCGGCCCGACGACGCCGCGCACCCGGCGCAGGATCTCGCCGGTGGCGTCCTCGAAGCCCTCGGCCGCCATCGCGCCGTGGAGCGCGAGCAGCACGCCGTCGAGCGGGCCCGCCGCCCGCAGCCGGCCCAGCAGCTCGCCGAGCAGCGCCTCGAACACAGCGGCCTCCATCGCGCCCGCCGACGCGCTGGCCGTCGCCGCGAGCAGCGGCGCGAGGTCGGCCCCGTGGCCGCGGGCGGCATCGATCGCCCCGCCGAGCTCGGTGCCGGTGCCGGCCCGCCCGGCGACGAGGTCATCGCCGCGCAGCACCTGCTCGGGCGGGAAGTGCAGCCACGACCCGGGGACGGGCGAGAAGCTGTTCGTCTCCTGGACGATCCCGCCGATGGCGATGCGCATGGGGCCTCCTCTACAGCTCCCGCCGCAGCTCGCCGAGCGCGCCCTCGATTCCCTCCAGCGCCCGGTCGACCGCCCGCTCGTCGTGGGCCGCCGAGAAGCCGTGGTGCGCGGCCATGTGGAAGTACACGCCGCGCCGGATACAGGCGGCGACGAAGCGGCGCATCATCTCGCGGTCCTGGCGCGCCGCCTCGCGGTAGTTCGTGACCTCGCTCGTCAGGCCGAAGTACAGGCCGAAGCGCGCGCCGACGTACTGCAGGCGCACGGGGACGCCGCTGCGGTCGATCAGCTCCTGCAGGCCGCCGTAGAAGCGCCGCCCGATCGCACGCAGCCGCTCGTAGAACCCCGGCTCGCAGTAGGTCTCCACCGCCGCGTGCGCGGCGAGCACCGCGGTCAGGTGCGAGAGGTAGGTGCCGCTGAGCTCGCTCTCGCCCTCCGGGCGCATGTGGCGCATGACCTCCCGGCGGCCGGCGATTGCGCTGATCGGCATCCCGCCGCCGAGCGCCTTGCCGAGCACGCACAGGTCGGGGGTGACGCCGGTGTACTCCTGGGCGCCGCCCGGCGCCATCCGGAAGGCGGTGAGCACCTCGTCGAAGAGCAGCAGCGCGCCGGAGCGGTCGCACAGCTCGCGGCAGAGCTGGAGGAAGCCGGGCCGCGGCTCGATGCAGCCCGAGTCGTAGTTGATCGGCTCGAGCAGGAGCGCCGCCACCTCCGGCCCGTGCCGCTCGAAGGCCGCGACCAGCGCGTCCGGGTCGTTGAACGGCACCACGACGATCAGCGCGTCGAGCTGGCGGGGCATCCCGGCCGACTCCGGGTAGGGCGTCGGCGACTCGGCGGGGCCGGCCCGCTCGAGCGGCGGCGCCCAGCTGTAGTTGAGGAAGTCGGAGTAGCCGTGGAAGTGGCCCTCGAACTTGATCACCTTCTCGCGGCCGGTGGCGGCGCGGGCGAGGCGCAGCGCGTGCATGACGCTCTCGGTGCCCGAGCCGGCGAAGCGCACCATCTCGGCGCAGGGGACGGCCGCGGCCAGCGCGCGGGCCAGCGCGACGTGGTGCTCGGTCTCGTAGGCGCAGATCACGCCCATCTCGACGGCGCGGGCGACCGCGGCGGCCACGCGCGGGTGGCCGTGCCCGAGGAGCGAGGCGCCGTGGGAGCAGCACATATCCACGTACTCGCGCCCGTCGAGGTCGTACACATACGGGCCGGCGCCGCGCGCCACGTAGAACGGCCGCCCGAGCGCCGGGTTGTAGCGCGCCGTGGCGGTGACCCCGCCCGGGAAGAAGCGCCGCGCCTCCTCGAACAGCATGTCCGCCGACGTCATTGTGGCCTCGCTTTCGGTTCGCCTGGGCTGCGCCGTCCATTGTACCCGATGCATGGGCCGCCTGCGCACCCTCTTATCGCCGCGCAGGCGGCGGGCTCCGCCCCCGGCGCCCCCGCCTGATGCCTGCTCCCTTCGGTCTACGCTTGCCGGCTCCCCCGCCAAATGCCTTCGCCCTTCGGTCGATGCTTGCCGGCGGGCTCCGCCCCCGGCGCCCCCGCCGGATGAGGGCTTCGCCCCCTCCGGACCTCCCCCAAAGTGAGCGAGTCCCATACCGACCGCCCGTCGGCATGCCTCCGGCTGCGACAGGCCGGC
>CALJIC010000022.1 GCA_937974195.1 uncultured Roseiflexaceae bacterium | reverse complement strand
GGAAAATCCTGTCGCGGCACGCCGCCCCTTCGCTCTGCCGAGTGTGACCAATGGCCGCAGCGCGCACCCAACACATCTAGGTGTATGATGGAGCGGTGCGGCGCGTCCGTCGCGCCCTCGTGTACCTCGCCTGCAAGCAGCGCAGCGTGCCGCCAGACGCACGAGGCCAGAGCACGGAGTTACCATGAGCGACACCCTGACACGCATTCGCGCGATCCTCGCCACCACGCCGCTGCGCTGGACGCAGCTCGCCGCCAGCGTCCCGGACGACCTGTTCCGCCTCCGCCCCGCGCCCGGCGAGTGGTCGGCGCTGGAGTGCCTGCAGCACATCATCGACACCGAGCGCCTGGCGTTCCCGGTGCGCCTCACGGCGCTGCGCCAGCGCCAGGACATCCCGGCCTTCGACCCGGACACGCAGGGCACGCAGGGGACGGGCGACGACACGCCCGCCGCGCTCGCCGCGACCTTCGCGGAGCTGCGGGCCGCGAACCTGGAGCTGGTGGCGCAGGTGACCGAGGCCGAGTTCGGCTTCGGCGGGGTCCACAGCGAGCTTGGCCCGGTCACGGTCGGCGAGCTGCTCCACGAGTGGGCGGCGCACGACCTGGACCACACCATCCAAGCCGAGCGCGCGCTGATGCAGCCGTTCATCCGCGGCTGCGGCCCCTGGCAGTCCTACTTCGTCGCCAACCGCATCGACCCCGAGCCGGCCGGGCAGGGCGCCTCGTGATGACAGGAGTTACGCGGTGGCCTCGCCCCTGCACCCCGTGAAGGGGGTTGGGGTGGCTTCGCCTCCCCGTAATTCCCCCCCCCGCCGCTCTGCGTCGGCAAAGTCAACGCAGAGCGGCGGGGACAAAGAGGATCTCAGAGGGCCTGCGGTCCTCCGAACCTCCCGGCAGGGAAGAGGGCCGTGAAGTTAGGCAGCCCTCCACACTCCCCGCGCGTACGCGGACGACCTGCGGGACGACCGCGTAACTCCTGGTGATGACACTCGGGTGGCCGGCGTGGCACCAGCCACCCGAGTGTGTACAGCGGTCAGAGATGAGCGGCGGCGTGGGGCGCGTGCGGAGCACCGGCGCTCGCTGCGACCGGGTCCGGCTGCCAGACCGCGGGCACGGTCTCGCGCTCGTGGCGGAAGTCCGAGTAGGTGCAGAGGATGTTGCTGTTCGACAGGCGCCGCCACAGCAGCCGCTCGTCGGCGCAGAGCTCCAGGAAGTTCGACAGGAAGGCGTCCTGCACCGGGATGCTGCGCGCCTCCCACGAGCGCACCACGCACAGGTCGAAGCCCCTGCGCCGGTCGTAGCAGTTCTCCTCGTAGCGGCCGTTCACGAACACCCGGATGCGCCGGTCGACGCGCCGGTGCGGGTCGAGCCGCAGGCGGTAGACCCACCCGCGATGCTGCTTCGAGGACACGTCGATGAACCCCAGGCCCGGCGTCGTGAGCTGGGTGTAGAGCGGGCCGAGGAAGGTGCGCAGCATCGCCTCAGCCCGCTGGCTCTTCGTGCGCCCATCCCGCAGGTCGCGCTGCCCGACCTCCAGCAGGTCCACGATCTCCAGCCCGTCGCCGTCCGCCCGTCTCCGGGCGCCGCGGCGCATGCGGTAGAAGTTCTGCGGCGGCGGGCCCACATCGAACCCGGCGCGCTGCGCGAGCTCGCGGCAGACCGCCCACCCGGCCCACGCCGCGACCGCCATCGCGGTGTCCTGCAGCGACAGCGCGTGCCGCAGATTGGTGGCGACGAACGCGCGCGCGGCGCCGGTCTCCAGGCCAAGCTCCAGGAAGGAGAAGCGGTAGGCAGCGCCGCTCACCGGCGCGACGTACTCCTCGACGCGCACCGCCCGCTCGCCGAACGGCTGGAGCAGCGGCTGCATCGCGACCACTGTGGCCGAGGCGACCGGATCATCGCGCAGCGAGCGATGCCCCGGCAGGAGCTGCTGGTCGAGCAGCTTCGCGGTGACGTCGGTGTGCTTGCAGGTCCGGTCCCCGCGCTGGTTCGAGATCCAGGCGGCGCAGTCACACGAAAGGTTCAGCCGGCCGTCCGCGCGCCGCGGCTGAAGCCGGTGGAGGCACTGGCGGTAGTAGGCGGCGGGCTGGGAGCCCTGGATCACGCCCACCAGCCGGTAGGTTCCGTCAACGACACTGGGCATGGACAACCTCGTGCGACGATGGAGCATGTGCTAAGATGGGCGACCATCGATGCCAGCGCGCCGTAGAGGAGCGCGGGCTAGCCCCCGACGCGGGGGATGAGCACGAAGGTGGTGGAGTGTTTGGTCACCTCGCCCGGCGTAATCTGGCGCATGCTTCCCGAGAGCGGGCTGCCGGCGATGATCGGGCCGCGCCGCGAGGCTGCGGCGGCGATGCGTGTGGCGAGCTCGCCGGCGAAGACGATGTCGGGCGGCAGCTCACGCGCGGCCGGCTGGCTGGGCGCTGCCGCGCCCTCGAGGCTGGAGGGCATGGCCAGCACCGGGTAGGCGATCTGCTCGTCGCCGCTGGTCCCCATCACGGCCAGCGTCCCGAGCGAGACGCCGTCCGGCAGGGCATCTGGCGCACCGTCGCGCGCGCGGGCGACCCGCGCTTTCCATGTGCGGTAGAGCTCCTGCTCCTCGGCGGTCAGAGTCGTCGGCGTGGTCAGCAGCGGCGATGTCGTCGTCATGGGTCGGCTCCTTTGTTCACACCAACTCAGAACCTCAGCTGGAGCATAGCACATCTGTACGTCAGCTACTGTCACACGTCACGGAGGCCGGCAAGCTGGCTTTGGATGGCCGGAGCCGGGCTCGGGCATGCGCCGCTCGCTGGAGCCGCTCGCAGGCGGCGCGGATGAGCTTCCCGAGGTGACCCGGCCCACGGGCGACCTTCGCGCGTAATGAGCGGTCACGGTGCACGCCAGCGCCAGGGCCGACGCAACAAGGAGAAACAGATGAAGTACACACTTGGGCGCTGGAGAGTGCTGGCACCGCTGGCCGCGGTGCTCGCCCTCCTCCTCGGCGGGCAGGTGCTGGCGGCTGAGGTCTACAGCGGGAACACCTACGTGCTCCCAGCCGGCGAGGTGCTGGAGGATGACCTCTACGTGACCGCCGAGGAGGTGATCATCGACGGCACCGTCGTCGGGGATGTCGTGGCGGCCGGCGGGCGGATTGTGATCAACGGGACGGTGAGCGGCGATCTGTTAGCGGCTGGCGGCAGCGTGCAAGTCAGCGGGACGATCGAGGACGACGTGCGCGCCGCAGGCGGCGCCATCGACATCAACGGCACCATCGGTGGCGATCTGATGGCGGCCGGCGGCGGTGGCATGTGGTCGCCGCCGCTCACGTTTGGCGGGCAGCAGGTGGAGCAGGGGGTACGCGTATCTGAGGCGGCCGCGATCGGCGGCGATGCCTACATCGCCGGCGGCGAGGGCGCGATCAACGGGTCGATCGGCGGCGATCTGCACGTCACGGTGATCGAGCTGGCGTTCGCAGGGGAGGTCGGGCGCAACGCCGAGCTGATGGGCCAGACTCTGCGAATCGGAGAGGGCGCGCAGGTGAATGGCTCTCTGCGCTACAGCGCGCCGGAGCAGCAGGCTATCCCGCAGGACGTGGCCCAGGAGATCGTCTACGTGGCGCCCGAGAGCAGCGGGGCTCGCGCCGCGGAACGCCCGGCCAGCAACGCCGGCTGGTGGCTGGTGCGCACGCTGCTCGTGCTGCTCGGCTTCGCGCTGCTCACCTGGCTCACGCTGCGGTTCGCGCCACGGGCCGCGACGGCGCCGGCCGCGGCGCTTGAGCGCCAGCCGGGGCGCGCAGCGCTCTACGGGCTGCTGGCCGCGCTGCTGCTGTTGTTCGTGCCGCTGGTCTCGGCGCTGCTGGTATTCCTGATGGTGCTGTTCTTCGGCTGGCTGGCCGGAGTCGTCACCGCCCTGGTGCTCTTCGGCGCGCTGGCGCTGCTGTGGGTGCTCAGCCCGCTGGTGGTCGGGATGTGGATCGGGCAGCGGCTCGCGGCGCTGCGCGACCAGCCGCGCCAGGCGGTGCCATGGCTGATCGCCGGGGTGCTGCTCGTTGCGCTGCTGGCGCGGGTCCCTGTGCTCGGCTGGCTCGTGGGGCTGGTGAGCTTCATTCTGGCGCTCGGCGCGATCCTCCTGGCCTGGCGCACCGGTGCCGAGCCGGCGGCTGCAGGGGCCAGCTAGGCGGCCGCCCTGCGGTATACTGCGAGCTATGCATCAGCCCACCACCGCTCAGCGATACGGCCGGCTCGCGCTCACCGGCGGGCATCTCATTCTCCCGGACCGCGTCGAGACCGGCGTGGCGCTCGTCATCGAGGGCGGCCGGATCGCAGGGGTCGCGGCGCCGGACGAGCTCGGCACAGCAACCGAGGTCCTCGACGTCGGCGGGCGGTACGTTGCGCCGGGCCTGATCGACATCCACACGCACGGCGCCGCCGGTCACACGTTCAACGAGCCGGCGGCGGAGGCGTTCGCCGCGATCACCGCCGCCAACGCGGCCGCCGGCGTCACCGGGCTCCTGGCGACCATCGCGACCGACGCTCTGCCGAACCTGCTGGCGAGCCTGGCCTTCTGCGGCGAGTGGATGCGCCAGCCGCTCGCCGGAGCCCAGGTGCTCGGGGCGCACCTGGAGGGGCCCTACTTCAGCTTCGAGCAGCGCGGCGCGCAGGACCCGGCCCACCTCCGCACCCCGGACGACGGCACCGCCGAGCTTCTGCTGGCGCACCACGCGGTGATGCGGATCATGTCGTTTGCGCCGGAGCTGCCCGGCGCGCTCGAGCTGACCAGGCGCCTCACCGAGCTGGGGGTCGTGGCGGCCGCCGGCCACAGCTCGGCGCGCGAGGAGCACGTCCGCGCCGCGATGGAGTGCGGGCTCCGGCACGCCATCCACCTCTGGAGCGGGCAGTCCAGCACTGTGCGCGAGGGTCCCTGGCGGCGCCCCGGCCTGCTCGAGGCGTCGCTGACGTTCGAGGGCCTGACGGCAGAGGTGATCGCGGATAACCGCCACCTGCCGCCGACGCTCATGCGGCTGGCCTACATCTGCCTCGGCGCCGACCGCCTGTGCGCGGTGTCCGACGCGACCAGCGGCGCCGGGCTGCCGGAGGGGGCGCGCTTCCGCATGGGCGGCATGGAGTACGAGGTCCACGACGGGGTCGGGATGCTGCTGGACCGCACCGCCTTCGCCGGAAGCACCACGCTGCTGAGCCGGATGATACCCATCCTGCGCGACGAAGTCGGCATCCCGCTGGCCGAGGCCGTGCGTATGGCGAGCCTCACCCCGGCGCGCGTGATCGGCGTCGACGGCCGCAAGGGCAGCCTGGAGGCGGGCAAGGACGCCGACATCGCGGTGTTCGAGCCGGACTTCACGGCGTGGCGGACGATGATCGGCGGCCGCTGGGTGTACGAGGCCGGCGACGGGCCCCGCTGACGGCTACACAGGAGCACGTATGAGGACAGTCACCTACGACAAGCTGCGCGTCCAGATCTTCGACACGATCGAGCAGCTCGCGGCGGCGGCGGCGGACGACCTGAGCGCGGTGCTGCGGCAGGCGATCGCGGAGCGGGGCGAGGCGTCCGCGATCTTCGCCACCGGCAACTCCCAGCTGATCTTCTACGACCAGCTGTGCGCGCGGGACGACATCGCCTGGGACCGGGTCACGGTCTTTCATATGGACGAGTACCTCGGCCTGCCCGAGCAGCACCCGGCGAGCTTCCGGCGCTACATGCGCGAGCGCCTGGTGGAGCGCGTGCGGCCGCGCGCCTTCTACGGGATCGCGGGCGACGCGCCGGACGTGGCGCGCGAGCTCGAGCGCTACGCCGGGCTGATCGCCGCGCACCGCCCGGTGGCGTGCGTGATGGGCATCGGCGAGAACGGGCACCTGGCGTTCAACGACCCGCCGGCCGACTTCGACACAGAGGCGACCATCCACGTGGTGACGCTGGTCGAGTCCTGCCGGATGCAGCAGGTCGGCGAGGGCCACTTCGCGCGCCTGGAGGACGTGCCGCAGCAGGCGCTGTCGCTCACGATCCGGGCGCTGCTGGCGCCGCCGCACGTCCTCGTGATCGCGCCGGAGTCGCGCAAGGCCGCGGCGGTTCAGGCGGCGCTCGAGGGGCCGATCACGCCGGACTGCCCGGCCTCCGTGCTGCGCACCGCGCCGCACGCGCGCCTCTACCTCGACCGCGACTCCGCCGCGCTGCTGGGGAGAAGGGCGTAGCCCCTGCGCGAGACCGACCATGATCACCATCGCCTTTCTCGCAGATCAGCCGCAGCACCTCCCCGTCGTGGCGGCCTGGGTGTACGACCAGTGGCACCGCCACCGGCCCGGCGAGACGCTCAAGACGACCGCCGAGATGTTCCGCGCCGCGCTGCAGCGAGACGCGATTCCGCTCACGCTGCTCGCGCTCGACGGCGACGTGCCGGTGGGCACCGCGAGCCTCTTCGCCGACGATATGGAGACGCGGCCGGAGCTCACGCCCTGGCTCGCCTCGGTGTACGTGGCGCCCGAGCGACGCGGCGCCGGCATCGGCCCGCGCCTGGTGCGGGCGGCCGAGGATGTGGCGCGCCAGCTCGGCGTGAAGCAGCTGTACCTGTTCACACCGGACCGGGAGCGGTTCTACGCGCGCCTCGGCTGGCGCACCGTCGAGCACTCGGCCTACGACGGGCACCCGGTCGTCATTATGGCCCGCTCGCTTGCGGGTGGAGAGGAGCCATCATGAGCGTGACGGAGCCGGTGGGGTTCGGCGTGATCGGGGCCGGCATCGTCGGCGGCGCCTGGCACGCCCACGTCTATGCGCGCCACCCCCGGGCGCGGCTGGTGGCGGTGTGTGACCTGGACGAGCGGCGGGCGGCGGAGGTGGCCGAGCGCTGCGGCGGCGCGGCGGTCTACACCGACTACCGCGAGCTCCTCGCCCGGCCCGACATCGCCGCCGTCTCGGTTGCGACGCCCGACTTCGCCCACCGCGAGATCGCGGTGGCCGCCGCCGAGGCCGGCAAGCACATCCTGGTCGAGAAGCCGCTCGCGACGACCGTCGCAGACGCCGAGGCGATCCTCGAGGCGGCGCGCCGGGCCGGCGTGAAGCTGATGGTCGACTTCCACAACCGCGCCAACCCGCCCTTCGTGGCGGCCCGGCGCAGCATCCGCGCCGGCGAGATCGGCCGCCCGGCTTACATCTACGCCCGGCTCAGCAACACGACCTACGTGCCCACCCGGATGCTGGCGTGGGCCGGCCGCAGCTCGGCGCTGTGGTTCCTCGCCAGCCACACGGTGGACCTGGCCCACTGGCTGCTCGACGACGAGCCGCGGCGGGTCTACGCCGTCAGCCGCTCGGGGGTTCTGCAGCAGCTCGGGGTGAACGCGCCGGACTTCCACGCGGCGCTCCTCGAGTTCCGCGGCGGCGCGGTGGTGAACCTCGAGAGCGCCTGGATCCTGCCGCAGAGCGCGCCGAACGTGTTCGACTTCAAGGTCGAGATCCTGGGGAGCGCGGGCGCGATCGCTATCAACGCCTCGGACCACCGGGCGGTGGAGACCTTCACGGCGGAGCGCTCGCACCTGCCGGACGTGCTGGGGCTGCCGGGCGGTGACTCGCCGCGGCTGCACGGCTTCGTGCTGGAGGCGATCGCGCGCTTCGTGGACGCGGTGGCGGACGAGCGGCCGCTGCTGGCCTCGGGTGAGGACGGGCTGCGCGTGACGCGCGTGCTGGCGGCGATCGCCGAGTCGGCCGCGAGCGGAAAGGCGGTCGACCTCTAGCCGCCCTCCGGCTCCGTCGGCAGCCCGACGAGCTCCATCAGCTTCAGCGCGTTCGTCGACGTGGCGAGCCCCGGGCGCAGCCGGTAGTCGAAGAGCATCGACGGGCCGAGCGGGCCGCGGGTGAAGCTCTCGCGGAAGTGCACCTGCCGCGCCGCCTCGGCCAGCTCGGGGGCGGCGGCCAGCGTCAGGTCGTGGGTCGAGACCACGCCGATCGCGCCCAGCCCCAGCAGGTGCGCGATGATTCGCCGCGCGGCGATCTGGCGCTCGGCGGTATTCGTGCCGTGCAGGATCTCGTCGAGCAGGAACAGGGGCAGCCGCAGCCCCTCGTCGCGCGCCCGGCGCGCCTCGTCGATCACCTCCTTCAGCCGCAGCAGCTCCGCCATGAAGTACGACACGCCGCGCTCCAGCGAGTCCTGCACCCGCATGCTCGTCGCCAGCGCCAGCGGCGGCAGGCGCATCGACGCGGCGCACACCGGGCCGCCGGCCTGCGCGAGCACGACGTTCACCCCGATCGCGCGCAGCAGCGTGCTCTTGCCGGACATGTTCGAGCCGGTGACGAGCAGGAACGTGCCGGGCGGCCCGACCTCCACGTCGTTCACGACCCGCACGTCGTCGCTGAGCAGCGGGTGCCCGAGCCCGCGCGCCTGCAGCGTCCGGCTGCCCTGCCCGTCGCTCAGCTCGGGAAGCACCCAGCCCGGGTTGTCGAAGCGCAGCGTCGCCAGCGCGACGAGCGCCTCCAGCTCGCCGAGGGCCGTCAGCCACGAGCGCGCGTGCCGGCCGGCCTCGGACTGCCAGCGCTCGAGCAGCCAGAGCAGGTGGACGCTCCAGAGCGTCGTCACCTGGATCGCGGCGAAGAAGATCCACTGCCGGATGTCCGCGAGCGGCATCAGGCGCCCCAGCCGGCGCATCTGCTGGTCGGCGCGCACTCCGCCGGCGGCCATGGCGTCCAGGAGGCGGCGGAGCTCGGGCGCCTCGAACCGCTGCGCCGCCAGGAGCCTGAACAGCGCGCCGTAGGCCGCGAAGACCTCCTGGCGGGTCGCGACCTGGTCGATGATCGCGTCCACGCGGCGCCCGATGGTCATGGTGATCGCGACGCCGGCCAGCACCGAGAGCGCGAGGAGCCACTCGACCGGCAGGCCGGCGAGCAGCGCAGCGAGGAGCGCCGCGTTGGCCAGCGGGAGGAGGCGCGCGAGCCAGAGCAGCCAGGGCCGCTCCGCCAGCCAGAGCGGGCCGCCGGCCCAGGCGAGGAAGCGCTCGTAGTTCGGCTGCTCGCCGGCGATCGCGCGGCCGCGCAGCCCAAGCTCCTCGCGCAGCTCGATGCGCGGCGCCAGCTCGCTCACCGCCTGCTGACGCATCCGCGCGACCTCCGGCGGCGCCGGGGCCAGCAGCCAGGCCTGGAGGGTCGCGAGGCCCACGGGCGTCGCCGGCGTGTTCAGCAGGTGCTGGAGCGAGGCGTGGCCGAGCAGGTCGAGGTCGGCGGCGGTGCCGTCGGCGGGCGGGTCGCCGGGCGGGCGGCGCAGCGGGAGGGCGTTCCAGTCGCGCCGGAGCCGCTGCAGCCCCTCCTCGTTGATCGCCCGGAGCACGTTGTAGCGCCGCTCGACCCGCTGCACGCGGCCGTGCACGATGTAGGACACGAGGAAGCCCAGCGCGAGGACGCCGCCCGCGGCCAGCAGCGTCCCCTGGCGCTGCACCAGCCCGGCGCCGAGGAGCCCGAGCGCGCCGAAGAGGAGCGCCAGGCTGATGTTGCCGTTCAGCGCGCCGCGCCGGGCGTAGCGGTCGCGCAGCTCCGTGAAGTGCGCCAGCCGCTCGCGGTAGATCTGCTCGGGGGTGGCTATGTGGCCGCTGGGAGGCGGCGCGGTATCGGGCGTGCTCATGGCCGGCCAGTATAGCAGATGCGGGGCCGATCCTCCTGCTTCGCCCGGATGCGCGGCCCGTCACCAGCAGCCGCCGGCGCCGCTGGTGACGGGCGCGGGAACAGATTCCGCGAGGCGCCCCTCCACGACCGCCGGAAGGACCCGCTCCAAGTACGCCAGGAGCCCCAGCGCGTCGGCCGGCTGGCTGCCGAAGCCGACATACCCGTCCGGCCGGATCAGGTACAGCGCCTCCGACGCGGCGCCGTAGCGCTGGTGCACCTCGCGCTCCGGGTCGAGCAGCATGATGCCGTGCCAGTCGAGCGCGGCGGGGCGCTCGTCCCCCACGACGACCACCGCCACGCGCACGTCCTCCGCGAGCAGATCCTCGGCGTGGAGCGCGATGCGCGCCAGCCGCTCGTACCCCTCGTCGGTCTGGGCCAGCCCGTCGAACAGCAGCAGCGTCCAGTGCGGGCCGCGGAACAGGTCGAACAGCCGCGTCGTCCGCCCGCTCGCTGGCGTCCGCCCGTGGGCGTCGGACGCCCGGTCCCCGGCGTGCGGCCCCTGCTGGAAGCTGAAGCGCTCGGCCAGGCCAGCCCGCTCGCGCGCGCGGCCCGGCAGCAGCGGCGTCTCCCTGAGCGGCGCCGTCTGCTCGTGCGACAGCGGCGACTCGCGGTAGCTGATGCCGAGCTGGGCCATGCTGCGCGAGAGCGCGCGCTTGACCGCCGGCTGCGATAGCCTCGGCAGCAGCACCCACTCGCGCAGCAGCCGCATCAGCGGGTGGTCGGAGAAGATCGCGTCGTGGCCGATGCTGCTGCCCTTCAGCACCGCCGCCGCCACCGGCATCCGCTCGGCCTGGTAGCTGTCCAGCAGCGCCTCCGGCGCCTTCCCCTGCACCACGGCCGCCAGCTTCCAGCCCAGGTTGTAGGCGTCCTGGATGCCGGTGTTCATGCTCTGCCCGCCGGCCGGGCTGTGGACGTGCGCCGCGTCCCCGGCGACGAACACCCGCCCGACGCGGTAGCGGTCGACCATGCGGCGGTTGAAGCGGAAGTGGGAGAGCCAGGTGGGGCTGATGAGCCGCAGGTCGGCGCGCCCGGTGCGCTCGGCGAACAGCCGCTGGAACAGCTCGAGGGTCGGCGGCTCGTCCGCCAGCGGCGAGTCGGGCGCCAGCTCGAGGATGATCTGCCAGGCGTCTCCCCCCTCCAGCAGGCCCAGGCCGACCAGCCCGTCGTGGTGCAGCCAGGCGTAGCCGCCGTCGCGCGGCAGCCCGGCCACCTGCACGTCGCCGATCAGGAAGTGCTCCGGCTTGGTGGCGCCCTCGAAGCTCAGGCCGAGCAGCCGGCGCACCGTGCTCTTGCCGCCGTCGCTGCCGACGACAAACTGGGCGAAGATCTGCTCCTCCTCGCCCGTCGCCGTGTGCCGCACGGTCGCCCAGACGCCGTCGGCGGACTGCTCCAAGGCGACGAGCTCGCGCGAGCGCTCGACCGTGACGCCGAGGGCGCCGAGGCGCTCGCGCATGATCCCCTCGGTGCGCCACTCGGGCAGGTACACGATGTTCGGGTACGGCACGTCGTGGCTCGGCTGCATGATCAGGTCCAGGTCGGCGACAAGCCCCGCGCCGTCCATGACGCGCAGCCGCATGTCGGCGATGCTGTGCGCGTGGATCTCGGCGAGGATGCCCATGTCGTCGAAGACCTCCTGGGTGCGCGGCTGGACGCCCTTGCCGCGCGAGCTGGCCGGGAACTCGTCGAGCCTGTCGATGATGCGGAGCGGGATGCCCCGCCGCCGCAGCTCGATCGCCAGCGCCAAGCCTGTCACGCCGGCGCCGACGATCAGCACCGGCAGCGGGTCCCGCGCGCCGCCGACGACCCCGGCGCGGCGGAGGCGCTGCTCGGCGAGGTCCTCGCGCACCCGCTGACGCGCCGCGCCACCCGCAGGCGCGCTGCGGAGCTTCAGCAGGCGATACGCGGCGGCTAGCTCCCGCCACGCGCCCGTCAGGCCAGCCCGGCGAAGAACTGGCGCATATCGTCGGCCACCTCGCGTGGCACCTCCCACTCCGGGAAGTGGCCGCCGCGCTCCAGGACCGTCCAGCGGGTGACGTTATAGCTTCGCTCGGCCCACTCGCGCGGCGCGGGAACCGTCACCCCGTCTCGCAGGGGCATCAGGATCGCCGTCGGAACCTCCGCCCGCCCCGATACGCCTGGGTCGAGCGCCGACTCGCGGTAGAGCCGGATGGACGCCGCGCCGGCCCGCGTGAACCAGTGCAGCGACAGGTTGTCCAGCAGGGCATCCCTGCCGAACGTCCGGTCGAGCCCCTCGCGGCAGTCGCCCCAGCGCTGGAACTTCTCGATCACCCAGCTCGCCAGCCCGACCGGGGAGTCGGCGAGCGCGGCAGGTCGCACGTCATCTCGAAGTCGGCCTCCGCCGAGTCGGCGCCGTAGTCGCGCCAGCGCTCTCGATCCCGAGCAGCTCCCGCACCGTGCTCCGCGCGCCGTCGCAGCCCACCGCCCACGGCGCCTGCAGCTCCTCCGCGCCGCCGCGCCCCGCGACCCGCACGACGGCCTGCGTGCCCCTGGTGGCGACGTGCACCGCCCGCGTTCCCCGGCGGATCTCCACGCGGCCCGTCGCGCGGGCGGCTGCCTCGAGCGTCGCCTCGGTGTCGTGCTGCGGCAGCAGCAGCGAGTAGGGGTGCGGGTGATCCAGGCGGTCCATGCGCAGGCTCAGCAGCCGCCCGCGCGGGCTCCAGAACTCATGCGCCGCCCGGCGGACGCTGATGCGCGCGAAGGCCGGCAGCAGCCCGAGCCAGTCGAGGAAGTCCAGGCCGCGCGGCACCCAGGTGATGGCCCGCGACTCATCGCGCGGCGTCGGCTCGTCGCGCTCCTCGAGGACGATCGACGGCACCTCGTAGCGCGCGAGCACCAGCGCCAGCGCCAGGCCGACCGGGCCGCCGCCCACGATCAGGATCGGTTGCATCTGTTCGCTCCTCGCTCAGCTCGGGCCACCCGCCAGCGCCGTGTGGCCCGCTCGGTCACTGGGTGTCCTCCCACGCCTGCGCTCCTCGCTCGAGCGCGCCCCGCTCGCTCTCCGGCGGCGCGATCCGCAGCGTGAGCTTGTGCGCGTCCAAGGTGTCGAAGGTATAGCCGATCAGCCAGTCCACCAGCTCGCCACGCGGATCGAGCTCCTCGACCGGCAGCTCCGCCCGGTAGCTCCGCAGCGGGTCCACCTGCGTCGCCGCTCTGCGCGCGGCGGGGCGCGATAGTCGCTCCATTGCACCTCCTGATACCCCGATTTCGGGTGAATGACAGTACGGGCGGCGGGCTACGCCTGAGGCGGCAGCATCTCGATGCCGTACTTGGCCGCGACGGCGACCAGCCGCCCGAGGTCGGGCAGGGCGCCGAGCGGCGTGTGCTGGCCATCGGCCGGCTCGCCCACCTCGGCGAAGAAGCGCTCGTGGATGCCGCCCGGGCTGACGAGGATCAGCATGCGGGCGGGCGTCCGGCCGCTGTTGGTGAAGGCGTGGACCGTGCCGCGCGGCACGAAGACGAAGCTGCCCGGCCCGAGGTCCAGCCGCTGGTCGTCCAGCACGAACTGGTACGTCCCCTCTAGCACCCAGAATGCCTCCTCCTCGTAGCGCTGGCGGTGGGGCGGCGCGCCCTTCCCCGGGGGCGTCCGCGTCTCGAACAGGCCGTAGGCGCCGTTCGTCGTGGCGGCGGTGGCCTTGAAGGTGACCAGGTCGTCCACGACGCGGTAGGTCGGCCCGGTGCCGGCGGGGGCTGCGCGAGGCGAGAGGGTCGAGTCGAGCATCGTGGCGTCCTTTCCGCTGCGGGCGGGACCACGCAGTTCCCGCGACCGTTGCTGCGCCCACTCTACACTCGGCGCGCCCGCGCGAGTACCAACGCGCTGCACACACCGTGCATACACTCGCGAGGAGCCACGTGCGCATGGCGCCCGAAGGCACGCAGCAGGACGCCGGCGGGCCTCGGCGCCGGCCGCCCGCAGATAGACGAGGTCTTCAGTTCGCTCTACGATGTGGTGGGCGTATTGCCAGCCGCGCGCTCTGCGGTCGAGCCGGGCGCGGTTCGCGTCGTGGCCAGCGCGGGCTGCTGTGGCGCCTGCTCAGCATCCGGGTTGCGGGACAGGCGCCCGCGGCGAGCGAGTCATTCCTGGTCTGCTTCCAGCGCGATGCCGCCAGCCTGCGACGAGGCGCGGGCCGCCTGCAGGGAGGAGCCGTGGGCGGCGACAGCGCGCTCGATACCAGCGACGATACAATCTACCTACTGCGCGAGGGCGGGCAGGCGGGCGACCCAGCGCTCAGCCCTGCACGAGCGCGAAGCACACGCCCACGGGGTCCTCGATCCCCACGTACACATACTTCCCATCCTCGCGGAACTCCGAGATGACCTTGCCCCCCTCCGCCTCCGCTCGGCGAACGCTCTCCGCCAGGTCGCCCACAGACAGGTACATCATCCAGACCGGCGGCAGGTGCCCGTGCGCGCCGCGCGCGTGCTGGATGCCCGCCACCCGGCGCCCGGCCGCGTCGAACATGCCGTAGTCCGCGTAGCGCTCGCCGTTGTCCTCCATCTCGATCTTCTGCGCCGACCAGCCGACAACCTGCTGGTAGAAGTCCCGCGTCGCAGCTGCCTCGGGGACCGTCAGGTCGATCCAGGCGATGCGCCCAACGGCTGCGTCGGGCGCCCCGTCGCCCTGGTAGTTGGCGACCATCTCCGCGGGGATCACGGGGATGATCCCGAACGCAGCCCCGTTCGGGTCGAGCAGGACCGCCCACTGGCTGTTCCCGTCGTCATCCGTCGCGTGCATCAGCACGCTCCCCCGCAGGTCCACCGCGCGCTGCACGCTCTCCGCCACATCGGCGACCTGGATGTGCGGCATCCACTGCAGCGGAAGATCGGCGTACTCCTCACTACGCGCGCCCAGGCCGATGATCGGCATGCCCGCGTTGTTCATCAGGTCCTCCGCGCGCCAGAGCGGGGTGGCGCCGGTGGTGAGCACGCGCGAGTAGAAGCGAAGCTCCCGCTCGTGCTCGGGGACCGCGATGTCGGCGCTGAACACGGCGCCGACGCTTGGGACGAAGAGGTCGCTCACACTAGCACTCCTGTTGGTACAAAGCTCGCAGACGCCAGCAGACGCGCCAGGTTGCGTCGCCGGTGCAATGCTACCACAGTCTTGTGACAGCAGTTGTCGCAGCGCGGCGGAATTTAGGACGGATGTTCGAAATCAGGCCGGCGCCCCTTCCGGCCGCGCCTCCTCCGCAGCGGCCGCGGTGGGCGCCCCGAGCCGGCCGCGGGTGAGCGCCAGCAGGAGCAGCGCGCTCGCGCCGTAGGCGAAGACGTGCAGCCAGCCGTCGCCGATCAGCCAGCCCGCCAGCCCGGTCTCGGGCAGCGCCAGCCCGCTCTGCGCGAACAGCGCGTTGAACCACTGGCTGGCCGCGTTGCTCGCCGCGTGCATCACGATCGCCAGCAGCACGCTGCCGCCGCTGCGGTTGTACAGCCAGGTGTAGAGGAACGTGCCGGCCACCGCCGTCAGCAGGAAGGTCACCACCTGGGCCGGCCGCATCGGCCCGAACAGGATGGTGCCCAGCGCCGGCAGGTGCCACAGCCCGTGCAGCGCGCCCAGGATCAGCGTCCCCCGCGCTGGCCCGTAGCGCCTCTGCAGCCGCGGCAGGGCGAAGCCGCGCCAGCCCGGCTCCTCGCCGATCGAGGGGATCAGCAGCCCGAGCGCCACCCCCGGCAGGAAGGTCGTGAGCAGCAGCTCCCAGTGGCTCAGCGCCGCCGCGAGCAGCCCCGGCCCCAGCACCAGGCCGAAGGCGATCAGCCAGATCACGAGGTTCGCCAGCAGCGCGAAGGCGTACCACTGCGGGCCCACCCGCCACTTCGCGATCGGCCGCAGCAGCGCGGCGACGCCGGCGCGCCCTTCGGACAGCCCATGCCGTGGCGCCGCACCTGCTCGCGCGCGAAGGCGTCGATCCGCGCCGCATCGCCCGCCGCGCTGCCCGCGCCCGCCGAGGCGGGATGGGGGAGAAGCGATACGATCAGCACAGCCAGGTACAACACAGCGCGCCAGCTGCTGGCCCGGGCGCGCGCTGCCCCGCTCACACTCGATATCCGGATGTCCATCGTCGCCCTCCAGTGCTGCCTGCCGTCCGTGGGTCTATGGAACCACACGCGCCCGTCGCGCAGAAGCGACAAGCGCTACAGCAGGCGTGCCAAGCAGCGTTACCGATCGGGGTACGCCTGGCACAGCGGCGCACTGGCGCGGTTCGGAGAGGGGGGTGCTGCCAGCTGGGCGATATATTCACACACCGCGCGCCGGGCCCGGCGCGGGGTGGAAGAGCGCGAGCGGCGCGGCAGGCTGATCTGGCGGAAAGGCGCGCGCGGCTGCTTCGGCCGCCTGGGAGCGATCTGCCGGCTGCTGATGCGACGCCAGCGCGGTCGCGGCGGCGTCCGGCAGCGTGAGGAGCACGAGCCCCGCAAGTACGGCGAACTCGTCTAGGGCGATCGGCTGCGAGGCGGCGGCCGCGGCGAGGCGGGTCTTGCCGCTGCCGCCAGCGCTGAGCGCGGCCACGAGGCGCCGCAGATCGGCGGCCCGGCCGATCAGCGGGTCGGGCGGGGGCGGCACCTGGGAGCGAGGGGGCACGTGGTCCGGCGCCTCCTGGGTGAGTTCCTGCGCCGTGCGCAAGTAGCGCAGCCGCGCGCAGAAGTCGCGCCCGTGGCCCGTATCGCTTCGCTGGTGCATGCGGCTCCTAGCGCTCGTGGCCCGCGTCATTTCTGGCGCCGGCTGTCGTGTCCCGCGGCATCTGCCTGCTCTCGACACGGGCGGTGTGGCTCGTGGGCCGGCTCAGGCCCGGAGGTTCACGCCGCGAGGACCCGCTCAAGCCAGAAGGGCAGGCCCCCGCCCGCCGCGGCCGCAATGTCGTCGAGCAGCTCGAGGTGCAGCCGCCCGACCTCCGCCTCGGCCCCTTGCGCTGGAAGCTGCGCCGCGCTCGCGGCCGCCAGCTCGTCCATGCGCGCCCGCAGCTCCGCCGTCGCCGCGGGGTGGCGCCGCACCATGTTGGCGAGCTGCAGCGCCTCCGCGTGCGCGCCCCGCCGCTGGAGCAGCGCGGCGAAGCCGGCCAGCGCCCCGAGGAGGCCGGGCGCCGAGCGCGCGCCGGCGGCCGCCAGGTAGCTCTCCGTGTACTGCCGCTGCGCCTCGGCGTACGAGTCCTGCTCCAGAGCGACCTGCCCCAGATGTGACAGCACCAGCGCCACCCGCTGGCGGTCGCCGAGCGTGCGAAACAGCGCCAGGCTCTCGGCGAACTGCGCCTGCGCGGCGTCGTAGCTGGCGTGCCGCGCGCTCAGCCTGCCGAGCTCGAGCAGGGCGAACGCGACGATCAGCGGGTCGTCGATCGAGCGGCCGAGCGCGAGCGCTTCGCTCAGCAGGCGCTCGGCCTCGCGCTCGTCTCCGGCGGCCGCGACCGCCGCCCCCAGGAAGTTGAGCGACATGGCGGTGAGGCGCGCGTCGCCGAGGGTTCGGTAGACGTCGAGGGCCGCGCGCCAGTGCGCCACCCCTTCGTCAGCCTGCCCGACGGCGCCGGCGATGACGCCCAGCGTGCCGCGGCAGTAGGCCCAGCCCCACTCGTAGCCCAGCGCCCGGTAGAGCGCCGCGCTCTCCTCGCAGGCCGCCCGCGCGCCGCTGTGGTCGCCGGCGTACAGCCGGGTGACGCCGAGGAAGCTGAGGGCGTGGGCGAGCGCGCGGCGCTCGCCGAACGGGCGCAGCCGCTCGACGCTCTGCGCGAGCGCCGCCTGGGCATCGGTGAGCCGGCCGACCCGGTAGGCGAACCAGCCCTGCACGGCGAGCAGCGCGCCGTACACGAAGCCGTCCTCGGCCTCGTCACGCCCCGTCTGCGCGATGGCTGCCCGCCACGCCTCGGCGGACTGGGTGAACGTCGCGGCCGCCTCCTGGAACCAGCCGCGCCCCTCGTAGAACTGCCACAGCGGCTCGAGCATCTGCGTGACGCGGGCCGCGTCGCCTCGGGCGATCGCCCACTGCCACGCCGAGCGCAGGTTGTCGATCTCGTCCGCCAGCAGCGCCAGCGCCTCCGCCTGGCCGGCGCCTCGGAGCGACGGCTCGTGCCGCTCCAGCGGCGCGGCGTAGGCGGCGCAGTGCCGCTCGCGGGCCTCCGCGTACTCGTCCTGGTCTCGCTGGAGCGCGTCGGCGGCGTACTGCCGCACCAGCTCGTGCAGGTCGTAGCGCGTCTCGCCCCGGCGGTCCAGTGTCCGCCGCGCCAGCGATTTGTCCACCAGCGACGCCACGCCGCGGAGGGCCGCCAGCTGCGCCTCGCGCGAGAGCGCCTGCGCGCCCCCGGCGGCCGCCACAACCGGCACGAGCTCGTCGCGCCGGCACCCGCCGCGAAACACCGACATGCGCGCGAGCAGCCGCCGCTCGGCGGGGCTCAGCAGCCGCCAGGAGTGGTCGATCACCGCGCGCAGCGAGCGGTGGCGCGACGGCCGGTCGCGCTCCTCCAGCGTCAGGAAGTCGATGCTGCGCTCCACCTCCTCCGCGATCTCTTGGCAGGACAGCGTGCGGGTCCAGGCGGCCGCCAGCTCGATCGCCAGCGGCACCCCGCCGAGCAGCCGGCAGATCCGGGCGACGGCCGCGCGGTTGTCCGGGGTGAGGGCGAAGCTGTCCGACACCTGGCGCGCCCGCTCGAGGAAGAGCAGCACGGCCTCAGAGCGCTCGATCGGCTGTGCCCCATCGTCCGCGGGCAGCGTGAGCCCGGTCACCTCGATCACCCACTCGGCGCGCAGCCGCAGCCGCTCCCGCGAGGTGACGAGCACGCGGACGCCGGCCGCCTCGTGGGCGATGCCGCTCAGCAGCTGCCCCAGCCGGTCGCCGTGCTCGGAGGCCAGCAGCTGCTCGAGATTGTCGAGCACCAGGAGCTGGGCGCGCGGGCGCAGGAACGCGAGGAGCGCCGTCTCCGGGGATGTGGCGCCAAGGAGCGGGCAGCCGACCGCGGAGGCGATCGCGGTGACCGCCTCGTCCGCGGTCGCCGCCGCCGTGAGGCCGACGAAGGCCACGCCGTCGGCGAAGTGCCCGGCGAGATCGGCGGCGGCGTGAAGCGCCAGGCGCGTCTTGCCGATGCCCCCTGGCCCCAGCAGGGTCACCAGGCGGCGCTGCTCCTCCAGGACCGTGCGCCGCACCTGCTCCAGCAGGGCGTGCCGGCCGATGAGCGCGTCGGGCGGCGGCACGTAGTCATCCTGCCGCGCCGCATCCACAAGCGAGGGCTCAGCCGCGGCGGTCGCGCGCCCCGGCGATGGCTTCCTGAGCCGGGCCAGCCGCAGAAACGCGTCCCGCTCTTCGGCGGGCAGCTCCAGCGCGCTGGCGATGCGCAGCGCCATCTCGCGCGAGGGCCGGCGCCGGCCGCTCTCGAAGGCGCGCAGGGTCTGAGCCGCGCAGCCGACGGCTTCGGCCAGCGCCTCCTGGGTCAGGTCGGCAGCAACGCGCGCGCGTCGCAGCCAGCTGCAGAAGTCCTGCTCGTGGTGCATGCGCGGCATTATACCAACATCGGACCTGGCCGGGATGAACGGCCGCGCAGGCGCCAACTGTCGCACTTTCTGTCGCGCCCGCTGTCGCACCTGTCGCTTCTGAAACGGGGCGGGATGTGGTTCGCTATGCGAGGCACCCGCAGGCTACGCCAGGAGGAGCAGATGAACAGCCCGACAGAAGCGACCGGCGCCCCTCGATCGCAGCGCGGCGATGCCCGCGTCCTGCTGACCGGCGCCGCGACGATGGACGCCTTCACGCTGATCCAGCGGACGCTGCCGCCCCATCACCCCGGCGAGCCGCTCCACGCCCACCCCGAGCACAGCGAGGGGTGCTACGTCCTCGAGGGCACGGTGGCCGTGAGCTGGAACGACCGCACGGTCACGCTCGTGGCCGGCACGGCGGCCCGGATCCCGGCGGGCGCCCGCCACACCTTCTGGAACCCGACCGCGCTGCCGGCGGCGGTGCTGCTGATCTACACCCCAGGAACGACCGCGGAGGCGGCCCGCGCGCTCGCGGACGGCCCGCCCGCACAGCCGCCCGCGTACGACGACACGAGCTAGAGGATGCTCGCCGTTCCTGGCGTCGGCGCGGTGGCCTGCGGAAGCCGAGTCTCGCTGGAAGGGCTTGGGAAGGCTTCGCCTCCCTCTTCCTTCCGGCGGAAGCAGCCTCGGTGGGCCTGCAAGCCCACCACATTCCCAGCTCGCGAGGGCGAGCGAAGCGACAGCAAGGAGGAAGAGCGATGAAAGTCGCACTCTGCCGCGTGGCGGACATCCCGCCCGCTGGCGTGAAGAAGATCGACTTCTTCGGGCGCGAGGCGCTGGTCTATCTCGCCGATGGGCGCCCGCGCGCCGTTGCGAACGTCTGCGTGCACCTCGGGGGGCCGCTGGAGGATACGGGCGACTGCCTGAAGTGCCCGTGGCACGGCGCGACCTACAGCAAGGCCGACGGGCGCAAGTGCGATGGCCCGGGCCGGCCGGACGCCCGGCTGATGTTCCTGCCGACGCGCGTGGAGGACGGCGTCCTGTTCTATACGTGGCAGGAGTGAGTGCGGGCCCGCGCGTCCCCAGCGACGCGGCGGGATGTGCAGGAGCCGCGGGGTCGTCCGCAGCCGCGCCACACAGCGCCCGGGCGGCCTCGCGGCGCCGGGGTGACGGAGCGCTGGCGAGGAGCGGCTTTTTCTTCAGCGGAAGCGAAGCCGCGGCGTCTTGAGCGGCGGGGCGCGCCTCGGAGTCAGCCTCCGTGCGCCTCGCCGTCGCGCGGGCCGAAGAACCAGCGCGCCACCTCCAGCTCCTCCTCGACCAGCGGCTGCCGGATGGCCTCCCGGTACACAGTCTGGAGGTCGTACGGGACACTGCGCAGCGACACCTGGCCATCCGCGATGACCATGTAGTGGGCCTCCTGATCCGGGTCGTCCCGGCGCCGGTACGAGACGCTGCCCGGGTTGAGCCACTGCTCCTCCTCGCCCAGCACCACCACCGCCTGGCGGTGCGTGTGCCCAAGGATCAGCCGCTCGATCACCTCGCCGGCGAACCGCTGCGCGCAGAAGGTCCGGTACGCGTGGCGGTGCAGGATGAGGTCGTAGCCGCGGTAGAGGTGGGTCATACCATACCGGATGCCGTCGAGCTCGAACGTCACCGCCTCGGGCAGCCCGGCGAGGAAGGCCGCGTCTTCGGCCGTGAGCCGGCGGGCGTTGTGGTGGCGCCAGTAGAGCGCGCCGTCCGGCAGGCGCCAGAGATCCTCCTCAGCCCACGTCGCCGCCACCTGGCGGTCGTGGTTGCCCTGCACGCAGATCACGCCGTGCGCCCGCACCCACTCCAGCACCTCGCGCGGCCAGGGGCCGTAGTCCACCAGGTCGCCCGCGCAGTAGATGACGTCCGCGTCGCGCTCCCGCGCCCAGATGGCCTCGAGGGCGACGATGTTGCTGTGGATGTCCGAGAGAATGAGCGCTTTCATCGCGGCAGAGGATACCAGAGGTGGCCCAGGAGCGCAATCGCCGCCTCGCTCCCCGCGGACCGATGGGCTATTGTAGCGCTGCCCCGCCGGCGCTATACTGCCCGTAGCACACGTTCCTGCACGCCGTCGTGGAGCTGCCCGCATGCTCTGGCGAAACAAGCGCACGCAGGGGAAGGCTGCCACATCCGAAGCCTCTGACCTGCGGAACGACCTGCAGATCGTATGTCAGGCGCTCGCCCAGCGCGACCGCGCGGGCAGCCAGCCATCTCGCCAGCCCTCAGCCGCGCCTCGCTCCACCCCGAGGCCCGCCCGCCGCCCGACTAGATCATCGGCGCCCACACGAGCCGCTCAGCCCGGCTCCGTGGCCGCAGGCCCTCTACGCAGCCTCGTCGGAATCTCCCTCGAAGCCGGCCCCGCACCGCGCAGGACGCCAGGTTTCGCACGTTCTGTCATGCGGAACACCCTCACAGCGAGCCAGGACCGCGCCCGTGGGCATCCGTCTGCGGCGCACCGCTCCACTCGCGAAGCTCGATAGCCCGGTGGAACTGAAGAAGGAGCGTTCGATGCCACGACACCAGTCTGTTCTCGCCGCACGAACGACGCTGCTGGTCCTGCTCGCTGCCGTAGTCATACTGGGCAGCTGGCAGCCCACGCGCGTGATGGCGGCGATGCTGCCGGCCTCCTGCGCGCCGAACAGCGGCAGCGCGACGATCAGCGGCAACGTGACACTCGCCGGAGGCGGGCCGGCCAACCTGGTTGAGGTCACCGCCTACACAACCTACGGCGTGTACGCCGGCGTTGACTACACCGACGCCAGCGGCAACTACCAGATCACCGGGCTGATCGCCGGCTCTTACCTGCTCCGGTTCAGCCCGCGGAGCGGGGACCACGCCGAGGAGTGGTACAACGACCAGCCGAGCGCCCTCACCGCCACGCCCGTGACGGTCGCAGACGGCGGCTCCGTGACCGGCATCGATGTGGAGCTTGCGCTGGGCGCGCGCTTCAGCGGGCAGGTCACGGCCGAGGGCGGCGGGCCGCTCCAGTCCATCGAGGTGGTCGTCTACGACAGCGACGGGAGGCAGGTGGCCCGCGCCACCACCGACGCGTCCGGCAACTACACCACGCGCCCGGGGCTCCCGAGCGGCAGCTACCGGATCGAGTTCCGCAGCGGGTCGGGCTACCTCGGCAGCTTCTATAACGGCAAGCCCTCGCTCGCGGAGGCCGAGCCGCTCGTGGCCACCGCGCCCACGGTGGTCTCCGGCGTCAACGCGGTGCTGGCGCGCGGCGGCGAGATCCGCGGCACGGTGACGGACGCCACGACCGGGCTGCCGCTGAGCGGCATCTACGTCTCGGCCTCCGGCGAGAACGGCTTCGACGCGGGCCTCACCGATTCCTCCGGCAACTACGTGCTCCGCGGCCTGGGCAGCGGCAGCTACCAGGTGTGGGCCAGGACGCTGCTCGACAGCGTGAACCTGGTGGAGCAGGAGCGGACGGTGACGGTCAGCGCGCCGAGCGCCACCACGGGCGTCGACTTCGCGATGTCCCCTGGCGGCACGATCACCGGGCGCGTCACCGGGCCGGGCGGCACGCCGCTGGACGGCATCGCCGTGTTCATCAGCAACCAGGATGGCAGCTACCAGAAGTACGCCTACACCAACGCCAGCGGCGTCTACCAGGCCACCGGGATGCCGAGCGGGGAGTACACCGTGTTCTTCCGCCCCGCAGACTACATCCCCGAGCGGTACAACGATCGCCCGGCGGACGAACAGGGTGACCCGATCACCGTAACGGCGCCCGAGACGGTGGCGAACATCGACGCCCAGCTGGCGAGGGGCGGCGGCATCCGCGGCAAAGTGACGGACGCCACGACCGGGCAGCCGCTGGAGGGAGTTGGGGTCTCCATCCTCGACATGAACGGCAACGTGGTGGAGAGCAAGTACACGGCCGCGGACGGCACGTACGAGATCGCCGGCATACTGCCGAGCGGGAGCTACCTGGTGCACTTCAGCAGCTACAGCTACAATGCCTCGTGCGCGTACATCTCGGCGTACTACGGCGGCGCGCAGACGCTGGAGGAGGCAACTCCGGTGAACGTCACAGCGCCCAACGTGACGCCGAACGTGGATGCGCAGCTCAAGCGCGGCAGCATCATCTTCGGCCGGGTGACCGAGGCTGGCACCGGAGCGCCGATCACCAAGGGGACGGTGATCGTGCGCAACGCGCAGGGCGTAGTCGTGACAACCGGCTGGCTCACGTTCCTCGGCGGCTACCACACCGGCAGCGCGCTCCCGAGCGGCAGCTACACGGTCCAGTTCACCGACGGCGACGGCGGCTACGTCGACGAGTTCTACGACGACAAGCCGACCCTCGCGACGGCCACGCCGGTGGTGGTGACGGCGCCGAACGACGTGACGGGGATCGACGCGGAGCTGGTCAAGGGCGGCATAATCAGCGGCAGAGCGACTGACGCGGCCACCGGCGCGCCCTTCACCAATGGGTACGTGATCGTCTACGACGCGAGCGGCAACGAGGTCGGCTACGGCAGCATCAAGTCGGACGGCAGCTACAACGTCCTCGACGGGCTGGCGACCGGCAGCTACTACGTCGCGGTGATCCCGTACAGCCTCCTGCCGGGCCAGGTCGCCGGCGTGGCGAGCGTGGCGTCGATCAGCGCCGTTCTGGACAGCGCGACCTACGGGCAGATGGCGACCTTCTACGGCGGGTCGTTCGGCCCCGGCGGATCGACGCCGGTGGCTGTGACAGCCGGGGATACCACCTCTGGGATCGACATCGCCGTGCGCCGCGGCGTGGCGCTGCCGCTCGCGAGCCGCTAGGATCGCGAAAAGGATCGTGGAGGGCCTGCGGCCCTCCACACCTCCCCGCGCTTACGCGGGCGCATCACGCGAACGCCCGGCGGTAGATCTGCACGTAGCTCTCCGGCGTCAGGTCGCGCGGGTTGCCGATCGTCTGCGGGTCGGCGTAGGCGATCTCGGCCAGCATCGGGATCTCGTCCTCCGAGAACCCGAGCTGCTGCAGCGTCGGGATCTGCAGGTCCGCCGTGAGCTGGTAGACGGCCGCGACGGCCCGCTCGGCCGCCTGCCACACGCTGAGGCCGCGGATATCCTCGCCGAGCGCCTGGGCGATGCGCGCGAACTTCTGCGGCTCGGCGATGTAGTTGTACTCCATCACCGGCCCGAGCAGGCGGGCCGTGAGCGCGCCGTGCGGCACATCGCGGACGCCGCCGGCCGACTGGCTCATCGCGTGGGCCGCGCCGGCGCTCTCGGTGCCGTAGGCCAGCGCGCCGAGCATGGCCGCCATGCTCATCTTGTAGCGCGCCTCGGCGTTCCGCCCCTGGGCGTAGGCGATCCGCAGGTACTGGCCGACGTACTCCATCGCCAGCAGCGCGACCGAGTCCGAGATCGGCTGGGCGTAGGCGCAGGTGTAGCACTCGATCGCGTGCGCCAGCGCGTCCATGCCGGTGCCCGCCGTCACGGCGGCCGGCAGCCCGAAGGTCAGCTCCGGGTCGATCAGCGCCGTCCAGGCGCCGATCAGCGGCGTTCCGCCGACGTTGAACTTGATCTTGCGCGCCGGGTCGGTGATCACCGCCCACAGCGTCACCTCGCTGCCGGTGCCCGCGGTGGTCGGCACACAGATCGTCGGCGGGATGCGCTGGCGGATCGGCTGCGGCTCGGCCCACTCGTAGTCGCGGATCGAGCCGCCGTTGGTCACCACGACGCCGATCGCCTTGGCGGTGTCCATCGAGCTGCCGCCGCCCAGCCCGACGAGCCCGTCGCAGCGCTCGGCCCGGTAGACCTCGGCCCCCTGGTCGACCAGCGCGATCGGCGGGTTGGGCGCGACCTGGTCGAACACCGCGTACTCGACGCCGCTGGCCCGCAGCGCGGCGAGCGCCGTCTCCAGGATCCCGGCCCGCGCCACGCCGGGGTCGGTCACGACCAGCGGGCGCCGCACGCCGAGCGCGCGCACCTCGTCGCCCAGCGTCTGGATCGCGCCGAGGCCGTGCTTCATCACGGTTGGGATGACAAACGATCGGACGGTTGGCATGGTCAGTCCTTCGTATCAGGAAGCGAGTCTCGCGCCTCGTCCTCGCCGCTCAGGATGAATTCCAGCTGCAGCGTGGCTTTGAAGCGGCCGTCGCCGAGCGCGACGATCGGCACGAGCGCCTTGCCGGCGCCGTGTGCGCCCGTTGGTGTTCGCTTGTCTCGATAAGGGTCGCGCGCCAGTATATGAGGATTCGGGGGATTGTCAACTGCCGCCGGCGCCGCAGGGGAGCGGGTGGAGCGCGAGGAGGGATGCCCCTCGCGCCCCCTGCACCGTGCGCACGGCAGAGATCCTACCGGCCGGAGGTCGCCGGCGGGATGTTGTGGTTGTGGCGGAAGAGGTTGTCCGGGTCGTAGCGCGCCTTGATCTCCCGCAGGCGGTCCCAGGTCTTCCCCGGATAGGCGTCGCGCACCCGCGCCTCGCCCTCGTCGCCGAGGAAGTTGATGTACGCGGCGGCGTCGCCGCGGCGCAGCGCCTCCGCGAGCTCAGCGGCCCACGCCGCGTGCTTGGCGCCCTCCTCGGGCCGCCCGTACATCGCCGCGACGTTGACCATGATCTTGCGGGAGCGGTGCGCGAACGCCGTGGCCTCGTCCGGAACGCGGGCGTACGCGCCGCCCAGCACCCGCAGCTGCGCCACGGACATCAGCGCGCTCGAGGCCCGCAGGTGGTCCAGGATTGTCTCCGCGTCGCCGCGGTCGATCGAGTCGACGAACAGCGTCTTGACGACCCCGATCGGGTGGAAATCCCCCTCGGCCTCCTCGGGCGGATAGATCTCCGGGTAGCGCATCGGGCGGATCAGATCGGCGATCGGGGCCGCTATCGCGCGGAACGGCGCGATCGCGCGCTCGCCGGCATCCACCGGCCCGGCGTAGACCATGAACGCCAGCACCACCAGCTTGCCGTGGTGCTCGGCGGGAATGAACGGCATCGGCGGCGCGGGCATGACGCTGACGATGGACGAGAGCTCCTCCGGCGCGGCGTCCGACTCGGCGATGAACGCGGCGATGATCTCGGGCGACGCCGGGAGCACCAGCATGCCGCCGACGACCGTGTCGACCGGGTGGAGGCGGAACTGGAAGCGGGTGACGACGCCGAAGTTGCCGCCGCCGCCGCGGATCGCCCAGAATAGGTCCGGGTGCCTCTCGGCGTCCACCCGGAGGAGCCGCCCGTCCGCCGTGACGATCTCCGCCGCCAGCAGGCTGTCGATCGTCAGGCCGTACTTGCGGACGAGGTAGCCGATCCCGCCGCCCAGGGTGATGCCGCCGATCCCCACCGAGCCGGTGTCGCCGAAGCCGGTCGCGAGGCCGTGGGCCGCGGCCGCCTCGGTGTACTCGCCGGCGGTCAGGCCGGCCTCGGCCCAGGCGACGCGCCGCTCGGGATCGATCTCCAGCCCCTTCATATCCCCCAGGTCGAGCACGATGCCGCCCTCGGAGACGCTGTGGCCGGCGACGCTGTGGCCGCCGCCGCGCACCGCGAGCTCCAGCCCACTCTCGCGGGCCAGCTCGATCACACGCGCGACATCGGCGGCGTCGGCGACCCGCGCGATGGCCGCCGGCCGGCGGTCGAACCCCCCGTAGAAGACGGTACGCGCCGCGTCGTAGCCGGCGTCGTCCGGTGTAATCACCCGGCCCCGCAGGACCGAGCGCAGATCAGAGACGATGCTGTTCTGGTGTACGACTGTCAAGTTCAGACTCCTTCCCGTAGTCAACGGCACGACGTACACTCGATGCCCTGCCCCGCCACGCAGCGGCCCGCACGGGAATCCAAAGAGGGTCCGCGGCCTCCGCGGCGCTGCGGCGGGGAGTGGATGGGTGCCGCCCTCCGCACTTCTGCGTGCACAGGCGGCGGGGCTACTAGCTCGTACTACTGGAACAGGTGTGCATGCTACACGGAGGGGGTGGATGGGGTATCTGTCATTGGTCGGAGATGCACATAGGCCATTTGGGCAGTGGTATGATGGTGGGCGGTCACCGCTTTGTCCCGAGAGCACCAAGCTATGGCAACCGCCCACAAGTCCCCCGAGGTGGCGCGGGACGCCGCGCAGGCGCCACGCCGCCGCCTGAGCCAGACCTTCGCCGCCCTCAGGCACCGCAACTACCGGCTCTGGTTCTTCGGCCAGATGATCTCGCTGTTCGGCACCTGGATGCAGACCACCGCGCAGGGGTTCCTCGTCTACGAGCTCACCGGCTCCCCGGCCTACCTCGGCGCCGTCGGGTTCGCCGCCGGCATCCCCTCCTGGATCTTCACGCTCTACGGCGGGGTGGTGGCCGACCGCGTGCCGCGCCGCACGCTCCTGATCATCACGCAGACGACGATGATGGCGCTGGCGTTCGTGCTGGCGGCGCTGGTGGCCACCGGCGCGGTGGAGCCCTGGCACATCGCGGCGCTGGCGTTCGCGCTCGGCATCGCTAACGCCTTCGACTCGCCGGCCCGGCTGGCGTTCGTGCGCGAGCTAGTGGACCGCGAGGACATGACCAACGCGATCGCGCTCAACGCCACCATGTTCAACCTGGGCAGCTTCGCCGGCCCGGCGGTCGCCGGCCTGGCCTACGCCCTGGTCGGGCCGGCCTGGTGCTTCACGCTCAACGGCCTCTCGTTCGTGGGGGTGATCGGAGCGCTGTCGCTGATGCGCCTCCCGCCGCAGCAGCGCCGGGCCACCCGCGCGACGGCCTGGCAGGAGCTGCGCGAGGGGCTGCGCTACATCGCCGGCACGCGCACGGTGCGGACGCTGATGCTGCTGGCGGGCGCGACCGGCCTGTTCGGGATCTCGTTCACCACCCTGTTCCCGGTATGGGCCACGGACATCCTCGGCGGCGACGCGACCACCAACGGGCTGCTGCAGTCGGCGCGCGGGCTCGGGGCGCTGATGAGCGCGCTGACGATCGCCTCGCTGGGGCGCTTCACGTTCAAGGGGCGGCTGCTCACGCTCGGCTCGTTCCTCTTCCCGCTGCTGCTGTCCGTGTTCGCGCTGGTGCGCTCCCTCCCGCTGTCGCTGCTGGTGCTGATGGCCAGCGGCATGGCGGTGATCCTGGTGATGAACCTCGCCAACGCGCTGGTGCAGTCGCTGGTGCCGGACGGGCTGCGCGGCCGGGTGATGGCGGTCTACAGCATGACGTTCTTCGGCAGCATGCCGCTCGGGGCGCTGTGGATCGGCTCGGTGGCCGAGCTGGCCGGCGCGCCGATCGCGGTGATCGCCGGGGCTGCGGCGGGGCTGGTGGTGGCGGCGCTGGTGTGGCTGCTGACGCCGGAGATCCGCGCGCTGGAGTAGAAGGCGCGGCGGCCCGCACGTCGAAGGGGCGATCTTCGCAAGGACGGCCTCGCTCGGCCCGGCGCGACGTTCGAGCCGTCAGGAAGCGCGAAGATCCCTCGGCTGCGCCCGAAAACAGCGAGGCGCGGATGCCGCGGCGTGGCACCCACACCTCGGTGTGGCAGGATCTGGAGGCCGGCCCTGGCGTCTCGCGACGCCGCCCGGCGCGGGTCAGACGATCGCCTCGCCCGTCGGCACCAGCGACCAGGCCGTCTTGCTGGCCGGGCTATACGTGACCAGGTAGCGGGTGCGTGGGGAAGGCAAGTGTTCGGCGCGATGCTTCAGGCTCAGGGTGCCGAGCCGCTCGAACTTCGCGTAGAAGTCGCTGGACGGCCCGCTCGCCTTCCAGGCGTTGATCAGGAGGTCCTCCTCGACGAGCGCGACGCCGGAGGCCAGATCGCGGATGATCTGGACCGCCTGATACACGACCAGCGCCAGCACCGCGGCGAGGACCGCGTAGATGAGCGCGGGCGGGTGCGGGACGGTGCCGATCAGCGCGGTCACGACATAGCCGCCGACCAGCCCGAGCACAATGGCGAGCGGCACACAGCTCGCCAGCAGGTCGAGCCGCTGGCTCCGGGTGAGCAAGACAGTCGATCGCGTGTCTGCAGGTGTCACGGTACACCGCCACTGAATTCTAGCGAGACTGCGCCGGCGCGGGGCGGCGCCACCTCTGGCGGCTGGCCGGCCCGCACTGCCGTGTAGTATAAAACAACGAGAGCGTTTCTGATCAAGTATGGCCCCTTTCCGTGCGCCCGCGTTCCGGCGCCTCTGGTGCTCCAGCGTGACTCTGGCGGGCGCACAGGGGATGGAGCGCACCGCCACCGCCTGGCTCGCGCTCGAGCTGGGCGCCAGCCCGCTGATGGTCGGCGCGATCTTCGCGGCGCGCATGCTGCCGTCGCTGCTGTTCGGGCTGGGGGCCGGGACGGTCGCCGACCGCGTCGACCGGACTCACCAGCTGGCGGCGGTGAGCGGGGCGGCGCTGCTGCTGACGGCCGCCACCGGCCTGCTGGTCGGGGCAGAGGCGCTGGGCGTCTGGCACCTCGTCCTGCTCGCGTTCGCGTTCGGCGCGGCGCAGGTGTTCGACACGCCGGCGCGCCAGGCGCTCGTGCTGGACACCGTCCCGGCCGATGCGGCGCTGCGCGGGCTGGCGCTGAACGCGCTCGCCGCCCGCCTCGCCACCGGGCTCGGCGCGCTCGCCGCGGGGGCGCTCATCCCGCCGATCGGCGTCGCCGGCTGCTTCCTGGCCGTCGCGGCGGTCTACGGGCTGACTGCGCTGCTGGTCGCCTCGGTCCGCGCCGCGCAGATCCACCGCTCGTCGGCCGCGCCGGCGCCGTTCCGGGAGGCGCTGTGGGGCGCCGCCCGGCTGATCGTCGACGTGCGGGACGTGCGGACGCTGGTGGTGGCCGGGCTGGTCTGCGAGGTGTTCGCCTTCTCACACATCACCGCGCTGCCGCTGTTCGCGCAGGATGTCCTGCGGGCCGGGCCGGAGGAGCTCGGCACCCTGAACGCCGCGCTGGCGATCGGCGGGGCGGTCGCCGTCGCCCTGCTGGCGGCCCTGCCGGAGCGGCTCCCGCGCCGGCCGCTGCTCGGGGCGGTCTTCCTGGCCTACGGGCTGGCGATCACGCTGCTGGCGTCGACGCGCAGCCTGGGCCCGGCGGTGGTCGCGCTGGTCGTGACGGGCGTGTGCGCGGCTGCGTTCGACGTGCTTCAGCAGGCGCTGCTGCAGCTCGCGGTGCCGGCCGAGCAGCGCGGCCGGGCGGTCGGGGTGTGGCTGTTCAGCATCGGCTCGGCGCCGGCCGGGCACCTGGAGATGGGGGCGCTGATCGCGGCCCTGGGGGTGCCGGCGGCGCTGCTGATCAACGGCGCGGTGACGGTCGCCGCGGCGGCGGGGCTGCTGGCGCGGGAGCCGGCCTACCGCTGGTGGCGGCGGCCAGCTTAGCCGCCGCTGGCTCGCCCAAAGCGGTGCTATGATCGCTGGCATTGCCGCCGCGCTGAGAGAAGGAGCCGCCCATGGCGCCGACACCGCTGACCCTGCTGGTCGACGATAGCTGCCCGCACGTCCACATCCTGCGCGAGCACCTGATCGCCGTCGACCGGCGCCCGCCCGTCACCGCCGACGGCCGCCCGCTGGCCGAGAGCATCCCGGACGACTTCCTAGACCGCTTCTGCGATGTGGTGGAGCGCCACGGCATCGCCGGCAAGTTCTCGGTCGTCCCGGCGCCCGCCGGCCGGGGCGACGTGGTCCGCGGCATCGATGGGCACGACCCGGCGCGCACGCGCGCGTGGCTGGAGACCGCCCGGCGGCGGCTCGCGGCGCGCTTCGACTTCACCCCGGAGATGCTCACCCACAGCCTGGCCTGGGATCTCGCCGCCGAACGGCCGCTGGAGCTCGGCGAGGCGCACTGGTCGCAGGCCCAGAGCCGGCGCACGCTGACGCCCTACCTGACGCGCAGCCTGAAGATCCTCCGCGAGGCCGGCATCGACGCGGCCGGCTTCACCAGCCCGTGGAACTTCGGCGCGCGCGTCGAGGCGGAGTACCTGGCGGCGATGGCCGCCGCCCAGCGCGAGGTCTGGGGCCGCACGGCGACCTGGTACTTCCTGCATATCTGGCACGACTACCCGGCCAGCCGGCCGTACCTGGCCTTCGCGCAGGGCGATACGGCGGTGGTCTCGATCCCCTCGACCGTAGACGACTTCTTCTGGGCGACGATCGACAGCCCGCGGACGGACCGCGCGTTCGTCGAGGCCGTGGTGGACCACATGCTGACCGCCGACGGGCGTGGCGGGGCCATCCGCCGCGTGCTCGACGCCGGAGGCTGGCCGGTGATCATGACCCACTGGCAGTCGCTGTTCTCGAACGGGCTGGAGACCGGGCTGGCCGCGCTGGACCTGCTCGGCGAGCGGGTGGCGACGGCGCTGGCCGGCGAGGTGGCCTGGGCGTCGTGCGGGGAGCTGGCGGAGCGGACGATGCGGGAGGCGCGGCTGGGCGGACACCAGTAAGGAGACACAATGCAGCCGGAACGGATCGTGTTCGAGCGCGCCACAGTGCTCGATGTGGTCGCCGGGCGGAGCGTGCCCGGCCAGCGCGTGGTAGTCGAAGGCGGCCGCATCGCGCGGGTCGAGCCGATGGAGGCGCCGGCGCCGCCGGCGGAGCGGACCATCGACTGCGCCGGGCGCACGCTCATGCCGGGCCTGTGCGACGCCCACGTGCACGTGATCGCCTGGACCGCCAACCTCAGCGAGCTGATGCGCACCTCGGCGGCCTACACCGCCGCCCGCGCGGCCGAGATCATGCGCGAGATGCTGCTGCGCGGCTTCACCACCGTGCGCGACGCGGGCGGCGCCGACTACGGCCTGGCGCGCGCGGTCGAGGAGGGGGTGATCGCCGGGCCGCGGCTGCTCTTCTGCGGCCACGGGCTCTCGCCCACCGGCGGCCACGCCGACCTGCGCGCGCGCGGCGAGGAGGTCGTGGAGGGGCTGGCGATGGGCCTGGGGCGGCTCTGCGACGGGGTGGCCGAGGTGCAGCGCGCCTGCCGGGACGAGATCCGCAAGGGCGCCCACCACATCAAGCTCATGCTCAACGGCGGGATCGCCTCGCCGACCGACCGGCTCGACAACCTGCAGTTCTCCGACGCCGAGGTGCGCGCGGCGGTCGAGGAGGCGGAGATGGCCGGGCTGTACGTGACGGCCCACACCTACACCGCCCGCGCCGTCAACCGCGCCATCCGGCTGGGGGTGCGCTCGCTCGAGCACTGCAACCTGATCGACGAGGAGAGCGTCGAGCTGTTCCTGCGCCACGGGGCGGTGATGGTGCCGACGCTCGTCACCTACGAGGCCCTGGCGCGCGAGGGGGTGGCCGCCGGGCTGCCGGCCGACCTGCTCGGGAAGCTCGAGCGGGTGCGCGAGGCCGGGCTGCGGGCGCTGGAGTTGGCCCACAGCGCGGGCGTGCCGCTGGTCTACGGCACCGACCTGCTCGGGGCGATGCACCGCGAGCAGCTCGAGGAGCTGGCGATCCGCGCGCAGGTGCAGCCGCCGATCGACGTCATCCGCGCCGCCACGTGCAACGCCGCCGCGCTGTTCGGCGAGGCCGGGGAGACGGGCGTGGTGGCGCCGGGGGCGCGCGCCGACCTGCTGCTCGTCAGCGGCGACCCGCTGAGCGACCTGGGCTGCCTGCGCGAGCCGGAGCGGTGCCTGGACCTGGTGATGAAGGGCGGCGTGATCTACAAGGACAACACGGCGCGCCACGCCCTCTCCGCGTGATGGGGAGGCTTTCGCCGCCTCCCTTGCGGGGATACTTACGCGGTGCTTTGCCCTGCGCCCAAGCGTGTTTCGCAGGCGCTCCGCTTGTGACCTGGTGCCTCCCGTAGGCGCTTGTGCAGGCGCTCCGCCCTGCACCACCCGCGCCAGGGCCTGCGGCCCTGGACCCGCAAGAGAACGTGTCCCGTGCCAGTTTGCTCGTTGTCATGCCCACGTACACCGATGCCCGTGCTCCAGGCACAGACTGATGCGCTGCAACGCCAGTTTGGCTGAGACGAGCAACTGGTGTGCTGCAACGCAACGGGCAGTGCTGCACTGCCCCTTCCAGCGGGCTTAAGCGCCAGAGAGGTCGGTACCCCTCTCGCCCTCGAGCACGCTCTGACCGCACCGCGTACGTTCTGTTTTTTATGCTCCGCGGCCGCCTCGCAGAGCCACAGCAGCACCTTATCACCCGCGCTATCACCCCCGGCGGGTGATGCCCCATCCCCCTCGCCGCCGCTAGACTGCGCCCATATTCGAACGCGACGAGCCTGGCGACAGGCTGAGGGAGGCACTCGCAATGGCACTGAACACCTGGTGGCGCACCGACGCCCTGCCCGCGCTTCCGGCCCTGCCCGGGTTCGCCGCGCGGCGCACGGAGGACGCCGGCCTGATCGCCGATCTGAACCGCATCGACATCCAGGAGGCGCGGGCGCGGCTGCGCGGCGGGCACCACGCCTACATCGCGACCCTCGACGGCCGGCCGGTCGGCTACGGCTGGGCCGCGACGCGCGCCGCCAGCATCGGCGAGCTGGGGCTGGCGTTCGCCCTCCCGCGCGACGAGCGCTACCTGTGGGACTTCGCGACGCTGCCCGCCTACCGCGGGCTGGGGGTCTACCCCCGGCTGCTGCAGGCGATCCTGCGCTCCGAGGCGAGCGCGCGGGCGTGGATCCTCCACGCCCCTGAGAACCTGCCGTCCGGCGCGGGGATGGCGCGCGCCGGCTTCCGCCCGGTCGGGCGGCTCTCGTTCCAGGCGGACGGGGGCGTGGCGCTCGGGGATGTGCGCGACAGCATGCGCGCCTGGTGGAGCGCGGCGCTCTTCGGCGTGGATGTCGCCGAGGGCGATGTCTCCGCGTGCTGGTGCTGCCCGCGGGGCGAGGCGTCGTGCGGCTGCTGGGCGCGCGGGCGTGGCAGCGCCGCCGCGTGCAGCTGCGCCACCCCCGTCGGCGTCGAGCGCCGCAGGGCGGCGTAGGGCGCACGTCCCCGGCTTCAGCGGCGGACAGGCAGCGGAGCCAGGGGCTGTCTGCCGATCGAGGGGTCCGAGGTGTAGCCGCGGTACTGGGCGAGCAGCTCCGCCGCCGCCTCGTCGCCCAGCCCGGCCCACCTGCGGCCCGCCCACACATCGCGCTCCGCGGCGACCTCGAGCGCGATCAGGCCGTCGGCGTAGCGCGCCACCAGGCTCGCGGCGGTATCGACGGCGAAGGGGGCCACGATGACACACCGGCGGACGTGCATGTTCCGCAGCCCGTGGATCGCCGCCAGCTGCAGCGCGCCGTCCCATATGCCGCCGCTGACCACAACCGCGCCCAGGCGGTGGGAGGCGCGGAGCGGCCGCTGGCCGCGGTACAGCCGTGAGATGTCCGCCAGGGCCGCGGCCGTGCGCCGGACCTCCTCCCACACCGACTCGAGGGTGACGCCCGGGAGACGCAGCGCGGCGGCGTTGAGGCACAGCCCGCCGCCCTCGCAGAGCGCCCCGGCGACCACCTCGGGGTAGGGGCGCACGCTGAACTCGCGCGCCGCCAGCGCGTCGAGCGGCAGGCGCAGCGCCCGCGCCAGCTCGCCGGCCACAGGTACACCCGCCGGCGGCAGCGCCAGCACGAGCGCGTCCCCGCCGCGATATGCGCTGAGCTGCTCCGCCAGGCGCCGACCCAGCTGGATCGTGTCCGGCGAACGAGCGGCGCCGTTCTCGGCAGCCGGCTCGGGCATGGCAGGCGCTCGCAGGCTCTGTACTGACATAGTGCCATCCACCAGGCGCAGCGGCGCTGGGTTGCGCTCGGCCCACCGCGCGGCGCTGCACGCCATCTGCGCCTCTGAGTCTAGCGGCATCGCTTATGTTACGTGAGAAGATGCCGCTACCGTCGGTGAGCGCCGCGCAACAGCGGCTGGGGCCCGGCGCATCGTTACGGCTGGTTGCCGCACGTTCACCCGCGCGGCGCACGCGAAGGACTAGACTCATTCTGGGCAATTGTGCCGCGGAGAATGCTATGCACGGAGGATGTACAGCGCTGCTCCAGACCAAGCTGGACGTGCCGCCACCACGCGACGGCCTGCTTCCGCGCGAGCAGGTGCGCGCCCGCCTGTCGCCCGCGCCGCAGACGCGGCTCGTCCTCCTCTGCGCGCCGGCCGGCTTCGGCAAGACGACGGCGCTCTCGATGTGGTGCCACGCGCTGGCCGCGCAGGGCCGGGCGGCGATCGCCTGGCTGGCCCTGGACGAGGGCGACAACGACCTGGCGCGCTTCCTGGCCTACCTGGCCGCGTCAGTCGCGCGGGCGCTGGAGCCGGTGGGCGGCGCCGGGCTCGAGCCGCCGGCGGACCTGGCCCGCGCAGGCGTGGTTCCGGCGCTGACCCGGCTCATCAACACGCTCGCGGCGCAGGGGTGCGACGCGCGGCTGGTGCTGGTGCTGGACGACTACCACGTCATCCGCGCGCCGGCGGTGCACGCCGCGGTGGCCTTCCTGCTGGAGCACGCGCCAGCGCACGTCTGCCTGGCGATCGGCAGCCGCGCCGACCCGCCGCTGCCCCTCGCGCGGCTGCGGGCCCGTGAGCAGCTGATCGAGCTGCGCGCCGGCGAGCTGCGCTTCACCCCCGACGAGATCCGGGCCTACTGCGCCGCCGCCAATCTGGCCCTCACGCCCGATGAGGTCCGGGCGATCGGCGACTACACCGAGGGCTGGCCCGCCGGCATTCAGCTCATCACGCTCGCGCTGCGGGCGGCGGGGCGGCGCCGGGCGGGAGCGAGCGAGGGCACCGGCCAGACGTTCGGCGGCCTCTCCGACACCCGCCACCTCTTCGCCTACCTGGCCGACGACGTCTTCGCGCAGCAGCCGGCCCACCTCAAGGCGTTCCTGCTCCAGACCGCGGTCCTCGACCGGCTCTGCGGGCCGCTCTGCGACGCCGTGCTCGGCGTTGGGCCTGCGGAGCGCCAGCTGGAGCGCGGCGCGAAGGAGCCGGTCGGCGGCTGGACACGCGTGCCCGCGGCGAACGGCTCGGCGCTCGACCGGCTGCTCGGCGCGCCGCACGGCTCGCCCGACGACTCATACAGCCGCCTCGTCCTCGAGGAGCTCGAGCGCGCGAACCTGTTCGTGACGCCGCTGGACGGCGAGCGGCGCTGGTACCGCTACCACCACCTCTTCCGCGCCTTCCTGTGCGACCGGCTCGACCACGAGTCGCCCGCGGCGGTCGCGGAGCTGCACCTGCGGGCCAGCGCGTGGTACGAGCGCCACGGCCTGCTCCCGCAGGCCATCCGGCACGCGCTCGAGGGCGGGGCGGTCGAGTGCGCCGCCGACCTGATCGAGGCAGCTGCGACCGAGGTCATTCAGCGCGGCGAGTACGCGACGCTTCACTGCTGGCTGGAGCAGATCCCAGAGCCGCTGCTGCACGCTCGCCCCGCGCTCTGCCTCTGGGCCGCCTGGGCCGCCCTGCTGGCCGGCGATGTCGAGCGGGTCGACCCGCTGCTGCAGCGTGCGGTGCGCGCCTGGGAGCTGGCTGGCGAAGAGGCGCGGCTCGGCGAGGCGGCGCACCTGCAGGCCCACCTCGCCCGCCTGCGGCACGACGCAGACGGGACGATCGCCGCGGCGCAGCGGGCGCTGGCGAGCCTCGCGCCCGAGGAGGAGACCCTGCGCGCCGGCAGTGCGCTGGCGCTCGGCGCGGGGCTGCTGCTGAAGGGCGATCTGGCGGCGGCGGAGGCCACGCTGGCCGACGCCCACGCTCGCTGCGGCGCGCACAACTACCTCGGCACGCTGGTTGCGCTGCGCTCCCAAGGCGACCAGGCGGCCCGGCGGGGCCAGCTCGGCGCTGCGTTCGAGCGCTACCAGGCGGTGATCCGCGCGCTGGGCGAGCGCGACCTGTGGGTGCGGTGGGAGGCGGCGGTCGGGCTGGGGGAGCTGGCCCGCGAGCGCAACGAGCTCGACCGCGCGGAGGCGCTGCTGCGCGAGGCCCTGGTGAGCGCCGAGCGCGCGGGCGTGGGCGTCTACTTCGCCGCCGGGTACATCGCGCTCGCGCGCACGCTCGCGGCGCGCGGCGACGAGGCGGCCGCGCTGGCGCTGGAGCACGGCGCCCACGCGGCGCAGCGCCTGGGCTCCACCGCGTACCTGCGCCAGATCGACGCCTACCGTGCCCAGCTAGCATTGGCGCGCGGCGACCTGGAGCCGGCCCAGCAGTGGTACGCGCGGCGCGCGCCGCTGCCGGAGGCGGTGGCCGACGACACGAGTGAGGTCGAGGCGCTAACCTACGCGCGCCTCCTGATCGCGCAGAGCCGCGCCGGGCGGGCGGGCCAGCCCCTGGCGGTCGCGCGGGCTCTGCTCGGGCGGCTGCGCCGGCAGGCCGAGGCGCACGGGCGTGGGGCGAGCCTGGTCGCCATCCTCGCGCTCACCGCGCTCGCCGAGGCCGCCGCAGGGCAGCGCGAGCAGGCGCGGCGGTCCCTCCAGCAGGCGCTGGCGCTCGCCGCGCCGGAGCGCCTCGTGCGGGTGTTTCTGGACGAGGGCGAGCCGATGCGGGCGCTGCTCGCCTCCTGCCGCGCCCAGCTCGTGCAGCAGGAGCGCGGCGCGAACGGGGCCACGCCGCGCATCGGCGCCTACCTCGACCAGCTGCTGGCCGCCTTCCACGCGCCGGCGTCGGAGGCGCAGGCCAATGGGCACCAGGAGCGCCCGGTCGAGGCGCTGAGCGAGCGCGAGCTCGATGTGCTGCGGCTCATCGCCGGCGGCGCGTCGAACCAGGAGATCGCCGCGGCGCTGGTGATCAGCATCGGCACCGTGAAGAGCCACATCAACCACATCCTCGGCAAGCTCGCCGCCCGCAGCCGGACCGAGGCGGTCGCGCGGGCGCGGGAGCACGGCCTGCTGCGCCTCTGAGCGCCCGTCACCCCGCTCGGGCCTCCGCGCTCTCGCCGGTGACGAACGCCAGCGCCTCGCGCAGGTGCTGCTGCAGCTCGCGGGCGTGCGTCAGCCAGATCATGTGCGCCGCGCCGGCGATCTCCACGTAGCGCGCGTTGGGGATGAGCGCCGCCAGCTGCTGCGTCGGCCAGTTCGGCCGGATGTCCTCCGCCGCGTTGATAAAGACGCACGGCACCGCCAGGTCCGCCAGCTCGCGGAAGAGCGCCGGCCTTCGGCAGTAGGCCCGCCAGCTCGCGTTCCCCTGCCGGTTCACCTCAGGGTCGGCGCGGAACACCTTCCCGCCCAGGTCCTCCCCGACCACGGCGAGGCGCTCGTGGTACGCCGCGCTCCACGAGCGGTCGTCGACGACCTTGCCCCCGGCGATGCCGATCACGCCGATCGTGCGCGAGGGGTGCCGGAGCGCGTAGGCGAGCGCGAGGTTCGGCCCGTGGCTGTGCCCGACGAGCAGGATGCGCTCGAATCCGTACGCGGCGCGGATCGCCTCCGCGTCGCGCAGGAGCGTCTCGAGGTCGTAGCGCCCGTCCCAGTCGGACCGGCCGCAGCCGCGCGGCTCGAAGCGCACCACCCGGCAGCGGTCGTCGATCAGGCGCGCGACCGGCTCCAGGTAGTCGTCGCAGCCCGGCCCGCCGTTGAAGAACAGCGTCGGGATGCCCGCCCCGCTCACCGTCGTCCAGAGGCGCGCGCCCTCGGAGATCACGAACCGCTCGGCCGTTCCCGCAGCCATCATCTCCCTCCCATCAGCCCGCCTCGGGCGCCCACGGCTCGGCGCGCCGGGCCAGCTGGCGCCGCACCTGTGCTGTGTCGACCTGCGGCATGTGCCGTTCGACGAGCGCGAGCGTCTCGCCGACGAGCGCCGCCAGCTCCGGGCCGGCCGCGGCCTGCTCGACGAGCACGATGCGCTCCAGGCGCTCGGCGAGCCGCTCCGGCGCGACCGCCAGGCCCGCGACGAACCTGCGCATCCGCTTGAACTGGAAGGTCGTGTAGTAGCGCCGGTTGAGTCCCGCCAGCACGCCGAGGATGTTGTAGGCGGCCTCGGTCAGCCCCTGGATGATCCACAGCGCCGCGTCGCGCGCGCCCAGGCGCTCCTGCAGCGACCAGAGCGGGAAGAACGAGAGGTAGTGCCGGACCATCGCCTCCGCCAGCTTGGGCGGGTAGGCCGCCACGCGCGCCTGCCAGCCGCGCACCAGCTCATCGCCGTGCAGCGGCATGGCGTGCAGCATCCCGTCCAGCGCCTTGTGCAGCGGCGTCTCCACCGTGTGCCGCTCCAGCACCTCCGCCATGTCGCGCTCCCACCTGGCCACGGTGATGTGCCCGCACTGGCACTCCACCCCGCGCACCGGGTACGCCTCGAGCAGCGCGCCCCCAGCCACGTCGTCGATCAGCCAGCTGCGCTCGCCGCCGCCGCTGCGCTCGCGCATCGCGCGCAGCTCGTCCTCCGCCGGCAGCTCGTCGTAGTACAGGATCAGGTCGAGGTCCGAGTAGAAGTCGCTCAGGCCCTCGGCGGCCGAGCCGGCCAGGACGATCGCCCGGAGCCGCGGGTGGGAGGCATACACCGCCGCGAGCTGGCGCGCCATGTGCCGCAGGTAGCCGGTGGCCGCGTGTGTCGAGGTCATGGAGGGCTCCTCATCGAGGGCGGGCGCGGGGCCGCCCAGGATCCAGAGCTGTGGCCTGGCCACAGCGCGGAGTTGACCGGGCCGCCGGCGGTCCGATCAGTCACACTCCATGCTCTAGTCGCCGCACGCGTTCACGAGCTCACGCATCTCCCCCGCCGCGCTCCTGCAGCTCCCAGGCGTAGAGCCGGGCGCGCAGCTCGAAGCCGGCGGCGGCGTACAGCCGGCGCGCGGGCTCGGCCTCCGCGGCGCCGCTGCTGAACACCACGCAGCTCGTGGCCCCCAGCGCCCGCAGCCGGCGCATGCCCTCGAAGAGCACCGCCCTCGTGAGCCCGAGGCGGCGGTGCGCCGAGTGGCACCCCACCGGCTCGAACTCGCCGGTGCGGTTGGCCGCGTCGTGCCACACCAGGCAGAAGGCGGCGAAGCTGCCGTCCGGCGCCTCGACAACCAGGTCCAGCTCGGGGCGGTAGGTGGGCGCGGACATGACCGCCAGATGCTTGGCGACGGTCATCCGCGAGGGGGAGAAGGCGTCGCGGTGCACCTCGACGCGCGCCGCCACATCCTCCTCGCCGCGCACGTGGCGGATGCGGTAGCCGGCCGGGAGCGCGGGCGCAGGCGGGTCGGCGTCCAGCGCGCGGACATTCAGCCGGAAGTGGGCGGCGCTGCGCTCGTACCCGCGGCTGCGCAGCAGCTGGTTGCGCGCCCTGTGGTGCTCGTAGCTCCAGGCGGTGAAGCGCCGCCCCTCGCCGTCCGCCGGGCGGCGCCCCTCGCCCCAGGCCAGGATCTCGGCCTCCACCGGCGCGTGCCGCGGGTGGGCGACGAACTCGATCCCGCTGCCGCTCGGCCAGCCGAACCCGACCAGCCGCTCGCCGTCGAACCAGAGCCGCACCTGCCGAACCGCCTCGCCGGGGTCGTTCGCCGAGAAGCGCCACCAGTCCAGGTCGCCGAGGTGGTAGTAGGTCAGCGGCCCCTCGAGCGCCGCGATCTCGACCAGCAGGGCGCGCATCAGCGCGTAGTCCGCCTCGCTCTGGTAGGGGCGCGAAGGATAGGCCATGTGTATACCGCTGGTGATGGCCGCCGCCGGGGAGCGTGGCGCGGCCGCTTCGTGAACGCCTGCGGCGGGCCTGCGGAGGGGCGGCCCGCGCCGGTCAGCGTGTGCCGACCGCCTCGGCCACCTGGTAGGCGGCGTGCGCCTCGGCCAGCGGCAGCACCACGGTGAAGGTGCTGCCCTGCCCCTCGACGCTCTGCACCTCGACCGTGCCGCCGTGCAGCGTGACGATCTGGTGGACGACGTACAGGCCGAGCCCGATCCCGCCGATGTTGCGCTCCTGCGCGTTCGTCGCCCGGAAGAACTGGCTGAACAGGTGCGGCAGGTCCTGCTCCGGCACGCCGATGCCCCGGTCTATGACCGAGATGCACACCGAGTCCCTGCGCTGCTCGACGCGCACTGTCACCATCGTGCCCGGCGGGCTGTACTTGACCGCGTTCTGCAGCAGGTTCATCATCACCTGGTGCAGCCGCAGCTCGTCGCCGGTGATCTCGATCCGCTCGTCGGCGCCCACCAGCTCGATGGTGTGCTCGTCGAGCGTCGGGCGGACCTCGTCGACCAGCGCCCGGATCAGCGCGGCGACGTCGACCGTCTCGCGCTGGATGGTGAGCCGGCCGGTCTGCAGCCGAGAGATGTCCAGCAGCATCGAGATCATGCGGTCGAGCCGCGCGCTCTGCTCGACGATCACCGCCAGCGCGCGGTCGTCGCGCTCGCTGAGCTCGCCGGCGCGCTGCATGCGGCGCCGCAGCAGCTGGGCGTTGCCGTACAGGCTGGTGAGCGGCGTCTTCAGCTCGTGCGAGGCGATCGAGAGGAAGTTATCGCGCAGCTGGATGGCCTCCTGCGCCGCCCGGTACAGGTAGGCGGTGTCGAGCGCGGAGGCCGCCCGCTGCCCGACGTCCAGGGCCAGCACCAGGTCATCCTCGGAGTAGCGGCAGCCCGGCCGCGCCAGCACCGCGGTGATCGCGCCGAGCCGCCGGTCGCGCGCGATGAGCGGGATGCACAGCGCCGCCGATACTCCGGCAGCGTCCCACGCCTCCTGAAGCTCGGCGGTCAGCTCGCTCTCCGCGCCGGGCAGCGGCGGAAACGCCTGGGCGCGGCCGGACTGCAGCGCCGCCTGCGGGCCGAAGCTGTGGGGCGCGTCGGCCGGGAACAGCGCCCCCAGCTCGTCCGCCTTCCCCTCCGGAAGGTCCGCCCGCGCCGCGCTCGCCGCGCGCCGGAGGGAGTCCTCGCCCTGCGCCAGGTCGATCGCGCACCAGTCGACGCCGGCGTCGACGATCAGGCGCGCCAGGTCGCCCAGCACGCTGGTCGCGTCGAGCGCCGAGGCCAGCAGCCGGCTCGCCTCGGCCAGAAACCGCAGCCGCTCCACGCTGGCCCGCAGCGCCAGCTCGGCCTGCCGGGCCTGCTCCTCGGCGCGGTGGACGCGCACCGCGGTGCGGATGCTCTGCGCCAGGCGCTCCGGCGAGACCGCCCCCTTCGTGAGGTAGTCCGTCGCGCCGGCCTTCATGAGTGAGACGACCAGCTCCTCGTCGCCGTGGCCCGTGAGCGCGACCACCGGCGTCGTAATGCCGCGCCGGCGCATCTCCTGGATCACCGCCAGGCCGTCAGCGCCGGGGAGCCGGTAGTCCATCAGCACACAGTCGTAGCCGCCGCTCGCCAGGCGCTCCAGCGCCGAGTCGCGGTCGGTCGCCTCGTCGACGCGCACGGACATGCCGGCGGCGCGCAGGGCGCGCCGGACAACCGTGCGGTCGACGACATCGTCGTCGACGACGAGCAGGGTGAGTTGTTCTTCCATCGCTATCGGTCAGGGCAGCTCGTTGATCGCCCAGTATTTGTTGAGCGTGGCCATGGCCTCTACAAAGGCCGGGAAGGTGACCGGCTTCAGAATATAGCCGGCGACGTTCAGGTTGTAGGCCTCGATCTTGTCGCGGTCGTCGTCCGAGGTCGTCAGCACAACCACGGTGATGACTCGGAGCTCCGGGTCATCGCGCAGCGCGCGCAGGAACTCAAGCCCGTTCATGCGCGGCATGTTCAGATCCAGCAGCACCAGACGGCGCTTGCTCGGGATAGTCTGCGGACCCTCGCCGCGCAGCATGGCCAGCGCCTCTAGGCCGTCACCGGCGACGTAGAGCGGGTTGACGATGTTGTTCTTCTTGAAGGCGCGCCGGACGTTCATGACGTCGACTTCGTCGTCGTCCACCAGCAGGATGTGCAGTAACTTGGAGTCCATCGTCGCGCTTTTGCGATGATTCTCAGATAGGGTGCCGAAGCTCGCGGTCTAGGACCATGGCAGGTGTTTGCAAGGACTATGCCAGCGGCCCAGGCGCCGGCTGGACGTGCGTCTCCTGCTTGTACGGCACGAAGCCGCGCGCCTGGTAGTTCGCCAGCGCGTGCGGCCCGTCGAGCGTGCAGGTGTGCACCCAGACCCGCTCGGCGCCGTCGTCGAAGGCGCGCCCGACGCCGACCGAGAGCAGGTGCTTGCCGAGGCCGCGCCCGTGGAAGTGGCGGAACAGCCCGAAGTAGGCCACCTCGGTGCCGGGCTCGCTCGAGGCGCTGTCGAGCTCGATGTAGCCGGCGGGCGTGCCGCGCACGTACAGCACCAGCAGCGCCAGCTCGGGGCGGGCCAGGTGCGCAGCGAGCTGCTCGTCCGTCCAGCTCAGCCGGTCCGTCCAGGCGTAGTCCCGCCCGACGGTGCTGTACAGAAAGCGGTAGAACTCCGGCAGCGGCTCGTGCGACTGGATGACCTGGACGGCCGGGTCGTCGAGCAGCGCCGGGCGAAACTGCGCGCGGCCCCTGAGCTCGAGGTAGGTGGTTGTGACTGTGACCAGGCTCATAGGGCAACTATACCACACACAGGGGGGACATTCTGTCCGGAGGTACAGGGGCGCCGCGCCCCCGCGCGGCCCGATCTCATGGTAGCATGGCGGGCAGCATTTCGCGCCGCGCGTCCAGCGACCCAACGGAGGGTGTGGCGGGCCACCGGCCTTGGCTGTTTCCCGCGGGGAAGCGTGCCAGGCCAGTGGCCCGCCGAGGCCCGTTTCTCCCTCCGCGGGAGGTTCGGAGGGCCAGCAGCCCTCCGAGAAGCTTTTTTCGTCGCCGCAGAGCGGCAAAGAGAGATCCTGAGGCGGCGCCTCCCATCCTCGGGGGTGCGGGGGCGAAGCCACCCGCACGTCCTGCGAACGAGATCGTAGAGAGTTGTTCAGCCCAGCCCAGGGCCCGAAAAAGGAGCGAGAGTGACACAACGGCGAACGATCGTGATTACGGCTGGCCTGATGCTCAGCCTGTTCCTCGTCTCGATGGAGTCGACCGTGGTCAGCACGGCGATGCCGACGATTGTCAGCCAGCTCGGCGGCCTTGAGGCCTACAGCTGGGTCTTCACCGCGTTTATGCTCGCCTCGACGACCACCGTGCCGCTGTACGGCAAGCTCTCCGACCTGTACGGCCGGCGGCCGGTGTACGCGGTGGCGATGGTGATCTTCCTGCTCGGCTCGGTGCTGTGCGGCACGGCGAGGAGCATGCCGCAGCTGATCGCGTTCCGCACCATCCAGGGGATCGGCGGGGGCGGCCTCCTGCCGCTGGTGTTCATCATCATCGGCGACCTGTTCACGCTCGAGCAGCGCGCCCGCCTGCAGGGGCTCTTCTCCAGCGTCTGGGGCGTCTCGTCGATCCTCGGCCCGCTGCTCGGCGGCTTCCTGGTGGACCAGGTGTCGTGGCGCTGGATCTTCCTGATCAACCTGCCGCTCGCGCCGCTGGCGATGGGCCTGGTCTGGTGGGCCTGGGTGGACAAGCGCCGCGATGCCGGCGCCGCCCGGCCGTCTGTGGACTACCTCGGGGCGGTGCTGCTGACGGCGGGCGCGGTCCTGCTGCTGCTCGGCCTGTCGGACCTGAGGGCGCCGTGGGCCTGGGGGGTGCTGCTCGGAGCGCTGCTGCTCTTCATCGCCCTGGTGTGGGTTGAGCGGCGCGCAGTCGACCCGGTGCTGCCGACCGGCCTCTTCCGCGAGCGGATGTTCTCGGTCGCCTGCGGCCACGGCATCCTGGCGGGCTGCGCGATGTTCGGCAGCACGGCGTTCGTGCCGCTGTTCGTCCAGGGCGTGCTGGGCACGAGCGCGACCGAGGCGGGTGCGGCGCTCGCCCCGATGATGCTCTCCTGGGTCTTCGCCAGCATCATCGGCACGCGGCTGCTGCTGCGCGTCGGCTACCGCTCGCTGGCGCTGGCCGGCATGACCTCGCTGACGACCGGGGCGCTGCTGCTGACGCAGGTCAGCGAGGAGGCGGGCCGGCTGCCGCTGATGGTCTACCTGGGCATGATGGGCCTGGGCATGGGGCTCTCCATCCCGGCCTTCCTCCTCGCGGTGCAGACCTCGGTGGAGCGCTCGAAGCTCGGCACGGCGACCTCCACGCTGCAGTTCAGCCGCAGCATCGGCGGCGCGCTCGGCACGGGGGTGATGGGCGTGGTGCTCAGCGCCGGCCTGGCCTCCAGCCTGGTCGCCGCCGGGCTCGACCCCGCGTCGGTGCCGCTCGATGGGCTGCTCGAGGGCGGCGGCGGGGCGGCGGTCAGCGAGGCGATGCGGGCGGCGCTGAGCGCCGGGACGCGCAACGTCTTCGTGGTGGCGGCCGCGGCCGCGGCGCTCGGCCTGGCGGTGACGTTCCTCGCGCCGCGCGGGCGCATCGGGGACCTGGAGTCGCGCCGCGCGGCCAGTGAGGAGCCGGCCGCCCCCCAGCCCGCGGCGTCCGGGGAGTAGCCCGCGGCCCTTCGGAAGTGGTTTGGGGAGGCGAAAGCCTCCCCGAATCGTTTGCGCCGGCCGTCTCAGACGGAGGCCAGCGCCTGGCGCGTGAGGTCGGACAGCCGCTCGCGCTGGCGGCCCTCCTCGTCGAAGTTCGCCGGGTCGAGCCAGCGCTCGAAGGCGGCCCGCAGCGCCGGCCACTCGCGGTCGATCACCGAGAACCAGGCCGTGTCCCGGTTGCGCCCCTTGTAGACCGTCGCCTGACGGAACACCCCCTCGAAGGTGAAGCCGAGCCGCTGCGCCGCCCGCCGCGACGGCTCGTTCAGCGCGTCGCACTTCCACTCGTAGCGCCGGTAGCCGAGCTCGAAGGCGCGCCGCATCATCAGGTACATGGCCTCGGTCGCGGCGCGGGTGCGCTGCAGCAGCGGCGAGAACGCCAGGTGGCCGACCTCGATCGAGCCGCTCTTCGGATCGATGCGCAGGTAGCTCGCCAGGCCCACGGCCCGCCCGGAGTCCTGCGCGACGATCGCGAAGAACAGCGGGTCGTCGCCGCCGCAGGAGGCGCGCATCCACGCCAGGTACTCGTCGAGCGTCGCGAACGGCCCGACCGCCAGGTAGGTCCACATGCGCCCCTCGGTGTCCAGCGAGTTGGCGGCGAACAGGTCGGCGGCGTGCCGCTCCGGCTCGAGCGGCTCGACGCGGCAGTAGCGCCCGGCCATCGGCTCGCGCGGCGGGCGCGGCGGCGGGGTCCAGCCCGGCAGCGGGAAGCCGATCGGCTGGCCGAGGTGGTTGGTCTGCTCGTGCATACTCCTCGTCACTCCTGGTGCGGCGCGCCGAGCGTCGCCCGCATGGCGGCCCCGGTCGCGCGGGCGGCCGGGTCGTCCGCCTGCAGCAGCGCCTCGGCCACGCGCTCCCGGTCGGCCCGGTGGCGGTTCTGGCTGAGCTTGTACTTGCCCTCCAGCCTGGTGACCTCCATCTCGAAGCCCACGATGCCGCCCAGCATCCCCTCGCGGAACTTGGCCGGCAGGCTGTCCCACTGCGCCTGGTAGGCGGCCTCGTAGGTGGCGATCAGCTGCCGCAGCCCGTCCTCGAGCGCCGCGCGCTCCGCCGTGACCTCCACCGGCCGAGGGACGCCGTACGCGTGGACGGCGATGTAGTTCCAGGTCGGGACGCTCTCGCGCTTGTCGTACAGCGACGGCGAGATGTAGGCGTGCGGGCCGCTGAAGATCGCCAGTGACTCGCCCCGGCCGAACGCCGCGTGCTGCGGGTTGGCCTTCGCGAGGTGCCCGACCAGCGTGATGGCGGCCCCCTCGACGCGGACCGCCACCGGCACGTGCGAGGCGACCGGCACGCCGTCCAGGATCGAGACCAGCGTGATGAAGCTGTGCGCTCGCATGAACGCCAGCAGCGTATCCCGGTCCTCCTCGCGATAGGCGCGGGGGATGTACATCGTGTGCTCGCTTTCTGCAGAACAAGTGCGGCGCGCCCCTCCGGCGCGCTCCCCTGAGTGTACGACAACCGCGGGCGAGAACCAAGGGCCAATTCGGGCCGGCGCCCCAGGACATTCGGCGCTCGCGTGAGCCGCACGCCGGGCGCCGGGAAGATGGTACACTACGTCGTCACCGATGATAATAGGAGCGACGCGGCGGTCTACCGCGCTCCCAGAGCGGCTTTCCTGAGGAGGAGCACCATGACCACATCCATCCCCGAATCGCACCGGGATCTGCTCAAGGCCGATGTCGGCGTGCTGGCGACGAACGGGCCGGACGGCTTCCCGCAGGTGACGGCGACCTGGTTCCTGCTGGACGACGACGGCCTGATTAAGATCTCGCTGAACACCGCCCGCCAGAAGGTCAAGAACCTGCGCGCGAACCCGAACTGCACCTTCTTCATCCTGGACCCGGCGAGCCCCTACCGCACGCTCGAGATCCGGGCCCGCGCCGAGCTGACCGACGACCCGGACTACGCCTTCGCCGACAAGGTCGGCCGGAAGTACAACGCCGATCTGCGCAACATGGATCGCCCCACCGACCGCCGCGTCGTCGTGACGCTCACGCCGGTGAAGGTCAACACCTGGGGCTCCTAGTCCGCCCCGAGACGGATTGACGGCGCGGCGGAACGGTGCTACCCTTCCGCCGACGCTACCCAAACACGCGAGGAGCACCCACATGACAGCACAGGCCACAACTCAGGTTGACGCCCGCCCGCAGCGAGCAGCGGCGGCGCGTCTGGACTAGTGCGCCTGTTGCCATCTCAATAGGCTCTGCGGGAGCCGGCGGCTGACGGTGCGCCGCCCAGCCTCTGCGCGCGCGAGGGCATCTCGCGCGCCGCACGTGGCGCGGGCCGCGCGCGTGCCCCTCGGCCCCGCACGAGCCCAGTAGAAACAGACGGCCGCAGGCGCCACAGCGACCTGCGGCTTCGCATACCCAGCGGCCGCAGGCGCACAGCTCGCCCTGCGGCTCTTGTGAGCCGCCCCACCGGGAGACGCCCGGGGGGCGGTTTTGCGTCTGCTTTCCGCCGCAGGGCGGCGAGGATAGATGTTCGTGGAGAGCGTGCCGCCCTCCACACCTCCTAGCTCACAAGAGCGGCGGGAAAAAAGGGGCGTCGGCGGGCCACGGCCTTCCGAACCTCCCGGCCCGCGAGGGCGAGGGGCAGGGAAAAACGTCACCCGGTCACCTAGTCACCTCCCGCCTCGCGAGGGAAACGAGAAACTACGACGGGCTCCGGGCCTCCAACGGCCTCCGTCGCCGAACGAGTAAACAGGAGAACGCATGAGCGTCTCGATAGCGCAGTACCGCTCGATGCTCGGAACATATCTGGCGCCGCAGCGCGCCAGGGTGGCGCTGCTGGCCGCGCTGCTGCTCGCCAGCATCGCGCTGCAGCTCATCAGCCCGCAGGTGATCCGCAGCTTCATCGACGCCACCCAGGCCGGCGCGCCGGCCTCGACGCTGCTCGGCGCGGCGGCGCTGTTCCTGGTGCTGGCCGTCGCGCAGCGCGCGGCCGGCTTCGGCTCGCTGTACGTCGGCGAGCAGATCGGCTGGCAGGCGACGAACGCGCTGCGCGCCGATCTGACCCGGCACCTGCTTCGGCTCGACATGGGCTTCCACAAGCGCCGCACGCCCGGCGAGCTGATCGAGCGCGTCGACGGCGATGTCGGCGAGCTGGGCAACTTCTTCTCGCAGTTCACCCTGCAGCTGGCCGGCAACACGCTGCTGGTGCTCGGCGTGCTGGCGCTGCTGTTCCGCGAGGACTGGCGCGTCGGGCTCGGCCTGAGCGCCTACACGCTGCTGGTGTTCGGCGCGCTCGCCGGCCTGCAGCGCCTGGCGACGGGGCGCTGGGCGGCCGCCAGCCAGGCGCAGGCGGAGCAGCTCGGCTTTCTGGAGGAGCACATCGGCGGCGCCGAGGACATCCGCTCGAGCGGGGCCGAGGCGCACGTGCTCGGGCGGCTCGCGGCCCTCGGCGAGGCGCGCATGCGCACCGAGCTGGCCGCGCTGATGGCGAGCAACCTGACCACGGTGACGACCGGCTTCCTGTTCGTGGCCGGGTACGCGATCGGCCTGGCGGTCGGCACGCTGCTGTACACGCGCGGCGAGGCGACGATCGGCTCGGCCTTTCTGATCGTGTACTACATCGGCATGCTGTCCGAGCCGCTCGAGCGCATCCGCTCGCAGGCCGAGGACCTCCAGCGCGCCGCGGCCGGCCTCGGCCGGGTCACCGAGCTGCTCGCCATCCGGCCGCGCGTCAGCCAGCGCGATGCGGCCCGGACGCTGCCCGGCGGCCCGCTGGGCGTCGAGTTCGAGCGGGTGTCGTTCGCCTACGATGACGACGACCGGCAAGCGACGGCCGCCGGCGGCCAGGTGGTGCTCGACGACGTGTCCTTCACCCTGGCCCCCGGCCGCGTCCTCGGGCTGCTGGGGCGCACCGGGAGCGGCAAGACGACCCTGACGCGCCTGATCTTCCGCCTCTACGACCCGACCGCGGGGGTGATCCGGGTCGGCGGCGTGGACCTGCGCGACCTGGCGCTCGACGACGCTGCGGCCGGCGCCGGGCTCAGCCTGCACAGCCGCATCGGCATGGTGACGCAGGACGTGCAGATCTTCCAGGCCAGCGTGCGCGACAACGTGGCGCTGTTCAACCGGAGCATCGACGACGCGCGCATCCTGCGGGCGCTCGACGAGCTCGGGCTGCGGGCGTGGGCCGAGGCGCTGCCGGACGGGCTGGACACCCGGCTCGGCGCCGGCGGGCGCGGGCTCTCGGCCGGCGAGGCGCAGCTGCTGGCCTTCACGCGCGTGTTCCTGCGCGACCCGGGCCTGGTGATCCTGGACGAGGCGTCCTCGCGGCTCGACCCGGCGACCGAGCGGCTGCTGGAGCGGGCGGTCGACCGGCTGCTCGCGGGGCGCACCGGCATCATCATCGCCCACCGGCTGCGCACGGTGCAGCGCGCCGACGAGATCATGATCCTCGAGCGCGGCCGGGTGGTCGAGCACGGGCCGCGGCTGGAGCTGGCCGCCGACCCCGGCACGCGCTTCGCCCGCCTGCTGGCCGCCGGTATGGAGGAGGTGCTCGCGTGAACACCATGCGCCTCAACTGGCATCTCATTCGCCACCGGCCGTGGCGCTTCACGCTCCACAGCCTGTTCCACATCCTGTTCAGCGTCGGGCTGGTGGCGCTCGGGCTGATCGAGAAGGCGGTCTTCGACCGCGCCACCGGCGCGCGCCCGGTCGAGCTCGACATCTGGGCGCTGGTGGCGCTGTACGTCGGGGTCGGCCTCGCGCGGCTGGCGACGTCGTTCCCGGACATCTGGTACGCGATCACCTTCAAGCGCATGTGCGGCGTGTGGATGCAGCAGAACCTGCTCGGCGCCCAGCTGCGGCGGCCCGGGGCGCTGCCGCCGCCCCTCCCGCCCGGCGAGGCGGTGAACCGCTACGAGAACGACGTCGCCGAAGTGTGCGACTTCCCGACCTGGCTGCCGCACGTGGCGGCCGAGGGGCTGGCCTTCGCGCTGGCGGTGGCGGTGATGGCCGCGATCAACCTGACGATCACGCTGGTGGTCTTCGTGCCCCTGGCGCTGACGGTCGTCGTCGCGCGGGCGATGTGGGCGCGCCTGCTGCGGGCCTGGGAGGAGAACGGCGCGGCGCAGGACAAGGTGGCCGGCTTCCTCGGCGAGCTGTTCGGCGCGGTGCAGGCGGTGAAGATCGCCGGCGCCGAGGCCGACGCGGTGGCCCACTTCGACGTGCTCAACCGGGAGCGCGGGCGGACGGCGGTGCGGACGCGCCTGCTGGACAACATCGTGTTCTCGTTCCACAGCATCGCCGCGACGCTCGGGCTGGGGATCATCCTGCTGCTGGCGGGCCAGTCGATGAGCGCCGGGACCTTCAGCGTCGGCGACTTCGCGCTGTTCGTCTCGTACATGTGGTTCACCGCCGGCTTCCCGTCGCTGATCGGCACCTTCATCGGCGACTACCAGCAGCAGGCGGTGTCCATCCGGCGCCTCGCCGAGCTGCTGCCGGGGGAGGGGGCTGCGGCGCTTGTGCAGAACCGAGAGCTGGAGAACTCAGAACCTAGGCCGGAGAACTCAGAACCGGGGCTGGGGGAGCCAGAACCAAAGCTAGAGAACTCAGAACCGGGGCTGGGGGAGCCAGAACCTAGGCGGGAGAACTCAGAACC
>CALJIC010000021.1 GCA_937974195.1 uncultured Roseiflexaceae bacterium | reverse complement strand
GACCTCGAGCGCCGGCGCGGGCTCGGCCAGGGCATCGGGGCGATCGTGACGACCTGGCGGGTCGAGCCGCCGCGCGCTGCGACGCCTGATCCGGCAGCATCGCCGGCGATCACCCGCCGCGCGACGAGCGCGAAGGCTCAGGCGCTGGCGATCGCCCCGCCCGACGCCAGCCCGCTGGAGATCCAGTACCTCGCCCTCGATCTGGAGGAGGGCGCACCTACGGAGCGCGCGCTGGCCAACCTGCAGGCGCGCCGCGCCGTCACGCCGACGCCTTCGTCCCGGCTCAGGCCAGGGGGAGGTGTCGCATGACTCTCGACACCACACCGACAACCAGCTGGGCGCGGGCCGGCGTCACGTTGCCGACCCTGATCGTCGCGCCAGCGCCTGAGCCGGATGACGAGGAGCGCACGGAGACACCGCCGCCGCCCACACGCTGCCCGGAGTGCGACGGCGCTGGCTTCTTCGTCGCCGATGTGCCCTACGGCCACCCGCGCTTCGGCGAGCTCATCCCCTGCCGCTGCAAGCTGGCCGAGCGCCAGCGCCGCCAGTCGGCCCAGATCGCCCGGATGAGCAACCTGCAGTCGTTTCGCGACCTGACCTTCGCCACCTTCGACCCGGATGTCCCGGGGGTGCGCAAGGCCTACCTGCGCGCGCTGGACTTCGCCCGCCAGCCACGCGGATGGCTGCTGCTGTTCGGGCCGTGCGGGATCGGCAAGACGCACCTGGCGGCCGCGGCTGCCAACCAGGCTCTTGACCGCAACGAGCGGGTACTGTTCGCTGTCGTCCCCGACCTGCTCGACCACCTGCGCTCGACCTTCGGACCCTCCAGCGAGGTGGCCTACGACGAGCGCTTCGAGCTGGTGCGGACGGTGCCGCTCCTGGTGCTCGACGACCTCGGCACCGAGAGCGCCACCGCCTGGGCGCGCGAGAAGCTCTACCAGATCGTCAACCACCGCTACAACCTGGAGCTGCCGACGGTTATCACCAGCAACCGTGCGCCCGAACAACTCGACCAGCGCATCCTGTCACGGATGTTCCAGCGCGCCTTCGCCGGCGAGATCCTGCGCGTCTCTGCGGAGGACTATCGGCGGCAGATTGGCTCAGGGCAATCATCTCCACCAGCGACGACATAAAGGGAAGCCGTGTTGGGCGTGTGGACGCTGTGTCCGGCACCCACAACAACGTAGAGAAAGGACTGTGGCCATGAGCAACCCACTGACGCTGATCGCCGCTGATATCGGCAACGTCAACACCAAATACCGCCGTCAGGGCGGTGCCTGGGAGATCGAGCCGTCCCTGGTGCGGCTCTTCAGCACACGGACGGGGTATGAGTTCACCAGCGACACCCCCGTTCAGCCGTTCGTCTATGTTAGTGGCCCGGCCGGCATTGAGGCGAATGTCCCGTACCTGATTGGTCGCGACGCCCAACGCGCCGGCGTCAGCGATGTCGCGCTCATCGGCAGCGCAGAGCTTCGTGTTCACTCGGCGGCCTACCTGCTGCTCCACCTCTACGCGATCGTCGCCAGTCTGCCGGCAGGTCAGACCCAGGCCCATATCGCCTTCGCCGGCGGCCTGCCGGTCGAGGATGATAGCAACGCTGAGGTGAAGGAGGCCCTACGGCAACGTCTGACGGGCAGGATGGAGAAGGGCAGCCCGTCGCTGCCGCATGTGGTGCGCTGGGGCCAGGTCGAATACACCATCACGATCGTGAAGACGTCGTTCATCCCGCAGCCAATCGGCGCGATCGCGACGCTGCTGTTCTCGCCCGACGGCAAGATCCAGATGAATGGGGCGCTGCTCCGTCAGCGCTATGCGCTGGACATCGGCGGCGGCACGACGGATTTCACCGGGCGGAAAGGGCTCGACCTGATACCCGGCACAGAGGGCGGGGTGCGGTTAGGTGTGCAGAATGCGGCTGAGACGGCACGCACGCTTATTCAGCGTCGCTTTCCAAGCCTTCGCCATCTTGATGCCGCCGAAGTACTGGCGCTGCTGCGGCAGGGCGAAACGACGATCTATGTGGCTGGAGAGCCGTGTGATGTGAGCCCTGAGCTTCAGACGGCAACCACCGACACCGCCCAGGCGATCCTGGCAAAAGTGCTGCCGCGCTGGGAGCGCACACTGGCCCAGGGTGAGGTGCTGCTCTTCGGCGGCGGGGGCCAGGTGATGGTATCGGCGATCAGCGCGATGCTCGCACCGCTTACTCCAGTGACGCTGCTGCCCGATCCCGTCACCCGGGTTGCAGACGGCATTGAGCGGCTGGCGAAATATCGCCTGCAGGCATAATGACCCAAGCTTGGGTCATTGACGGAACCTCTCGAATTCGAATCTTACCGCATTACAATGAGCTATTCGGGCACTTCCTGGCACCATGTCCCGACGCTGACATCGCTGCTCGGGTGCCCGAATGGCACAAATTTGAGCCATTGAGGTGTCGCATGCCGCAAGCCGATCTCTCTGATCGCTACTATGCAAGTATCCCGGCCGACGACCCCCGCTTTACTGAGCTCCGCGAGGTGTTGGCCTCCGTGAAGCAGCAGGGCCGGCATAGCCCTGCATCCCGCATGCTCGGCGAATGGGCGCTGCTCGGCTTCCTGCTGACCACCGGGCGCATTGCCCTCGCTGGAACAGCCGACGTCTCTTCGCGCTCCAGCGAACTACTCGATACTGCAGAGTGGCTCGCCTCCAAGCGTCAGGTAGAGGCAGCCGTCGTTCAGCTCGGCGGCTTCGAGGAATGATCTCCAGATAGAACCTATTCACTGTCTGTACTGCTCAAATGAGCCTGTAGCCACTTCCGTACTCCTTCCCGATCCAGCTCCAGTTTCCGCTGCACGTTCTTCCAGTGGGTGGTCACGGTCGATGGCGAGATCGACAGTTGGGCGGCGATCTGTGCTCGCTCCAGGCCGTGATATTCCAGCCAGAGCACCTCCAGCTCCCGCATACTGATCACGGTATCGGCAAAACGTCGCAGGATCTCGGCGGGGATGACGGTGCTACCGTGCAGATTCGCGATGTCGTCGACGAGCCAGCCCTCCGCATCTTCACCGCTGGTGAGCCCATCGACCGCAGCGCGGAGCTTGGCGCCAAGCGAGGGGTCACTCATCAGAAAGATACGATGCACATCAGCCTTGACCAGCGCACGTGCCTGGATAGGGGTGGCAGCGATGAGGATCAGTGGAACGCCGTAGGGCCGGACGATCGGGGCAATGGCGCTGTACATCGCTCCATCGCTGATCACAGCGGTGACATTCAGCGTCTCCATGATCTTGCGCAGCGCGCGGGGGTTCTCCGCACGCATCGGCGTCACGACCGGGCTGATCATCTGGCTGAGCCACGAGCGCAGATAGTCGTCGGTGGCGATGACGACGATTCGCCGGCCGCTGAGGCGCGCACGCTGCTCCTGCACCACCTTGTAGCTCTGCGCGCGCACGAAACGCAACGCGCCGCTCTCAGTCACCGGCGGCGTTGGCCGCTCAAATGCCGCTTGGAGGCTCTGGGTGAGCCTGGGCACCAATACCGGCTTGATGAGCGCCGGTAGGCAGGCCAGATCCTTCAGCACCGGCAGGGCCTCTTCCTTCCCTGTATAGGGTAAGATCGGCAGTGTCTGGCTCAACTCGCGAATCTGCGCGCACACGTACTCCCCATCAACATCGGGCAGCATCATATCCAGGATCACCAGGTCCAGGGCCGGCAGCCACTGGCGCACGAGGTCAAGCCCGCTCAGCCCATCGGCCGCTTCAAGCATCTCCCAGTCCGCCGGGGCATGGTCGCGCACATAGTTGCGCGCATCCAGGCTATCTTCAATCAGCACAACCCGCCTCATCTGATCGCCTCCTCTTCACGGGGTAGCCGCACCCAGAAGGTGCTCCCGCCCCCAGTTTCACTTTGTACGCCATACGCACCACCAAGGTACTCGGTCAATTCCGCGACGATCGACAGCCCTAAGCCCATGCCTGGCCCGACGCTGGGCTGTTCACGCGGGAGAAACACACGTTGCTGCTCCGCTGTTGAGAGGCCCGGCCCCGAGTCGCGCACGGAGATTGTCAGTGTGTCTGTGTGTGCGCGGTCGATCCAGAGCTCGACGACAATCACGCCCGCGGCCGGCGTTACTGCCAGAGCATTGCTCACCAGGTTGTCGAGGATGCGCCGGATCGCATTCTCGTCACCCAGGACCTCAGTCGCTTCGGTGCCAAGCGACACGCTCAGATCGATACTGCGGCGGCGCGCCAGCGGCCGCAGGCTCTCCACAACCGTCGTGGCGATGACCATCACATCGACCCGGCAGCGGCGGAGGGTTGGTGGGTTTTGCCGCCGGAGCCGCGCATTGAGCTGCCGGATGAGATGCTCGAGGTAGTCAGCATGGCGGCCGAGCCGTTCGCTAATCGTCCGGGGCGACTCACGCTCTTCGCGGGCCGCGATCCGTAGCAGCTGATCGGCGATACTGGAGACACCTTGCACGGGTGGCCCGAGATCATGAATGAGGCGCGCCAGCGATTGAATGAGCTGATGATCGTGGTCGCGCGCGTGCTGGAAGGCCGCGCGCTCGCGCTGGAGCACCTCGCGCCGCCTGCGTTGCGCTATCTGGTTGCGGAATCGCAGGCAGCCCTCATAGCCCACGCTGAGAACGAGAAAGCCAACGACGAGCGCAGTTGGCGCCGGCGGCCAGGTTGCGGCGATCAGGAGGCCCAAGACCATAACAAAGCGGGCCAGCGAGCTGCCGCGCCAGCTGTCGTCACGCTCAAGCGCTGTAGCGCTGTCTGCCTGGCTCGACAGAGGACGTGCGCGATACGCTGCCGCAAGTGCGAGCAGCGCCCATTGGGCTGTCTCGATCGGTAACGCCAGAGCGGCCTGTCCCGGCTCAACGAAGGCGCCGAAGCTAATCGTGGCCAGGCGACAAAGCACTGCTCCGACGATGAAGCCGGTGAGTTTCCGCCCGGCGACCAGCAGCGTGCCAAGGCCGCACAACAGGAGGTAGTCGACGATCAGCGTCACGACTAGGCGCGGGTCGATGGGCCACGCCGGGATAGTGACCCGCGCGAGACTGCCAAGGAGAGCGAACGCGGTGAGCCCGATGATGCCGCTTTCGAGGAGCCGCTGTAGTGTGCTCCCGGCCGTTATTGATTGTTCGGCCCAGAGTCGAGCCGGGCCAAAGACTGATGCGAGACCCGCAAGGCATATCACGACGACGCTCAGGAGCGAGGATTTTGCTGGAAGCAGCGCGGATGGGATGATATCGAGCAGTGTTGCCCAGAGCTGGATGCCCAGCGCAGGCGCCAGCAGTAACCAACCCCAGCTCGTCCCTCCCGCCTGTCGCTGCCATCCCGAAGCCAGTAGCACCGCGAGCGCACTGGTCAATCCAATGAGGTGAAATACAATCGCTGAGCGAGCGGCTGTGTCGTCTGCAGAAGGAACAAGCCAGTACGCACCGACCTGCGCGACGGCCAGGCCGCAAATGCTCCAGGCTATCCAGATTGACCAGCGTGATCGCCCATCCACCGCCATAGTAGCCTTCGCCGGTGCGAGGATTGTTCATCAGATGAACTGGCTGCGTTGTTGTCGGTGACCGAGCGCGGCCGACGGCGTATGAGAAGCTTCCCCAACGTGTGGCGAAGCACCAGGATTCCGCTGCAACGTAGCAGGTCGTGAACATCCCCAGAACAGTGCTGTCGAAAGGATACCCAGTATACGAAAGTTAGAACATATTTTCTATAACCAGGATTACACCCGGATGACTCGTCTGTCGCGGGTCACATGCGCAGATCGCATTCCAGTGCGGTATACTGCCTACCTTCGCAACGAACATTTGAGCTAATTACCCACTCGCTACCCACAAAATCCCCAGGCGCTCCCCACCTTCACCGTGCTACAACAGAAGAACCCCGATCACAAGCGGTTGCCACTCCTTTCTGTGTTTCGGGGCTGAATCCAGGAGACATCGGGCCAGCACCTCGTGCGCGATCCCTTGCCGGTGTGATGGCTCAAGGCTTCGTGTTAGCTGCGGGCACGCTTCGCTGCGCCCTGCGTGAACCGTTCTCACGCGGTGTTAAAGCGAGTTACGGCCACCCAGGTTGCACGAGGCCGGCGTTGCTGTGCCTATCGGACGAAAGGACGTCACATGCACATTCCAACCTGGCGCTCACACTGGAGGCGCTGGCACACTGCCCTTGTTATCGCAGCGATCCTGATCGTCGCCGTGCTGCTGATCTCGGCTCAGCGCGCCTCTGCCGCGCTGCCAATCCTGGGCGCTGAGGCTATTCATGCGCACCATCATCAGCTGGCGCTTCCGCAAGCGAGCGAGCCGCCGCTGCTGCCCGGCCCGGATCATATGACCAACCACGGGCCGTGGTTCCAGATCGTTTGCACGCTCGGCCATCGCCTCCGCGATGATCCGATCGTCTTCCCCAGCCAGACAGGCGTAAGCCACGAGCACCAGTTCTTCGGCGCAACGGGGACAAACGCGTTCTCGACCTACGCCCAGCTCACCAGCGGCGGCACAACCTGCGGCGACAAAGCCGATACGGCATCGTACTGGGTCCCGACGCTCTATGACGAGCAGGGCGTTCTGCGCTCGCCGCGGCGCGTGCGGGCCTATTACTACGCCAACACCAGTGACTCGGCTGCGCTCCAGGCCTTTCCGCCCGACCTACGCGTGATCGCGGGCGATGCGCGCGCGACCAGCGCGCAGCCGCTGGGGGTCATCCACTGGCTCTGCCGCAACCGTCGTGACCAGAGCGCGGGCCTGCCGCTGGCCAGCGGCAACCCGCCGCGCTGCGATCGTGACGAGTACCTGTCGCTCAGCATTCGCTTCCCGGACTGCTGGGACGGCATCAACCTCGACTCGTCCGACCATCGCCGGCACATGGCCTACTCCGACGAGCAGAAGCGGTGCCCTGCCACGCACCCGGTCAAGCTGCCCAAACTGCGGCTGAGCATCACCTACGAGGACAGCGCGTTCACCGGCGGGAACTTCACCCTGGGCGGCCCGCGCGGTCAGCCGCACGCGATCTCCTGGGCGGCGATGCACGCCGACTTCTGGAATACATGGCGGCAAAGCGCGCTGGAGGAATACGTCAACGGCTGTCTGAAGCGCGCCCGGAGCGTGCGCTCGACGAGCTGTCAGCGGTAGGGGCTCACGCTGCGCAATCAGGCAAAAGAAGACCCCGATCGCGAGCGGTTGCCACTCCTTCCGCGATCGGGGTCAGGACCCAGGAGACACCTGAGGCCCACCCCGTCATTGTACCACGCAGGGCTACGCGGCTTATGCGTAGCCGGCCATTGAAGCGAGGGGCGTGATGCCGCAGACGAAGGGTATGCGTCAAGCCCATCGCACGCAGGACTCGCTTGCGCCGTTTCGTCGGCGAGCGCGTTGGCGCCGGTGGCAGGTGTATGTCGGTATTGGCTGGCTTGTCGTACTGTCGCTTGGAACGCTCCTCCTGCTGATGCGATGAGGATCGCGGCCAGTATGCTCGCAGACCGTGAGGTGATCCATGCGCTTCTCACATATCCCAGTCTGGCTCGCTGCGCTGGTGGGCATTGCCGCCCTGACCGCCAGCAGCGCCCTGCTGGTCTCGACATTGGCGAGGCCAGCGGTTGAGCGAGCACCAGCGGCGGGCACGCTCGAGGTCAGCGCGCCGACAACGAGCAGGCTGGCGACGGCAAACGCGCGGCTCACGGCGACTGTCGCCGAGTTCCCCGACATCATCTGCCGACACTGCACGGAAGTTCCCCTACCGACGGCGACCGAGACCCTGGTTGCAGCGACGCCGACGAATACGGCAATCGTCGCGCCAACGGCGCGGCCAACGCGCGCGCCTACCAGGGTTGCCACCGCCAGCGCGACGATTCCGGCGATCGGTACCACTCGGCCGACTGCGACGCCAACCCGCCCACGGCCCACAGCGACTCCCACGGGCATCACGCCGACCGTGCAGGTTCAACCCAGCAGCACGGCTCAGCCACCCAGCCGAACGCCGACCCCGGCGAGAGACCCGACCGTGACCCGCGTGCCACCACCCATCCCACCGATGCCGCAGGTGCGCGCGCAGCTCTGGATGTTGTCGGAATTCGACTCAGCCCAGCAGGTCTATCGCTCGGCGACAAACGAGGTGACCTGGCCCGGCGGCGAGGTGCTGCACTTCGCGCCGGCGATCACCCTGGAGGCGCCGGCCTCGCCCAACCCGCTGTATGCGGTTCGCGCCCGCGTCACTGCCTGGAGCTTCGTCAGCTCACACGGGGTATCGGCAACCGCTCCGGATTCGATGGACCAGATCGGCTGTCGGCTGCGCACCCAACCCGCGCCCAGCGATGCGGCCGGCCTCGACGGATGCACATACCGCTATCTGGAGACGCCAACGGCGACCGATATGCATATGCAGGCGCATGCCTTCTGGTCGGTCGGGAATCCGTTGGAGATGTGCAGGGACATCTATGTCTACGACCTGGGTCAGCTGCGCACGACCGACCTGGTGATCCAGGCGCGGGTGCTCACCGAGCTGGTCGATGCGATCACTGGCCAGGTTGTGAGCGAGCGTGCGGAGATCGTGACCCTGCCCTTCGCCGTCACGCTTGCTGTGCCGAGGAGCGCCCGATGATGCCTGAGCGCTCTACCCGACGCACCGGCGGCCAGAGCCTGGTCGAGTTCGCGCTGGTGATCGGCCTGCTGCTGTTCATCGTCTGCGCGGCCTTCGACGCGTTTCAGGTCGTACTGACGCAGGCAACGGTGGCGGATGCGGCAAGCGCCGCGGCGCATCAGGCAGCACTGCTCGGCGGCGATGACGGGCCGGGCGGCATGGTCGAGCAGGCAGCGCAGCGCGTGCTCGCCGGCGGCCTCACGACTGGCTCCGGTGACGCGGTCGTATTGGTGCGGTGCGAGGAGCCGTGCCAACGCTACCAGCCGATCCATGTCCGGGTGCGGTTCGAGGATACGCGCTGGTTTCCGATCTTCAGCGCACACCTGCAGATCGAGCGTGAGGCTGTGCGCGCCTCGGAGAAGGATCGCTCGGCCACGCTCTCGCTGCCATAGGGTTAGACGGAGGTTCACGATGCGCCAACGAACATCAGGCCAGGCGCTGGTTCTCGTCGCGCTCATTCTACCGGTGCTGCTCGGCCTGCTACTCGTTGGGCTCGACCTGGCCGGCCGGCGGATGCGCGAACGCGAGGTGCAGGACGCCCTGCGCGCCGCGAATCGCTCAGCGGTGCAGACCTTCGACTATGCGGCGTTCGCCGAGAACCGCCTGGCGCTGGCCGCTGCGGATACGGGCATTGCAGCCGCCC
>CALJIC010000020.1 GCA_937974195.1 uncultured Roseiflexaceae bacterium | reverse complement strand
TCGGAGGGCGAGCGGCCCTGTGTGCCTCCCGGCGGAAGCAGCTTCGGAGGGCGAGCGGCCCTCCGCGCCTCCCGGTGGGAAGAGGCCGGTGGCCGGTCGTGCCGCCAGCCCATCCTTTCGGGAGGCGGTGGGCGGCACGACCGGGCGCCTCGTGAGCGCCTGCGCTACGCCTTGGGCTCGACCTCGGCGAAGGTGAAGCGCCCGCCGATGAACCAGTAGAGCGGCTGGCGCCTGGGGTTCTCGGCGGTGGGCCAGTTGGTCCAGTAGGTCTCGTCGATCGAGGTGAACTTCTTGAAGCTGATGGTCGGGATGGTGAGCATGTTCTCCACCCAGACCTTCATCGCTTCCTGGCCCAGCTCGGCCACCCGCGGGTCGTCGGGCGAGAGCCGGCTCAGCTCGTCCACGATCGCGTCGATCTCCGGGGACTTGAAGCGCACGATGTTGTTGCTCCCGGTGCCGGCGGTGTCCGTGCCGACCTCGGCGAAGAAGCGCGAGTGGACGGTGTTCAGCCCCTGCCACAGGTCCGGGTTGGCGTTCGGCGCCGCCAGGCCCCAGGCCGACGTGACCTCGAAGTCGCCGGTGCGGTTGCGGGTCTCGTACGGGTTGCGCTCCAGCGCGTCCACCTCGACGTCGATGCCGAAGTTCTTCCACTGGTCCTGCACGCCGAGCGCCAGCCGGTAGACGTCGTTCTCGTCCGGCGCGGCGTTGATCGAGAACTTCCACGGCTGGCCGTCCGGCTTGAGCCACTTGCCGTCGCTGCCCCTGGTGAAGCCGGCCTTCAGCAGCAGCTTCTCGGCCACGTCCGGCGCGTACTTCCACCAGCCCATGCCGAAGCGGTCGCGCAGGCCGTCGGCGTCGCTGTCGTCGGGTACGTTGTAGCCCTGCTCCCTGGCCCAGGCCGCGATGCGCTTCGGCACGTCCGGGTCGTAGGGCTTGAAGGTCTCGCCGTTGCCGATGTCGAGCGTCAGGTCCATCAGCCAGGGCTCGAGCGGCTGGTGGTACAGCCGCATCAGCAGGCCGGTGGCCGGCATCGGCAGCGGGGTGACGCGCGTCACGCCGCCGATGTAGTTGGTCTGCAGGTCCACCACGTCGGTGGCCAGCGCCAGGGCCCAGCGCACGTCCTTGTTGTCGTAGGGCGCGATGGCGTGGTTCACGCCGAAGTAGCGGTAGTCCAGCTCGTTCGGGTAGGCCCACGGGAAGTCCGCGAACCAGGAGCGCACCGAGGGGGTGCTGTTGATGATCGCGTCGAAGGCCTCGATGTCGGCGTCGAACAGGATGTCCAGGTTGTGGCGCGAGATGGCGATCGCCTTCTTGGCGCTGTCGCCGTAGAAGATGCTCAGGATGTACTCCGGCCCCGGCTTGCCGGTCACCACGCCCACCGTGGTGTTCTGCCAGTCGTCGCGCCGCTTCCACAGCTCCCAGAAGCCGTTCGGGTCGCCCTCCTGGTAGACGTAGGCCCCCAGCGAGACCGGCGGGAAGTTGGTGAAGGTCTTGACGTCCTCGGCCTTCTCCCACACGTGCTTGGCCATCATGTAGATGGCGTTGTAGCGCGCGGTGAAGAAGGTGTGGAAGCGCGGGTTGGACTCCTTGAGCTTGAAGACCACCGTCGAGTCGTCGACCTTCTGCACATCCTCCACGTACAGGTCCATCTCGGCCGACCAGCCGAGGCCGGGGTTGGCCTTGAGCGTCGTGACGGTGAAGACCAGGTCGTCGGCGCTGAACTCGACGCCGTCGCTCCACTTGATGCCCTTGCGCAGCTTGACCGTCATCTCGGTCCAGTCGTCGTTGTACTGCGGCCGGTCCTCGGCGAGCGCGTTGATCCACTCGCCGGTCTCCTGGTCCAGGTACCAGAGGCAGTCGCAGACGAGGCCCTGGCGCGTGGGCGTGGGCGGGCCGGGGACGAAGAAGTTGAAGTTGTTGACGACGCTGTAGCGGAAGATCTGGTCCACCACCAGCACGCTCTCGCGCGGCACGTTCACGGGGAGGCCGGACTCGGCGGCGGGGGCGCTGTCTGGCGCGGGCGCGGCGGGGGCCTGGGTTGGCTCGGGGGCCTGCTCGCCAGCCGCGGGGGCGGCGGTCGCGTCCTCGGCTGCCGGCTGCTCGGCGGGCGCGGCGGTCGGCGCGCTGCCCGCAGGCGGGGCTCCGCCACACGCGGCGACGACCGAGCTGAAGGCGGTGGCTCCAACGGCTGTGGCGGCGGCGCGCAGGAAGGCCCGGCGGCTCAGCCGGGCGCGGCGGTTGGTCTCGTCCATGACGCATACCTCCATTGGTATCTGTACACGGCCGATCGCGACGCTGGACACGTGGACGTCGCGGAGTCGTCCGTGTCATCCCGCACGCGGTTGGGCCCCCGGCCACGGGCGGCTGCGGAGACGCAGCCCATCCGAGGCGGCCCCTGGGCTGTTTCGCTGTGTTACTGAGTGGCGTGTGAGGCCAGTATACCCGCGCGGCATGGAGAATGTGGTATGCTGTTTTGACTTCCGAGGTCGGCGATTTTGCCATGTTTCCGTGGCCCCACGCCCGCCGCAGTGCGATGGGAGGTGCGCCGTGCTCCGAGGCCCCTGGCAGCACTGGAGCCTCCAGGCGAGGCTGCTGCTCAGCATCCTGCTCGTGCTCGCCGCTACTATCACCGCCAGCGGCCTGCTCTTCTACCTCAGCTCGGCTGCGACGATCGAGCGCCAGACGCTGGCGCTCACCGGCAACACCGTCAGCCAGATGTCCCGCAGCGTCGACCTGTACGTGGAGAACGTCGGCCGGCTCTCGCGCAGCATCAGCGGCGACACGATCGTGCAGCGCGTGCTGCGGCTCTCCGACCCGGCCTCGGGCGACCGGCGCCAGCCCGACGATGAGGCCGATGTCTCCTACCGCCTGCTGGTCTTCGCCGCCTCCTGGCCGTCGGTGCGTGGCCTGTACCTCTACGCCAACGACGGCACGCTGTTCTACTTCACCCGCGGCGAGCTCCCGCGGCGCGGCGTCACCGCCGACGACGAGCCCTGGTCGGCGCGCATGCGGCAGCAGGCCGCGCCCCCGGCGCTGCTGTGGCCCACCGCGCCCGAGAGCACGGTGGCCGGCGAGGGCCGGCCGGTCTTCTCGTACGTCCGGCTGCTCAAGAACACCGCCACCGGGCGGCGCATCGGCTTCCTGAAGATCGACCTCGACGTGGCCGTGATGAGCGAGCTGCTGGCGCTCTCCGAGACCGCCGGGCAGGGCCGGCAGGTGCTGCTGCTCGACGACGAGGGCCACGTGATCTACGACAGCACCGCGGCCCTCACCGGCCGCCTGCTGGACGACCTGAGGCTCGCGGGCGCGAGCTACGCCCAGGGAAAGCTCCAGTGGCGCGGCGGCGACTACTACTACGCCGCCCAGCGCTCCGAGCGGACCGGCTGGACCACCTGGATGCTCACGCCCGTCGACCTGATCAGCGCCGAGACCCGCAGGGCCGGGGTGGTCGTGCTGCTGCTGTGCGCCGGCGCCATGCTGGTGCTCAGCGCCATCGTCTACGTCGTCACGAAGCGCATCACCCAGCCGCTGCGCCTCATGGCCCAGACCATGGCGCGCGTCGAGAACGGCGACCTCTCGGTGCGCGTGCCGCACACCACCGCCACCCACGAGCTCGGCCGCCTCAGCCGCGTGTTCAACACCATGCTGAACAGCATCGAGCGGCTGATCACCCAGGTCTACGAGGCCCGGCTGCGCGAGAAGGACGCCCAGCTGCTCGCGCTCCAGTCGCAGATTAACCCGCACTTCCTGTTCAACACGCTCAACAGCATGCGCGCCCTGAGCCGCAAGGGCCAGGCCGACACCGTCGCGACGATGGCCGAGTCGCTCGCCGACCTGTTCCGCTACAGCATGAGCAACTGGAACGAGCTGGTGCCGCTGCGCGAGGAGCTGCTGCACATCGAGAACTACGTGATGATCCAGCGCGCCCGCTTCGGCGAGCGCATCCGCTACGTGTGCGCCGTGCCCGAGGAGCTCCAGCACGTCCCGCTGGTCAAGCTCTCGCTGCAGCCGCTCGTCGAGAACGCGATCACCCACGGCCGCGAGCACTGCAGCGACGTGCTGGAGATCAGGGTCCACGCCCGCCGCGAGGGCGATGAGCTCGCCATCGACGTGACCGACAACGCCGGCGCCTTCAGCCCCGTCACCCTCGCGCGGATCAAAGCCGCGCTCGGCCAGCTCGACACCGACGGGAAGCTGCCGACCGCCGATGTCGGGATCGGCATCACCAACATCGACCGGAGGATCAAGCTGCTCTTCGGCGAGCAGTACGGCCTGCGGTTCAAAGTCATCCCCGACGTGAGCACGACCGTCACGCTGCACATCCCGCTTCACACCCGGGATCGAGACCGTGCCGAAGAGGTGCACGCCTATGAACATCCTCATCGTTGAGGACGAGCGTCTGGCGCTTGATGACCTGCTCGGTATGCTCGAGCCGATCGCCGCTGACCACCGCGTGATCGGCTGCTCCAGCGGCGCCGAGGCGCTCGCCCACGCCCGGCAGCAGCCGCCCGACCTGGTGATCACGGACATTCGCATGCCCGGGATGAGCGGGCTCGAGCTGGTGCGCCGGCTGAAGGCCGCCAGCCCGCTGCTCGCCGCGATCGTGCTGAGCGGCCACAGCGAGTTCGAGTACGCCCGCGAGGGGATGCGCCTCGGCGTCTCCGACTACCTGCTCAAGCCCGTGCGGACCGACACGCTGCTCCAGACGGTCGAGCGCGCGCTCGCGGCCGTCGCTGAGGAGCGCGAGCAGGCGGCCCATCTGCGCGAGGCGCGCCTGGTGCGGCTGCTGCTCGGCGGCCCCCGCGCTGCCGAGGCCGACCCGGAACTGCTGGCGGGCGCGTGTGGGGCGATCGTCGTGCTCTGCGAGAACTGGGAGAGCGCGGTGGTCTGGCGCGACACGCCGGTCGACCGCGAGGACTTCGCGCAGTGCCTCGCGAACGAGGGCTTCGAGACATGCGATATCGTCGGCATCGACGGGCACATCCGGGTTGTGCTGGCCCCGCTCGATGGGCGCCCGGCGCACGCGATCGAGGCCGCGGCCCGCCGCCTGCACCGGACGATCCTGGACGCCGGCGTCGTCGCGCACACCACCTACGCGATCAAGCCCGCCGGCGCGAGCCCGGCCGCGCTCGTGCCCGACGCGCTGCGACGCCTGGCTGAGGGGATGTGCTTCGGCGCGCCGTCGTTCGTGCCCCCGGACGCCCCGCAGATCCTGGCGCCCGCGAGCGGCTCGCTGGATCAGCTGCGGCTGGTGGAGCGCGCCCTCGCCGATGGGAAGCTGCCCGTCGCCATCGCCCAGGTCCACGCGGCCCTGGGCCAGATGCGCCAGGAGCGCGCGACGCAGGCCGAGCTCACCGAGTTCCTGGACCGCGTCTTCCAGCTCTTCCAGCGGCACGCGAGCCCCGAGCCGGCCGACGCGCTGCCGAGCCGGAGCGCCACGGTCGCGGTGCTGCGCCGCATCCGCACCTACGCCGAGCTGGCGACGTGGGTCGACCTGCAGCTCCAGCCGCTTCTGGAGCGCCAGCGCAGCGCCGTCACGCCCCGCCAGCTCGTCCGCGCCCTGGTGGCGCGCATGCGCACGAACTACGCGGACGAGCTCTCCCTGCAGGACTTCGCCGCCGAGAATGGCGTGAGCCTGGCCTACTTCTCGCGGCTGTTCAAGGATGAGGTCGGGATGACCTTCTCCGACTACCTGACCCATCTGCGGGTGGAGAAGGCCAAGGAGCTGCTGGCGCGCGGCGATCTGCGCCCCAGCGACGTCAGCATCCTCGTCGGCTACGAGGACCCGAAGTACTTCAGCCAGGTCTTCCGCAGGATCGCCGGCATGGCGCCGCTCGACTACCAGCGCAGCCACCAGCGCGAGCCGTAGGGCGGTCTTGCGCCGGCCCAGGTTCTGTGGTACAACGAGCGGGGTATCAACAGGCCACGGGGAGGTGGCGGAGCGCCGGGTCCCTGTGGCCTTTTTGTGCGCCCGGACGTCAATGCTTCTAGAGACGATACACGGCCCGGTCACGCTGCGGCCCACGCGCGCCGGCGATGCCGCGGCGCTGCGCGACCTGCGCCTCGACGCGCTGCGCACCAACCCCGAGGCCTACGGGCAGACCTACGAGGTCGCCGCGGCCCGCCCGGCCGAGTCCTGGGAGGACTGGGCCAGGCGTGGCGCCGGCGGCCCGACGGGGGTCACCTACGTGGCCGACGCTGGGGGGCAGCTGGTGGCGATGGCGTCGCTGGTGCGCCCCGAGGCCCAGAAGTTCCGCCACGCTGCCTCCATCCAGGCCGTCTACGTGCGCCCGGCCAGGCGTGGCGCCGGCCTCGCTGGCCAGCTGATCGAGGCCTGCGCGGAATGGGCGCGCGCCGAGGGGCTGCGCGTCCTGCGGCTGACCGTCGTCACGACTAACACGGCCGCGATCCGCTGCTACGCGCGCCACGGCTTCGCGGTCTACGGCCTCGAGCGCGAGGCCCTCTTCCACGAGGGGGTCTTCTACGACGAGCTGCTGATGGCGCGCTGGCTCGTGTGAAATGCCGGCCGCGGCGGCCCGGCGCCGCGGCCCTTCAAGCTCCGCTAGAACTTGGAGAATGCCATGCCTTCCAAAAAAATCCCCGTCGCCATCCTCGGCGCCACAGGCGCGGTGGGCCAGCGCATGATCCAGCTGCTCGCCGGCCACCCCTGGTTCGAGATCGCCGCGCTGACCGGCTCGGACCGCACGGTCGGGCGGCCGTACGGCGACCTGGTGCGCTGGGCGCTGGACGGGGCGCCCCCGCCGGAGATCGCCCGCATGGTCGTCCAGCCGAGCGACAGGCCGCTCGACGTCGCCATCGCGCTCTCGGCGCTGCCCACCGACGTCGCGCGCGAGATCGAGCCGCGCTGGGCCGAGCGCGTCGCCGTCTGCTCGAACGCCTCGACCTACCGCATGGCCCCGGATGTCCCGCTGATCATCCCGGAGGTCAACCCGGACCACATCGGCATGATCGAGCGCCAGCGCAGCGAGCGCGGCTGGAAGGGCTGCCTGGTGACCAACCCCAACTGCGCTGCGATCGCCATCGTGATGGCGCTCAAGCCGCTGCACGACGCGTTCGGCGTGCGCAAGGTCCACGCCGCGACGCTCCAGTCGATCTCGGGCGCCGGCTATCCGGGCGTGGCCTCGCTCGACATCATCGACAACGTGATCCCCAACATCGCCGACGGCGGCGAGGAGGCCAAGGTGGAGAGCGAGCCGCGCAAGCTGCTCGGCGCGCTGCGCGATGGCCGGGTGGACGAGGCCGACATCGCGATCAGCGCCCAGGTGACGCGCGTGCCGGTGATCGACGGCCACACCGCGCTCCTGTCGATCGGCTTCGAGCGCCGCCCGGCGGTGGAGGAGGCGCTCGCGGTGCTGGAGGCCTGGCGCGCCTCCGA
>CALJIC010000019.1 GCA_937974195.1 uncultured Roseiflexaceae bacterium | reverse complement strand
GCGTGGCGCGTGGCGTGGTTCAGGTCGTGCACCACCATGACGATCGTCCGGCCCTCGTCGCGGTTCAGCCGCTCCAGCAGCTGCAGGACCTCGATCTGGTGCGAGAGATCGAGGAAGGTCGTCGGCTCGTCGAGCAGGATCACGCCCGTCTCCTGCGCCAGCGTCATCGCGATCCAGGCCCGCTGGCGCTGCCCGCCGGAGAGCGCGTCCACCGGCCGGTCGGCAAGAGCGGCCATCCCGGTCACGTCGAGGGCTCTGGCGACGGCCGCCTCGTCGTCGGCGGCCCACTGCTGGAACCACGCCTGGTGCGGGTAGCGGCCCTGCGCCACCAGCTCGCGCACCGTCAGCCCCTCCGGCGCGACCGGGCTCTGGGGCAGGATGCCGAGCTCCCGGGCCAGCGCGCGCGTCGGGATACGGTGGATGGCCTTGCCGTCGAGGTAGACCGCGCCGGCCCTGGGCGCCAGCAGGCGCGCCAGGCCGCGCAGCAGCGTGCTCTTGCCGCAGCCGTTCGGCCCCACCAGCGCCGTGATCTGCCCGGCCGGAATGTGGACATCGATGCCGTCGATGATCACGTCCCGGTCATAGGCCAGCGTGAGCTGCTTGGTCTCAAGCATCGGTGCGTCTTTCCTGAAGCTGTCGCCGGAGTACGGAAGAGAAGGGCGGCGCGGATCGGCGCCTACGGCTGCGCTCGCGGTGCGCTGCTCGCCCCACTCGCTCCTCGGGCTCTCGCGCAGCGTAGTGGTCGGACGAGCGCTCATCGGTGTTGCTTCAGAACAGCAGTCGGGGTTGCTTCCGCAGCCATCGGGCAGCCTGTGTGTCCCGCGATTGGCAGCACAAACGTTGTGCATTAGATGGTTCTAAATCGCCGCGTTAAACTACATGCATATCGAAAATTTGTCAAGTGGGAACTTCCGAAAGAAGGGGACGGCTTCCTAGCTCTGCGAGCCGGGGGAGGGCAGGCCGAAGGCGGCCTGGATCTGGCCGAGCAGGGCGGCTGCGGCGGCGGGATCGTGCTCGAAGTCGAGGGAGCTCGTGTCGACCCGCAGCAGCGGCGCGGCGGTGTAGGTGGCGAAGAAGGCCTCGTAGGCGCGGCGCAGCGCATCGAGGTAGGCCGGCTCCATCTGCTGCTCGTAGGGCCGGCCGCGCGCGGCGATGCGCGCCAGCAGCGTGTCGAGGTCGGCCTGCAGGAAGATCACGCCCGACGGCTGCGGCACCGCGCGACGCAGCGCGTCGAACAGCTTGCGGTGGCGGCGCCGCGCGAGATCGTCGAGGTTCAGCTGCGCGAAGATCAGGTCCTTCTCGAACAGGTAGTCGCTCACCAGCAGCCCGGCGCTCTGCGGCGCCTCGGTCAGCTGATCGAAGCGGTCCACGAGGAAGTTGAGCTGCGTCTGCCAGGCGTAGCGCTGGCGGTCGGTGTAGAACAGCGCCAGAAACGGGTTCTCCTCGAAGCGCTCGAGCAGCGTGGCGCCGCCCCACGTCCGCTGGATGAGGCGCGCGAGGGTGGTCTTGCCGGCCCCGATCGGGCCGTCGATCGCCAGGAAGTGCCGTGCAGTCATAGGCGCAGCGGCCGATACGCCGGGTCTAGCGCACGCGCCCGGCGCGCCCATTCTACCACCGGGGGCGGCTATGCTACAATCAACCGCGCAGCCGCGTGAAGAGGAGGGCCAGCATGGCAGAAGTGATCGTCCGCAGCTTGGGGAACCTTCGCCACCAGATCGACACCGGCCCGCACACCCTCTACGCCGACGAGCCGGCCGACGTCGGCGGCGATGACACTGGCCCGGACCCCTACGAGCTGCTGCTGGGCGCGCTCGGCGCCTGCACCTCGATGACGCTGCTGATGTACGCCCGCCACAAGGGCTGGCCGCTCGAAGGGGTGGAGGTGCGCCTGGCGCACCGGCGCGACTACGCCCAGGACTGCGAGCACTGCGAGGAGGACACCTCGCACATCGATGTGATCACCCGTACCATCTCGCTGCGCGGCGAGCTCGACGACGCGCAGCGGGCGCGCCTGCTGGAGATCGCCCAGAAGTGCCCGGTCCACCGCACGCTCACCGGCACGATCGAGGTGCGCGATCAGCTGGCGGCCTGACCTGCCCGCTTCGCCGGCGCAGCGCCCTCCGCCTCCGCAACCGTGTCCTCCACCGTCGGGCCCTCCGGCGCGTCGACGCGCAGCGCCGGGTTGTGGAACGTCAGCACGTACATCACGGCGAAGATCGGCAGGTGGCCGAGCAGCTCGGTGGCCGGCAGGAACGGGATCGTCAGGTTGAACGGCACGAACATGGCGAAGATCACCAGCCGCGGGAGCACGCCGGCGATCAGCGCGGCGCCGATCGCCAGCTCGACGACCCCGGCCGCCAGGACGAAGCGCTCGTCGGTGAACCACGCCAGCCCCAGCGTCCGCGCGACGTTGAAGTGCGGGTACTCGCGGAGAAAGGCGACGCCGAGGTCCGGGTTGAGCAGCTTCTCGCTGAAGGCCAGCACGGCGACCGACAGGCCGGCCAGCACGCGCAGCAGCGTCGGCGCCAGCGGGCGATACCGATCGAGCGCCGGCGCGGGCTCGAAGCGGTCCGGGTCGACCATGCCGCGCCCCATGAGCGCGATGTACAGCCCGATCCCAGCGAAGATACTCTGCTCGAGCATCGCCAGCGGCCCGAACAACACGCCGGCGGCGAGGACCAGGAGCAGGAGCAGGGCCGCGCCGGCGCGCGCCCACAGCCCGCTGATCAGCGAGAAGGCCACCGCCAGCTGCGCCGCGGCGAGCAGGTAGCCGAGCGCGTTGCCGGGCAGCTCCATGTTCACCGCCAGCAGGCGCAGGTTGACGGCGGTGTAGATGATGGCGATCGCCGCCTGGATGGCGATCACCACCGGCGCCGCCGGGTCGAAGCGGCGCAGAAACCAGACCCGCGGGAACAGGTTGTCCCCGCCGGCGAGCCGGCGCAGCACCACGAGCGCGCCGATCAGGGCGGCCGACACCAGCACGCCGATCAGCACCGGCAGGCTCCAGATCAGCTCGTAGCGCACCGGGTAGGCCTCGTGGTCGTCCACGAACCACTTCTCGTGCGCGGCGGCCGACGGCGGCGCCAGCACGAGAAGCGCGGCTACGAGCAGGTAGACCAGGTACATCCGCCGCTGCATGGCGTCCCTCCGCGAGCGCGGTGGCCGGCGCCACCCGCGCAGCCATTGTTGCGGGCCGCAGGCCCTGCGCACATTCCAATCCGCCGAGAGGTGCGGCGGGCTGACCCACCACGTCCCTCTCCTCCGCCGCCCCGCGAGCCGGTTGGCTCGAAGGGCTCGCTTCACGTTCCTCTCCTCCGCCGCTCCTGTGAGCCGGGTGGTTCGAAGGGCCGCAGGCCCTCCGCGATCCGTGTTTCCTCTAGCAGATGGCGTGCCGGCATGGAGCCGGTGAGAAAGGAGCGAGAGACCGATGGCCGCAGAGCAGTACGATGTGCTGGTGATCGGCGCCGGGCAGGCCGGCGTGCCGCTAGCCAGCGACCTCGCGCGGGCCGGCCGCCGCACGGTGCTGGTGGAGCGCGAGCACGTCGGCGGCACCTGCGTCAACGTGGGCTGCACGCCGACCAAGACGATGGTCGCCAGCGCCCGCGTCGCCCACCTCGCGCGCCGCGCCGCCGACTACGGCGTCCACACCGGCCCGGTGTCGGTCGATATGCGCCGGGTGCGCGAGCGCAAGCGCGCGAACGTCCAGAGCTGGCGCGCCGGCAGCGAGCGCCGGCTGCGTGAGAGCGGCGTCGAGCTGGTGCTGGGCGAGGCGCGCTTCAGCGGCCCGAAGACCGTCGTGGTGCGGCTCGACGGCGGCGGGGAGCGGGCGATCACCGCCGACACGATCGTGATCGACACCGGCGCGCGGCCGAGCCGCCCCGACCTGCCCGGCCTCGACGACGTCCCGGCGCTGGACTCGACGACGATCATGGAGCTCGAGGCGGCCCCGGAGCACCTGCTCGTGCTCGGCGGCGGCTACATCGGGCTCGAGTTCGGGCAGATGTTCCGCCGCTTCGGGAGCCGGGTGACGATCGTCCAGAGCGGGCCGCAGCTGCTCGCGCGCGAGGACGAGGACATCGCCGGGGCTGTGGCGCAGATCCTGCGCGAGGATGGCGTCGAGGTGCTGCTGTCGAGCCGCGCGCAGCGCGTCGAGCGCCTCGCGGGCGGGCTGCGCCTCACGGTGGCGACCCCCGACGGCGAGCGGGCGATCGAGGCCACCCACCTGCTCGTCGCCACTGGGCGCACGCCGAACACGGACCGCCTCAACCTCCAGGCGGCGGGCATCGCGACCGGCAGGGGCGGCTTCATCACCGTCGACGAGCGGCTGGCCACCAGCGCGCCCGGGGTCTACGCCACCGGCGACGTCAAGGGCGGGCCGGCCTTCACGCATATCTCCTACGACGACTACCGGGTGCTGCGCGAGAACCTGCTGCGCGGCGGGAGCGCGACCACGCGCGGGCGGCTGGTGCCCTACACCGTGTTCATCGACCCGCAGCTCGGCCGGGTGGGCCTGAGCGAGCGTGAGGCGCGCGAGCAGGGCCTGCGCGTCGAGGTCGCCACGCTGCCGATGAGCTCGGTCGCGCGGGCGATCGAGGTGGACGAGACGCGCGGTATGATGAAGGCGGTCGTGGACGCGGACAGCGGCCGCGTGCTCGGCGCGGCGGTGCTGGGCATCGAGGGCGGCGAGATCATGGCGGTGCTCCAGGTGGCGATGATGGGCGGCCTGCACTACACGGCGCTCAAAGACGCGGTCTTCGCCCACCCCACGCTGGCCGAGTCGCTCAACAATCTGTTCGCGCAGCTGGGATCCTAGCGGAATGACATCGCACCTGACCGACACAGACCTCCGCCGGCTGCGGGTGCGCGCCCAGCGCATCGCGCCGGCCGGCGCTGCCCCGAGCCTCGGCGTCGCCGAGCTGGTCAGGTGGCTGTGCGGCGTGCAGGCGCAGGAGCCCGCCGCGGCCGCGCTGGCCATCCGCGTCCGCAGCAGCAGCCTGCGCGCCGATGTCGAGCGCGCGCTGGTCGAGGAGCGCTCGGTCGTTCGCACCTGGGGGCCGCGCGGGACGCTGCACCTGCTGGCCGCCGATGACCTCGCCTGGCTCCAGCCGCTGCTCGGCCCGATCTTCGTGGCCGCCGGGCGGCGCCGGCGCGCGGAGCTCGGGCTCGACGACGACCTCTATAGCCGGGCGAGCGCGCTCGTGCGGGACGCGCTGGCGAGCCACGGGCCGCTCACCCGCGACGAGCTCGTGCAGCGGCTCGCGGACGCCGGCGTTCAGCTCGTGGGGCAGGCCAGGCCGCATCTGCTGGCCCGCGCTGCGCTCGAAGGGCTCATCTGCTGCGGCCCCGACCGCGGCGCCGAGCCGACCTATATCCTGCTTGACGACTGGCTCGGCCCGCGCTGGCGCGTCCGCCCGCTGCCCGAGGACGCGGCCTACGCCGAGCTCACCCGCCGCTACCTCGCCGCCTACGGCCCGGCGACGCCGCAGGATCTGGCGGCGTGGTCCGGCCTGCCGCAGAGCAAGATCCGCGCGGCGTGGGGGCGGATGGCGGGCGAGCTTGTGGAGCTGCAGGGCGCCTCGGGGCCGCTCTGGAGGCTCAGATCCGCCGCCGCGCCCGATGAGCCGCCCGCCCCGGTCGTGCGGCTGCTGCCGCGCTACGACGTCTACCTGCTCGGCTACCGCAGCCGCGACTTCGCGCTGGCGCGCGAGTACGCCGGGCGGGTCAACGCCGGCGGCGGGATCGTCCACCAGACCATCCTGGTGGACGGGCGGCTGGTCGGCACCTGGTCGAGCAGCCGCGCGAAGGGCGCGCTCGTCGTGACGCTGGAGCCGTTCGAGCCGCTGGGGCCGGAGGTGCACGCCGCGCTGGCGGACGACGTCGCCGACCTGGGGCGCTTCCTGGGGCTGCCGGCCCGGCTGGAGGAAGGCGCGGCTTCCCAGTAGCGTGGCGGCCAGCCGCTCCCCGGCGCACAGGGGCTACGCTTCGGGACGCACGAACACCAGGCAGTAGCTGTGGTCGTAGCCGTAGGCGTAGCTGTCCCAGCCGATCACCAGCTCGCCCTCGAAGGTCAGCTCCTCACCGACGGCGCGGGCTGCGTCCCACGCCAGCGTGGTCACGCCCGCCGGCCCCTTGAGGTTCGCGACCTCCAGCACCGCCCGCGCCCCCGGCTTCATCAGCGCGCGCACCTGGGCGAAGACCGCGCGCAGGTCGCGCAGATAGGCGTCGTACCCAGCGCCGGGCTGCGCGTAGCCGGCGAACGGGTCCTCGGCGTCGCCGCGCTCCATGAACGGCGGCGAGGTCATCACGAAGTCGCAGCGCGGCAGCCCGTGCTCCGCGAGCCGCCGCGCGTCCCCCTGACGGATCGCCCCCGGCTCGCGGAGCAGCGAGCGGATGTAGGCCACCCGCCGCCCATCGAGCTCGACCCCGACCGGGACGCGGCCCATCGCCTCGGCGACGACCAGCGTCGTGCCGTAGCCGGCGAATGGGTCCAGCACCACGTCGCCGGGGCGGGTGTACTGCCGCAGGAACGTGGCCACCAGCTCCTCGGGGTAGCGCAGCTCCTCGCCGCGGAACTCGTCCGGCAGCCTGCGGCTGTGGCGGTTCTTCATGCGCAGGAAGGTGCGCATCTCACTCGCCGCTGCGAATGTCCGCCAGCCGCTCGCCGGAGAGGCGCAGCGCCTCGAACGACGCCGTGCAGCCAGCGCCGGTCGGCGATTGGGCGACGAAGCCGACCAGCGGGGTGTCGCCGGCGTCGATCGCGAAGTGGCGCACCAGATCCCAGCGGCTGCCGTCGCGCGAGGCGTGGAAGGCGAACGCCGGGCCGATCCGCGAGACGCGCAGCCAGACCGAGCGCCCGTCGACCACGGCGCTGTTCGCGTCGTCCGACGTGCCGCGCGTGACCACCGAGACGATCATCGGCTGCCCCTGCGGCGAGTACTCGAAGCACAGCTTGGCCCACGTGCGCTCGTCGCGCCAGACCAGCAGCGTGCCGGCGTCGAACGTCGCCTGGAAGTCCACCGTGACCCGCGCTGCGAGCTGGAAGTCGCCGCGCAGCGGGCCGAGCAGGCGCGGCGCGTTCAGCACCGGCGGCTCGCCCTGCGGGCTGATGAACAGGTCGGTGCGCGGCCCGGCGCTGATCGTCAGCCTCCCGTCCGCGGTGTGCTCCCAGCTCGCCGGCGGCTGCTCCCAGCGCAGCGGGGCCGGGAACGGCGGCAGGTGCATGTCATCGGCCACAGTCTTCTCCTCTCTACGGCCCGGCGCATACGGCCGGGGTCCACGGGCGCATGCCGTCCGCTACGGCTGCACGGATTGTGCAGTGAAGGCACAGGTGCCAGGGTGTGCGGCGGAGCCACGCCGCGCCAGCCATGTTACAGGAGGTGCGCGGTGCGGTGTGCTTCGGGGCGAGA
>CALJIC010000018.1 GCA_937974195.1 uncultured Roseiflexaceae bacterium | reverse complement strand
CGCGGTCGAAACCACCAGGCTATGGGCCCAGGTTCCCGGGCTGCTGGCCACCAGCTTGAATAGCGACCAGGTCTGCTGTTTCAGCTGGGACCCCTGTCCCAACACATGCTGCTCGAACACGCAGAGCCGAGCATACTCCGCCCGCGCCGGGTCGGCGACGCGTACCACGTAGCAGCGGCGCCCGCCATTGGCGAAAAAACCCTCCACCGCGTAGGCCAGATAGCCCTGGGGCGTGTGGCCGCCGAACACGCTGACGAACTGGGTCCAGCTCTCGAGCCGCACCGGCTCATGGAGCGGGCCGCGGGCGGCGATACCCACGAAGCCGGCCACGTCGGTGCGCCGAGGCGCGAGCTGCCGTGTGCGCTCGTCGAGCCACTCGAAGAAGACCCCTGGTGCCCGGTAGGCGTTCATGGTCACTCCGGCGCTAAATGCTTGCAAGCCCTGCTTGCGGCGGAGTGAAAAGGGTTGTTCGGGGCGGGCAAGCCCTCCCAGTGCCCCTCCGTACCGCAACCTCAGCTGGGAAGCATTTAGACATCGAGGTAGAGCCCCTCGTGGGCGATCTCCAGCGAGTTGATCGCCACCTCGTTGTTCTTGGCGTTGAGCGTCGGCCCCTCGTACTTGGTCACCCAGCCCTCGCGAAACTTCCAGCGCAGCGCCTCCCTGCCGGCCTCGTCCCGCAGCACGATCGAGCCCGACTTGCGGTCGGTCTTGCCGTCGAGGGTGGTCTTGTGCCAGCGCCACAGGTCGTTGGTCTGCGTGAAGCCGCGCTTGAGGGCGATGTTGTTGAACTTCTTGAGACCCGGGAGCTTGATCGGCGTGTTCTCGAACGTGCCCTCGCGGTACTCCACCGGGTCGACTTGGCTGACCAGGCCGCTGCACTCGGAGAAGCCGGCCACCTCGCCAAGGCCATCGATCTCGATCGCGAAGTTGAATGCGGTGTATGGATCGGTCCGCTGTCCAGAAGCTGGCATGGCTCAATCCTCCTCGGCGCTAGGCCGGGGCCTCCGCGGTCTTCTGGAAGAACCGGAAGATCACGAACTCGGCCGGCTTGACCGGCGCGATGCCGATCAGACAGATCAGGCGGCCATTGTCGATATCGTCCTGGGTCATCGTGGTGCGGTCGCACTTGACGAAGAAGGCCTCCTCCTGCGTAGTGCCCATCAGCGCGCCGTTGCGCCAGACGCGGATAAGGAAGTTCTCGATGCTACGGCGCACCCTGGCCCAGAGCGGCTCATCGTTCGGCTCGAACACGACCCACTGGGTGCTCTCCTGGATCGACTCCTCCAGGAAGAGGAAAAGCCGGCGCACGTTCACATACTTCCACTCACCATCGCTGGACATGGTGCGGGCGCCCCAAAGCCTGATGCCGCGCCGGTCAGGGTGGAAGTCGCGGATGCAGTTGACGCCGCGGGGATTGAGGATGTCCTGCATGGTCGTGGTGACGGGGAACTCCAGGTCGAGCGCGCCGCGCACCACCTCGTTGGCGGGCGCCTTGTGCACGCCCCGCTCGATGTCGGTGCGGGCGAAGATCCCGGCCACATGGCCCGTTGGTGGCACCAGCCGCTTGTCGCGGCTCTGCGGGTCGTAAATCCTGATCCACGGGTAGTAGAGCGCCCCGTAGGTCGTGTCGTCCGGCGGGCGCAGGTTGTTGACGCTGCTCTCCGCCTCGGACACCGACACCAGGGCGAAACGGTCCTTGAGGCTGCCACACTGCTTCAGCACCTCGTTGGTGATCGGCCGGAGGCCCGCGCGCACCTCGTCGGGCACGAGCAGCAGCGAGATCTCGTCGACCAGCGCCAGGGCGTTCAGGCCCCAGCCGCGCCCCAGCAACTCGCCCTGCAGGCCGGGGATCGGGCCATCGCTGCCGGTGTAGTCGCTCACCAGTGGCGGGGCATCCGAGCCGCTGGTGCCGAGCGGGGTGAAGGGTTGGTCCGGCGGGCGCTGCGGCGTATTGCCCTCCCAGCTCACCCGCACTAGGTGCGACGCCCCGTTGATCGTCGCCATCACATTGTTGCCGTCGTTCGGCTCGAAGCTCAGGTTGTCGAATACCTCTAGCCGGTCCGGCTCGCGGCGGTCGCGGTTGGTCAGCTGGGTCGTGTCGGTCGGGTCCACAAAGGGTGTGGGCATGGTGCGGTAGTAGAGCACTAGGACGCGGAACTGGTTCGGGTTTTGCAGCGCGTTGCTGCCCGGCTCCACCTTGACCATGATCCGGTTGCCCCAGGCGCCGCGGCCGATCGCCGCGACCGTGAGGTTGCCGATCACGCCGATGGTCCTGGTCGCGCTCGCGCCGGTCACCCGGGTGACGAAGCAGCGCTTGCCACCGTTGTCGAAGAAGCCCTGCACCGCGTAGGCCAAGAAGGAGGTGTCGGGGATGTAGCTGCCGTACCAGCGCTGGAACTCGATCCAGCTGCCGATCAGGTTGGGGTACTCGGGGCCGCGCTCGGCCGCGCCGACCATGCCGGCGGTGCTCGTGCTCACGCCCTCGATCGGCCTGGGGCCGATGCTGATCTCCTCGATATAGACCCCTGGCGAGAGATACTCGGGCATACACTGCCTCCAGATCGCCCGGCCCCCGCCCTGGCTCGCGCCGCGGCGGCCGGCTATACGTTCGCTTCGCGCCCCCGCACCACGCAGACATTCGGTAGCTCCCGGATCAGACTGCCGTTCGCGCGCGAGACGCGGATCGTCACAGGGCCGGTGCGCTGGGCCCGCGGGAAGACGAGCACCCACTGGCCGCTCTTGCCGGTCCGGTAGCTCACGCCCTGCAGGCCCACGGCCTCCACCAGCGCGCCGGCGATGCCCTCCCCCTGCGCGTCAAGCTCGGTACCTCGCAGCAGGGTGACGCCACGGACGCCGGGCTGCGCTGCTGCCGTACATGGTCTCTGGATATCCCCCGCCTTGCCGATCGGCAGACTCGCTCCAAAGGGGTAGGCATACCCGGGCCGTAGCACCCACTCGAGCGGAGGCATCGCCGACGGTGTGTCGCCGGAGCTCGGCACGTCGACAACTTGCTCGTACTGCTGGTAAAAGTCGCTTTCCAGCCTCAGCCGGTACGTGCCAGCTGCCAGCCAGTCGCGCCGGCGGATTGTGTCCGGCGGGCTGACGTGGCCGAAAAACAGGTCGTAGCCGCCAGAGTTGCGGGCGACGATCAGCGAGGTTGGCTGCGGGAACGGTCGCTCGACGCCGGCGGCTTCCACTGCCGCCACCAGCCGGTAGCGCGTCCGTCCCAGCGGCAGCGGGGCCGGGCCCCAGAGGCCTTGCTCTTGCGCCCAGCCGTCTACGAGCCGGATGACTAGGAGCGTGCGGTTGTGGCGCCTCTCGAGGCCCGCGCTCACGGCGCCACCCCCTCCTCCATGCGGGCCTTGTCGCCGTAGTCGGCGATCCCGTCGCGCACCCGCGCCAACTCCGGCGTGCGCAGCGACTCGATCCGCGTCACCCGCACCTGGTATAGACGTGCAGATAATGATTCTGGAAGGAGGTGAGAAAAGGTACGGGAAGCCT
>CALJIC010000017.1 GCA_937974195.1 uncultured Roseiflexaceae bacterium | reverse complement strand
ACCACCCGCGCCAGGGCCTGCGGCCCTGGACCCGCAAGGGAGCGAGTCCCGTGCCAGTCTGCCCGTTGTCATGCCCACCTCCACCGATGCTTGTGCCCCACGCACAGACTGATGTGCTGCGATGCCCAGTGTGGTTGAGATGAGCGGCTGCTGTGCTGGAATGCAACGGACAGTGCGGTTAAGACGTGCGGCTCGTGTGCTGAGGCATGACAACGGGCGAGCGATGGGAGGTGACACCCCTTGCGGGGATGGTTCGGAAGGGGCTGCACAGCCCCTTCCGGCGGGGGAGAGCGCGAGAGGGGCCGGTGCCCCTCTCGCCCTCAAGCACGCTCTGTCCGCATCGCGTAAGTCCTATAAAATTTGTTGAAACTTTTTGCCCGCGCCGACGTACATATTGTGTAGACGACACTACCCGCTGGCCGAGGGAGCGCGCGGCGTGCGAGGCGCCGTTGGTACGCATTATGCGAAGTGCGGTTTGGGCCGAGGGTTGGCGCCGCTGGCCCTGTGCCGAGCACGTTAGAAAATCGTTAGAACACTTGACATAGTGACGCCCGTGTGATAGACTAGCGTCGCGCGGCTATACTACCCCCTGGTATCGGGAAAGGCCGCGCGACCACAGATAACGGACTCATTGGAGCCACCACTCCGACGTTCCAAGCCTCCACCCGACGCCGCGGTGGAGGTTTCCTACGCACCACAGCTTCACCGGACGAGATACGAGACGTTCGAGGGCTCCGGCTCTCGGGATTGATCGCCGACCACCCGCACGGGCGTTCCGCGGCGGCTCTCTGCGGCCGCAGGCGCCTGTGCGAAGCGACTCACCGCGCTACGCCCACCTGCTTGAGCAGGTGAGCGATACGATGGGAACGAAGGCTTAAGCAGGCGCGCTGACGATATACAGGAACTATCCAAGGAGCTCAGCTCCTTGTACTACCCGTATTTAGGAGATAATCGATGAGTGTTGACGAGATGATCACCGACACCATGATCGCCGATGAGGCGATGATCGATACCAGCGCCCTGCTCGAGCAGGAGGCGCTGGGCGAGGAACTGCCCGCGGCTGAGCCGCTGGTGAGCGACACAGATGACGACTACACGCTCGATACGATCGACACGTACCTGCGCGAGATCGGGCGGACGCCGCTGCTGAGCGCGGCTGAGGAGGTCGAGCTTGCGGAGCGCATGGCGCGCGGCCGGGATGCGGCCCGGCGTCTCGAGGAGGACAAGGATCTTACGCCGGAGGAGCGGGCCGCGCTCCAGCGCGATGTCATCCGCGGCGAGGAGGCGCGCCACCACCTGATCCAGGCCAACCTGCGGTTGGTGGTGAGCATCGCCAAGAAGTACGTCGGCCACGGCCTGTCGCTCACCGACCTGATCCAGGAGGGCAACATCGGGCTGATGCGCGCGGCGGACAAGTTCGACGGGACGCGCGGCAACCGCTTCTCGACCTACGCCACCTGGTGGATCCGCCAGGCGGTGACGCGCGCGATCGCCGAGCAGGGCCGGACGATCCGGCTGCCGGTGCACATGAGCGAGTCGATGGGCCAGGTGAAGCGCACCGCGGAGCGCCTGTCGCGGGCGCTGGAGCGCCAGCCGACGCCGGCTGAGATCGCCGACGCGCTCGGGCAGCCGGTGGAGAAGATCGAGCGGACGATGGAGGCCATGCGGCGGCCGATCTCGCTCGAGACGCCGATCGGCGAGAGCGGCGAGAACACGCTGGGCGAGTTCATCGAGGACAAGGCCCAGGGGTCGCCGGTGGACGCTGCCGCGCAGCAGCTGATGCGCAGTGACATCGCGGCGGCGCTCGAGTCGCTGTCGGAGCGCGAGCGCAAGATCCTGCTGCTGCGCTACGGCCTGGCCGACGGCCAGCAGCGGACGCTCGAGGAGGTCGGGCGGGTGCTCGGGATGACGCGCGAGCGCGCGCGGCAGATCGAGTCCCAGGCGCTACGCGCCCTGCGCACGTCGGACGCCGGGCGGCACCTGCGCGACTACCTGGCGGCATAGGGCGAGCGGCTCGCGCCGCGAGACCGGAGGGCACAGAGACGGAGCACGAACGCTCCGCGCTCTGTGCCCTTTGTATTTTCCGGCGGGCGCTCGCACCTGCCCGCACAAGTCTCTTCCCTCTGACGCTTGCGCTCCGGGTTTGTATGGCACAGTTCATGCGGAGGTCCGCGCCTGTCGTGTCCTAGTGCCGGCTCACAGCGCGTGGGCCGGCACGTGAGACGAAGGAGGTCCGCGTATGAGACGCGTGATTGTGGTTCTCGTCGGAGCGCTGCTCGCGCTCACGCTTCTGGTGCCGCAGGCCGCGGCGCAGACCAACCCGGAGCCGGCCATCATCCGGGTGACCCACCTCTCGCCGAACACGCCCGATATCAACGTGTATCTCGACGGCGAGCGCATTTTCCTGGAGCAGTCCTACGCCACGACCAGCGCCTTCCGCGCGGTGGCGCCCGGCCCGCACCAGGTGATCGTGAGCCTGGCCGCCGATGATGCGAACGTGCCGATCGCGGAGCTGACGATCGACCTCATCCGCGGGCGGCCGTACACGCTGGCCGTGATCAACACGCTCGAGGACGTGGAGGCCGTGCTGCTGCGCGACAGCACCGACGTACCGGAGCCGGGCCAGACGCGCGTCCGTGTCGTCCACGCCGCGCCGAACGCCGGCCTGCTCGACGTCTGGCCGGTCGGGAGCCCGTTCCCGATCCTGACGGACCAGTACTTCGGCCAGGTGGACTACGTGAATGTCCCGGCCGGCGAGTACGTGTTCAACTTCACCGCCGCCGGCTCGCCAGATGTGCTGCTGACGAGCCAGCAGCTGCGCTTCGAGCCGGGCTGGACCTATACCATCGCGGTGACGGGCACCGCCCCTGAGGGCGAGGAGCCGCTGATCGTGCACGCCGCGGTGGACCGGGTTGGGGGCTAGTCCGGTAGCGCCCGCGCGAGCGTGACCTGCGCTCGCTAATTCGAGGGCCAGCGGCCCGGACAAGCCTTCCGAGCAGGTGGTGTGGTGGTAGCGCCCTCACCTGTAGGAAGTTTGGCGGGCTGCGGCCCCACCGCCGATCGTTCACCACGCCGCATTGCACACACGTCGTCGCCGCAGAGCAGCAGAAGAAGGGATCTGGGGAAGGCTTTGCCTCCGCCAGATCCCACCACAGGCCCACCCCGTCACTCGCGCCACACGAGTGACGCCCTCCTCTAGCGCAGCAGCGTCGCCAGGCTGTAGATCGCCAGGCCGGCCAGGCCGCCGACGATCGTGCCGTTGATGCGGATGAACTGCAGGTCGGCCCCGACCTGCAGCTCGATGCGGCGGGCGGCGGTCGTCGCGTCCCAGCGGCGCACCGTCTGCGCGATCAGCTCGCTCGCCTCGTCGCCGTACTCCTCGGCGGCGTAGCGCACCGCGGCCTCCGCCCAGCTGTTGACCTTGGCCGCCAGCGCCTCGTCGTGCTGGAGGAGGTGGCTCAGGCGCTCGATGCCGCGCAGGATCGTCGCCCGCAGCGCCGAGTCGTCGCGCTCGCTCTGCTCGAGCAGGTAGCTCTTGAGATCGCGCCAGAGCGAGGCCACCAGCTCGCGCACGATCGGGTGGCCGGTCAGCTCGGCCTTATACTCCTCGCCCTTGGCGATCAGCTCCGGGTCGCTCTGCAGGCGCTCGATGAAGCGCTCCACCACCGCGTCGAACTGGGCGTGCAGCGGGTGGTCGGGGTCCTGGCTCAGCTCGTTGAGCGTGGCCGCCACCGTGTCGACCAGCCGGTTGTAGATGCTGCGGTCGACGCTGCGCGGCATCCACCACGGCGAGCCCTCGGCGATGCGCTTGCGGATGGCCGGGCCGTTCTCGGTGATCAGCTGGGCGGCGAGCTGGACGATGGCGTACAGCAGGTCGCGGCGGCGCTGGCCGATGAGCACCGCGCTCAGGCCGCGCCCGAGCAGCGGTGCGACGGGCGTGTTCTCGATGCGCGTGATCAGGCTGCGCTCGATCAGCGCCTGGACGTCGGCGTCGTTCACGATCCGCAGCGCTCCGGCCGCGCCGCTGGCCCCCAGCCGCGCGACGCGCTCGGCGGCCTCGGGGTGCTCGAGCCAGGCGCCGAGCCGGTGGGCGACGTTGATCGCGCTGAGGCGCCCGGTCAGCACCTCGGTGGTGAGGAAGTTGTCGCGCACGAACGAGCCGATGCTGGCGCCGATGGCGTCCTTGCGGGTCTGGATGATCGCCGTGTGCGGGATGGGCAGCCCGAGCGGGCGGCGGAACAGCGCGGTGACGGCGAACCAGTCGGCCAGCCCGCCGACCATCGCGCCCTCGGCGGCGGCGCGGACGAAGCCGAGCCAGGGGTAGGCGGCCTCGAAGCGTAGCGCGGCGACGAACAGGAGCGCGGCGACGACCAGAAATCCGGTGGCGATGCGCTGCATCCGCCGCAGCTCGCCCAGGCGGTTCGGCTCCTCACGAATATACATGGTGATCGATCGCTCGTATACTGTAGGGCGATGTGAAGGAGTATAGCATGCCGAGGGCCGGCACTACGCTCTCGTCGTGTTTGCACCTCCCGGTGGGGGAAGCGAAGCCTCCCCGCTATTCCTCTCTTTGCGCGGCTCTGCGGCTGCGAAGCGGAACTCGAAAGGAGCTACCACAATGAGCCCGGAAGCCACGGCGCCGACGCACGTGGAGTATCTGCTGGACGGCTCGCCGCTGCGCCGGCGCTCCTACGCCGCGCTGGTCGCGCTCGCGCTCCTGGCGGCCGTCATCTTCGGCGCGTGTATGACGCTGCTCGTGTTCACCGGGTTGCGCCCCGATGTGCTGCAGGTCTTCCTGACCGGCGTCGCCGTCGCGGCGATCGCGTCGCTGATCCCGGTGGTCATCCTGTGGTTCCTGGACCGGCGCGAGCGCGAGTCGCCGTGGCTGTTCGCCGTGGCGTTTCTGTGGGGGGCGGTGATCGCCACCGGGCTGGCGCTGCCGCTGAACAACGCGATCCTGCGCTCGGTCGAGGCCTGGCTGCAGGGCAACCCGGGCGTGGCCGAGTACCTGGGGCCGGACGCGGCGCTGCTGATCGGCGCGCCGATCGCCGGGCCGCTGGTGGAGGAGGTCACCAAGGGGCTGGGGGTGGTGGCGCTGTTCCTGCTGCTGCGCGCCGAGTTCGATAACGTCCGCGACGGGCTGATCTACGGCGCGCTGGTGGGCGCCGGCTTCAACTGCCTCGAGGCCCCGCTGTACGTGGCGCAGGGCTACGCCGAGTACGGCTTCGCGCCGTGGGGGCTGCAGTTCGGCGGGCGCTTCGCGCTGTTCGGGCTGGCCGGGCACGCGATGTACACCGGGGTGTTCGGCGCCCTCCTCGGCCTGGCGCGCCAGACGCGCAGGGCCTGGCTGCGCTACGCGGCGCCGCTGGCCGGGCTGCTGCTGGCGATCGGCGCGCACGCCTTCAACAACGCGCTCGGGCTGCTGATCACGATCGCGCTGCGCGCGGCGGGCGAAGAGCCGCCGGAGCCAGGGCCGCCGCCGAACATCAGCTTCATCGAGGGCTGGACCCAGCGCAGCGTGATCGATCTGATCCTGTTCTTCCCGATGCTGCTGCTGCTCGCGGTGCTGGTCTGGCGCAGCGGCGTCTGGGAGCGGCGCACGATCCGCGAGCAGCTGGCCGACGAGGTCGGCGGCGCGGTGACACCCGAGGAGTACGCGCGGATCGAGCGCGACGGGATCATCCGCACCAGGCGCATCGACCGGCTCGACCGCCGGCGCTCGGCGGCGATCGTCAACGCCCAGAACGAGCTGGCGTTCCGCAAGTGGCGGATGGCGGCCGCTGGCGGCGACCCGGAGCGCGACCCGCTCGTGCAGGGCTGGCGGCGGCGCATCGCCGAGCTGCGCCGCTAGGTGGCTCTGGGCCGTTGTGCCCGCCAGCGCGAAGGAGCGAACTCATGCAAGCTTACGGACCGGTCACCGCGGCGACCCTGGGCCGCCTCGCGGAGATCGTCGGGGCGGACGGGCTCAGCGCGTCCGAGGCCGATCGCAGCCTCCACGCGCGACCAGGGCTTCTACGCCGCGCACCCGCCCGAGGTGGTGGTGTGGCCCACGTCGGCCGAGCAGGTCAGCGCGGTGATGCAGCTCGCCAGCCGGGAGCGCATCCCCGTGACGCCCTGGGGCGCGGGCACGTCGATCGAGGCCAACCCCATCCCGCTGCACGGCGGCATCCTGCTCTCCTTCGAGCGCATGGCCGCGATCGTCGCCGTCCACGCCGACGACTTCCAGGTGACGGTGCAGCCGGGGATCGGGCACCGGGATCTGAACGCCGAGCTGGCGCGGCACGGCCTGTTCTTCGCGCCGGACCCGGGCGCCAACGCGTCGATCGGCGGCATGCTGGCCAACAACGCGGCGGGCATACGCACCGTGCGCTACGGCGCGGCGCGCGACAACGTCCTGCGCATGCAGGTGGTCCTCGCCGATGGGCGGATCATCCAAGTCGGCTCGCGCTCGGTCAAGCAGTCGTCCGGCTACGACCTGCTGCACCTGTTCGTGGGCAGCGAGGGGACGCTGGGGATCATCACCGAGGCCACGCTGCGGCTGTATCCGATCCTGGAGCATATCAGCGCGGTGGTCGCCACCTTCACCGCGGTTGAGGCGGCGGTCGAAGCGGTGGTCGCGGTGCGCGGCGGCGGGCTCGACCCATCGGCGCTGGAGTTCGTGGACGCGGCCTCGATCGAGCTGCTGAACCGCAACGCCCAGCTCGGCCTGCCGGTCGGCCCGACGCTGTTCCTCGAGTTTCAGAGCGCCACGGCCCAGGCCGCCGAGGAGAGCATCCGGCTGGCGGAGGAGATCTGCCGCGAGCTCGGCGCGACCAGCGTCTCCGCCACCGCCAACGCCGGCGAGCGGCGCAGGCTGTGGCACGCGCGCAACGCGGCGTACGAGATGATGCTGCGCGCCTACCCGGGGCAGCGCATGTTTATCAACGACGTGGCGGTTCCGATCAGCAGCTACCCGCGCCTCATGCGCTTCATCCGCGCCGAGCTGGAGCGCGAGGGGGCGGCGGCCTTTCTGCTCGGCCACGCCGGCGACGGCAACATCCACGTGATCTTCCCGTGCGCCGACGACGCCGCCTACCAGACCTGCCAGCGGATCAATGCGGCGATCGTCGAGCAGGCGCTCGCGCTCGGCGGCACCGCGACCGGCGAGCACGGCGTCGGAGTGGGCAAGGCGCGCTTCATGCGGCGCGAGCACGGCCCGGCGCTGGATGTGATGCTGGCGCTCAAGCAGACGCTCGACCCGCTCGGCATCCTGAACCCGGGCAAGATCTTCGGGCAGCCGTGAGCTGCGGGCGGCGGCCGGCGGCGCAGCCCGCGACACGTGGTACACTGGCGCTGCGCTTGGTACGGCGTATCGCTCGGGAGGAGGGTGCCATGCGTATCGGAATTATCGGGTCGGGCCACATCGGCGCGACGCTGGCGCAGCTGTTCGCGGGTGTGGGCCACGAGGTCGCGATCAGCAACTCGCGCGGCCCGGCCAGCCTTGAGGACCGCGTGCGCGCGTGGGGCCCGGGCGTGCGCGCCGCCACCGCGGAGGACGCGGCCGCCTTCGGCGAGGTCGTCGTCGAGGCGATACCGTTCGGCCGCTACCGGGAGCTGCCGGCGGCCCAGCTGGCCGGCAAGATCGTCGTCACCGCCGCGAACTACTACGCGGAGCGCGATGGCCCGATCGACCTCGGCGGCCGGGCGCACAGCGAGCTGATCGCCGCGCACCTGCCCGGCGCCAGAGTGGTGAAGGCGTTCAACACGATCTGGTACCGGCACCTCCAGGAGCAGGGCGACCCGAGCAAGCCGATGGAGGAGCGGCGGGTGATCTTCCTGTCCGGCGACGACGCGGCCGCCAAGCAGGTCGTCGCCGAGCTGATCGCGCAGATCGGCTTCGCGCCGCTGGACATCGGGTCGCTGCGCGAGAGCGTCCGGCAGGAGCCCGGCTCGCCGATCTACAACAGGACGCTGACGCTCGCCGAGGCGCGCGCGATACTCGCGCAGCAGGAGCAGCGCGGGGCGCCGCGCCACGAGGGGTGATTGAATGGAGATCGGTCTGTATAGCTTTGGCGAGGTGCCGGACAGCTCGCCCGCCAGCGTGGGGCAGCGGCTGCGCGATCTGGTCGAGGAGATCGAGCTGGCCGACCAGGTCGGCCTGGATGTCTTCGGGGTCGGCGAGCACCACCGGCGCGACTACGCGGTCTCGGCGCCGGCGGTGGTGCTGGCGGCGGCCGCCGCGCGAACCCGGCGCATCCGGCTCACCAGCGCCGTCTCGGTGCTCAGCTCCGACGACCCGGTGCGCGTCTTCCAGCAGTTCGCCACGCTCGACCAGATCTCGGGCGGGCGCGCCGAGATCATGGCCGGCCGCGGCTCGTTCATCGAGTCGTTCCCGCTGTTCGGCTACGACCTCGACGACTACGACGAGCTGTTCGAGGAGAAGCTCGACCTGCTGCTGCGGCTGCGCGCCTCCGAGCGCGTCACCTGGGCCGGCCGGCACCGCCCGGCGATCAACAACCTGGGCGTCTACCCGCGCCCGCACCAGGAGCCGCTGCCGGTCTGGATCGCCGTCGGCGGCACGCCGCAGTCGGTCGTGCGCGCCGCGACGCTCGGGCTGCCGCTGGCGCTGGCGATCATCGGCGGCGCGCCGGAGCGCTTCGTGCCGCTGATCGAGCTCTACCGCCGGGTGGCGCGCCAGGCCGGGCACGACCCGGCGCAGCTTCCGGTGAGCATCAACTCGCACGGCTTCATCGCCGACACGACCGAGGAGGCGGTCGAGGTCGCTTTCCCGCCCTACGTCGAAGTGATGGGCCGCATCGGGCGGGAGCGCGGCTGGCCCCCGCCGACGCGCCGGCAGTTCGACGCCGAGCGCGGGCCGCGCGGCGCCATGCTGCTCGGCAGCCCGCAGGAGGTGATCGAGAAGATCCTCTTCGAGCACGAGCTGTTCGGCCACCAGCGCATGCTCATCCAGCTCACCGTCGGCCCGACGCCGCACGCGAAGGTCATGCGGGCGATCGAGCTGCTCGGCACGGTCGTCGCCCCGGCGGTGCGCAAGGCGCTCGGCGAGGGGGCCGGCTCGCCGGCCGAGGGGTGACGGTGGCGGCGCGACGCAGCCCCGCGGCGCTGCTCGCCGAGCTGAGCCGCCTGTCGGATGACCCGCTGGCGCAGGCGCGCCTGGCGGCCGAGATCCTGGGCACCGAGCGGCGCGCGCAGCTGGTGGGCCCGGCGCTCGCGGTCCTCGAGGAGACGCCGCTGCCCGAGGCGCGCCCGGCGCTCCTGAGGCTCTACGCGGACCTCGACGCCGACGGGGTGCGCCGTGACGCGGGCGGGACCTTCCGCGCCGCCGCGCTGCGCGCCCTGCGCCCCTGGGTCACCGTGGACGAGCTGCCGCTGCTGGAGCGCGCGGTCACGACCTACGAGTTCCTGCCGCCCGGCCGCTCCGAGGAGGCGACCCCGATCCGGGCGGCGGGGCTGGTGGCGATGGACGACCTGGACCCGGAGCTGGCCGGCTTCCACGCCGCCCGGCTCCTCGCCGATGTCGGGCACACCTCGCGGCTCAGCGGCGAGCCCGCCAAGACCGCGGCAGGCGTGCTGGCGGCGCGCTCGGAGCTGCTGGCGCTCTACCTGTGCGTGCTCGCGGGCCGCCAGGTGGACGACGTCATCGCCGAGTGCCTGCGGCACCTGGCGGGCGCGCCGGATGGCATCGCGCGCGAGCTGTGCGAGCGCTTCGGCCGGGACGCGGGCGAGGCGGTGCAGCTCGGGCTGATCGACATGCTGCTGGCGCGCCCCGACCGCCCGCTGTTCCAGCGGGAGCTGCGGGCGCGGCTCCGCGGCGCCGGCAGCCTGACGGTCCTCCGCTACCTAGCGGTCACGTTGGTGGCGAGCCGCCGCCCGGAGCTGGTGGCGGAGGTGATCGCGGCGGCGCGGGAGGAGCGCGATCCGGGCAGAAGCGCCGCGCTGGCGGAAGGGCTGGCGCTGCTCCCCGGCGGCCGGAGCGCCGCGGACAAGCCTTCGCCCCGGTAGAGCTGACACGAGGTACGCAGCGGCCGCGTCCCGTTTAGCGGGCGAGGCCGCCCTCCACCCCGCACCCCCTGGAGGAGGTGGGGAATTTCGCATTCCTAGGTTCTCTCTATCTCCGCCGCTCTGTGGCAACGAGGCTGCCGCTGGGCGGCGGAGGATCAGCACGAAGGGCTACTGCGATGGCTGAGAGCACCGCCAGCAACCTGGAGCGTCGCGCGGTGGCGTGGGATCTTCTGGGCACATTCTTCAGCATCGGCCTGCAGTCGTTCGGCGGCGGCTCGGCGACGCTGTTCCTCCTGCGGCGCGAGGTGGTCGAGCGGCGCGGCTGGGTCGCCGACGAGGAGTTTGCTCGCTACTGGAGCATCTGCCAGATCGCGCCCGGCATCAACCTGATCGGGCAGACGATCCTGATCGGCTGGAAGGTGGCCGGCGCGCTGGGTATGACGCTGGCGCTGGCCGGGATGATGCTGCCCAGCGTGGCGATCACGGTGGCGATCACCGCCTTCTACGCCGGGGTGCGCGACCTGCCGGTGGTCAACGCGGCGCTGCGCGGCGTGGTGCCGGCCACCGCGGGGCTGGGGCTGCTGCTCGCCATCCAGATGGTCAGGCAGCCGTTCGCCGCGAGCTGGGCCGAGGGGCGCGCGAGCATCGCGCTCAGCGTCGCGGTGCTTGTGGCGAGCGGGCTGCTGGCGAGCCTCGCCGGCGCCTCGCCCGTGGCCGTGCTCTGGGGCGCGGGGCTGATCTGCGCGCTGGCCCACTGGCGGCGGCGGAGGGCCGGGCGATGAGCTGGCTCGTGCTCTTCTGGCTGCTGCTGAAGGCCACGCTGTTCTCGACCTCTGGCATCGGCAACCTGCCGATCCTGCACGCCGACCTGCTGGCGCGCGGCTGGGCGACCGAGCAGCAGTTCGCTGAGGCGCTGGCGATCGGGCAGATCACGCCCGGCCCGTCCGGCCTGTGGGTGATCAGCCTGGCCTATCTGGTGGACGGGACGCGCGGCGCGCTGCTCAGCGCGGTGGCGATCACCCTGCCGCCGCTGGCGGTGCTGCTGCTGGATGGGCTGTACCGCCGCATCGGCGAGCACCCGGCGACGAAGGGCTTCGTGCGCGGGCTGGTGCTGGCGGTCAACGGCATCTTCCTGACGGTGCTGGTCGACATCATGCGCGGCAACGGCGTCGATGTAGCGGCGGTCGCGATCATGCTCGGCGCGATGGCGCTCGGCGCGAGCGGGCGTGTGCCGGTGCTGGCGGTGCTGGTGCTCGCCGGGCTGGCCGGCGCCCTGATCTACTGAGTCACGTGTGCGGCTGACGCGGCCGCTCTGCGGGTCGCCCGCGTCAGCGCTTCCCTCCGCGGAGCTACTCCACCTTGGTGGCGATCCACCACGTCGTGCCGCCCGCGTCCCTCACCCCGCCGCGCCTGTCCTCGTCGTCCTGCTTCGCCGGCTCCTGAACCGACGTCGCGCCCGCCTCCAGCGCGCGCCGGTACGTCGCGTCGACATCGGGGACGTACACGTGCACGTTGGCGGCGGCCGGGGGCCAGTTGGCGCTGCCGTCGGCCAGCATCACCACCGTGTCGTCGATCCGCACCTCGGCGTGCATCAGCTTGCCCGAGGCGCCGGGGAAGCGGCGCAGCTCGACGGCGTCGAAGACGCGCACGAGGAAGTCGATCGTGCGGCTCGCGTCGGAGACGATCAGGTAGGGCGAGACGGTGCTGTAGCCCTGCGGCTTGTGTGCGGGCATGGTCCCTCCTTTCCACCCGGCGTGAGCTGCCAGGGCCGGCCCGGCCGGTCACGCACGGAGCGCAGGGGCATCCTAGAACATATGGTCGGGTGAGTCAAGCGGCGCAGGGCGGTGAACCTGGGCGGCGGGGAGAGAATCCTTCCCCACGGGGAGGCCCGGCCGTGCTACTATGGGCGCATGCTGAGCCACGCGCCCCGGTGAGCAGCGCGAGGCTCCTTGCTAGGAGGGCCTGCGATGCAACTCAGGGCGCTTGCGCGCGACGAGGTCGCGCTGATCTGGACGATCGACCGCAGCGAGGTGATCGAGAGGGTCTACTCGCTGCGCGACGGCGAGCTGGTGCTGCGGCCGGAGTACTTCGATATGCGCGGCTGGCCGCCCGGCGAGCAGGAGCGCTACACGCCGCTGCTCCTCCAGTGCTTCGACCGCGGCGGCACCTTCACCGGCGCGTTCGACAACGGGCGGCTGGTAGGGGCCGTCGTGATGGACACGCTGCCGCTGGGGCCTGAGCGCGACCTGGTGCAGCTGAAGATGCTGCACGTGAGCAGCGCCTACCGCAAGCGCGGCCTCGGCGCCCGGCTGTTCGCGCACGCGCGGGAGGTCGCCCGCCAGCGCGGCGCGCGCGGCCTGTACATCTCGGCCACGCCATCTGAGAACACCATCCGCTTCTACCAGCGCCAGGGCTGCGTCGTCACCCCCGCGCCCGACCCCGAGCTGCTGGCGCTCGAGCCGGAGGACATCCACCTCGAGTGCCGCTGGTAGACGTTATGGAATTTGACATAATTTCGAGGCGAAGCTGCCGCGCGAGGGAGCGATCCGGGGCGGCTTCAGCCGGAGGATGGCGGACGCGGCGGCGGCCCTTCATACAGAGCGACCTGACGGCGGTGGGACGCTGCGAAGCGGCGGCGCGCCTCACGAACCGGCGGCCGCGCTCTGCGCGCCCCGCGATGCAAACCGGTAGATGACCCAGTCGCGCGGCGGATCGCGGTCGCCCTGGTGGACGGTGTCGGTCACGAAGTGGCCGCCGGTGTACTGCCCGATCACGCGCTCCCAGAAGGCGAGCGCGGCCGTGTGGTGCGCCTGCACGCGCACCAGCCAGCGGCCGGGGTAGCGGTCCCAGGTCGCGGTCGCGGCCGCCGCCCCCACGCCAGCGCGCCGGTACGGGCGCAGCACGAAGAACTCGGCCAGGTCCATCGCCTCCAGGTCGCCGGCCAGCTCCGAGCCGCGCTTAATCAGCGCGAAGCCCACCGGCCGCCCGTCGGCGCAGATCAGCAGCGCGCGCCGCTGCGGGTCGCTCCAGTAGGGCTCGAGCATCGACGGGTCGCTGAAGCGGCCCTCCGCGCTGATCTGGCCGCCGTCCAGCGCGCTGAACTCGTACAGATACAGCTCGAACAGGTTGGCGACGACCTCCCGCTGGGCGCCTGAGGCTTCCACAACGGTTGTCTGCACGGCGCTTCCGCTCCTTCAGCACTTCTCGGGTCCGCACTGGGGTCTAGCTGCCGACCGCCGAGAGCCGGCGGCGTCCTGATGCGCTGTGATGGCCTGCTGCCGGCCGTCGCGCAACCCCCGCAGGCGCATCCAGAACGCAGTGCTGGTGTGTCAGCCCACAATCGCCGCGCACGGTCCAGCGCCGGTGGCCCGCGCCTCCGTATTCACCCGCGGTGCGCGTATTATACTGCGCGTGCGCCGAATATGAAGGAGGGACTATGCCACGCATCCAGGAGAACGCCGTCGTCCTGTTCCAGGGCGACAGTATCACCGACGCAGGCCGGCTGCGGGATGACCCGGAGCACATGGGCGGCGGGTACGCAGCGCTCGCCGCCGCCTGGTTCTCGGCGCGCTTCCCCGAGCGCCGGGTGCGCTTTCTGAACCGCGGCATCAGCGGCAACCGGACGGCGGACCTGCGCGCCCGCTGGCAGCGGGACTGCATCGACCTGCGGCCGGACTGGGTGTCGATCCTGATCGGCATCAACGACACCTGGCGGCGCTACGACCGGAGCGACCCGACCAGCACCGAGGCGTTTGCGGCCAACTACCGCGCGATCCTCGAGCACACCCGGGCCGAGACGAGCGCGCAGCTCATCCTCTGTGAGCCGTTCGTCCTCCCCGTGCCGCCCGACCGCCGGGCCTGGCGTGAGGATCTGGACCCGAAGATCGCCGTGGTGCGCGACCTGGCGCGCGAGTTCGGCGCGCTGCTCGTGCCGCTGGACGGGATCTTCGCCAGCGCCAGCACGCGGCGCGAGCCAGCCTTCTGGGCGCCGGACGGCGTCCACCCGTCGCAGGCCGGGCACGCGCTGATCGCACAGGCCTGGCTTGCCGCCGTCGGCGCCCTCTGACCAGGTCACTGCGCCGAGGGCGCCGGCCCGCGCTGCTGTGCCGCGACGCGGCGCGGCTCGCGCACCCACAGCCCGAGCATGGCCGCGCCGAGCGCTGCGACCAGCGCGGCGGCGGCGAACATGGGCGTGAAGCCGAGCAGCGCCGCCAGCCAGCCGCCCGCGAGCGGCGCCAGCGTCGTCACCGGCGCGAGCAGTGTGTTGGCCAGGCCGATGTAGGTCGGCCGATCCTCCTCGGAGCAGAACTCCGGCAGGATCGTGAGGAACGCGGCGCTGTCGGCCGCGAGGTAGGCGCCGAGCAGCGCGAAGGCCGCCACCAGCCAGACCCAGCTCGGCGCCAGCGCGGCCGCCAGCGCGGCCAGCGCCAGCGCCCACGCGCCGCCGGCCAGCACAACCAGGTGCCCGCGGCGGTCGCCGGCGATGCCCATGAGCGGGTTGAGCAGCGCCTGGCTGCCGATCAGCACGCCGGTGAGCAGCCCGACCTCGGCGCCGCCGAGCGCGAAGCGATCCGCGCCGTACACCAGGAAGAAGCCGCCCGCCATCGTCCCGACGCGCGCCACGGTCATCGCCGCGATATAGCGGGCGAAGTTGCCGTCGGCGCGCAGCACGCCTGGGAGCCGCCGCAGGTAGCGCGCCATCGGGACCGACGGCCGCACATGCGGGCTGGCCGGCTCGCGGTTGAGCGCCAGCCCGACCCACGAGATCCCCGTGGCCGCGAAGGCCAGTATGAAGAGCAGCACGTAGCTCTGCGGGAAGGGCCAGCGCTCGAGCACCACGCCGATCACCGCCGCCCCGGCCACGCCCATGAGCGCCCCCAGGCCGTTGCCGAGGCCGCTGAACAGCCCGCGCCGCTGCAGCGGGATGACCTTGGCGATCATGTCGAACCAGGCCGGGGTGGCGAAGCCGGCCGCGGCGCCCGAGATGCCGAACAGGACGACCAGCGCCGCGAGCGCCAGCGTGGGCGCTGGCTCGGCCAGGAGCAGCAGCGCCAGGCCGGCGAGCAGGTAGGGCAGGCGCTCGCCGACCCCGCCAACCAGCGTGACGAAGGGCTTCTTGCGCGGCAGGCGCTCGGCGTACCCGGCCCCGAGCAGCTGTGGCAGGTAGATCCCCAGGCTGTAGACCGCCGGCACCAGGCCGATCGCGACGGGCGAGGACGTGAGCTGGCTGACGAGCAGCGGGACGACCGTCTCGCGTGACACCAGGCTCAGCCCGAGCATCATGAAGGAGATGTCCAGCAGGTTCACCGAGAAGTTCCAGCGGAAGTTCCGCGCGACCTCTCGCTCGAGCGTGCTCTCTGCCACAGGGATGCCTCTCATCTACGTATGCGGCTGTACCGCCCGCCTGCGGGGAGGCGTGGAGGTCCGCAGGTCCTCCTCAGGCCGCCCGGGTACGGGCGCCCCAGTATAGTACACACGGGCGGTTGGCGAACGGGCGCCGCCGTGCTATGGTAGCGGCGTGTGCGGTCGCGCGGGGCGGCGGGCCGCGAGCGCCTCGGACAGCCCCGAGTATCCAGTGATGGGAGAACAGCGTTGAACCAGCGCCCGTTGAAGGTCGGCATCGTCGGCGTCGGCAACATCGCCACCAACCCCAACGTCGGCTACATCCCGAACCTGCTCAAGATGCCAGAGAAGGTCGAGATCGTCGCGCTGGCGGACGTCCAGTTCGAGCGAGCCGAGGCGGGGGCCAGGAAGTTCGGCATCCCGCAGGCGTACGGCAGCCTGGACGAGATGCTCGCCAGCGCCGACGTCGAGGCGGTGGTGAACCTCACCCACATCCCCGCCCACGCCGAGACCTCGCGCAAGATCCTGGAGTCCGGCCGGCACTGCGTCTCCGAGAAGCCGATCGCCACCACGCTCGAGGAGGCGGACATGCTGGTCGAGCTCGCCCAGCGCCGCGGCCTGACCTACGTCTGCGCGCCGGTGGTGGCGCTGCTGCCGCACCACCGGGAGGTGCGGCGGCTGATCGAGGCCGGGGTGATCGGCAAGGTGGCCTTCGCGCGCGTGCGCAGCTCGCACGGCGGGCCGGCGTCGTGGGCCTTCCCGACCGACCCGACCTGGTTCTACCAGCGCGGCGCCGGCCCGCTGTTCGATATGGGGGTGTACGGCATCCACACGATCACTAGCATGCTCGGGCCGGCGCGGCGGGTGGTGGCGTTCTCCGGCATCACCGAGCCCACGCGCGTCGTCGCCGGAGGGCCGGCCAAGGGCAAGGTGATCGAAGTGACCGCCGACGACAACACGCTGCTGATGCTCGACTTCGGCGGCTCGACCTTCGCGTTCGTCGACGGCACCTACAACGTCAACGCGGCGAAGAGCCCGCGGATCGAGATCTTCGGGCGGGCTGGGACGATCAGCATCAACGACTACCCGGCGATCCGCGAGGGCGCGCCGCCCTTCGAGGTCTACCGGGTGGACGCGCTGGCCGGCGCGGCGGGCTGGATCACGCCCAACCCGACGCAGCTCAGGCAGGCCCAGGCGCACTTCGACACCTACCACAACGCCTGCCTGGTCGAGCACCTGGTGGACTGCGTGCGGTCCGGCGAGCGGCCGCTGCTCAGCGCCGAGCACGCCCGCCACGCGCTCGAGATCATGCTCATGGCGCTCGAGTCGGCGCGCAGCGGCCGCGCGATCGAGCTGCGGACCACGTTCTAGTTCCCGCTGCTGCGGAAAACCCCTCAGTTGACACCGCCGCGCGTCACGGCTAGGATCGCTGCCGCGAGGGATCGTGGCCGGCTGCGTCGCGCGGGCGCGCAGCGGCATGAAAGGGGAAGATCGAGGTGAGCAACATGCAGCCCTGGGACGCGCCGCTGGCGCTCAACGGCGGGACGCCGGCCGTCGGGCGCGCGCTCAACCGCTACAAGGGCGCGGCGGCGATCGGCGATGAGGAGAAGCGGGCGGTGATGGAGGTGCTGGAGAGCCAGTCGCTCTTCCGCTACTACGGCCCGCGCCCGCTGCACAAGGTGGCGGCCTTCGAGCAGGCCTTCGCCCGCTACCTCGGCGCCGCCCACGCGCTCGCGGTGAGCAGCGGCACCGCAGCGCTGCGGCTCGGCCTGGCCGCGCTCGGCGTCGGCCCCGGCGACGAGGTGATCGTCCCGGCGGTCACGTTCATCGCCTCGGTCGGCGCGGTGGTGGCCGCCCGCGCCCGCCCGGTGTTCGCCGAGGTCGATGAGCTGATGCAGCTCGACCCGGCCGACCTGGAGCGGCGCCTCACCCGGCGCACGAAGGCGATCATGCCGGTGCACCTCAGCGGCGTCGCCGCCGACATGGACCCGATCCTCGAGTTCGCCCGCGCCAACGGCCTGAAGGTGATCGAGGACGCCGCCCAGTCGTGCGGCAGCCGCTACAAGGGCCGCCCGGTCGGCACGATCGGCGACGTCGGCTGCTTCAGCTTCCAGCTCGAGAAGAACATCACCTCCGGCGAGGGCGGCGCGCTCGTCACGAACGACCCCGAGACGTTCCGGCGCGCGGCGATCTACTCGGACCAGGGCGGCCAGTTCTGGACTTCGCATGCCGGCGTGCGCGATAACTTCGGCGGGCAGCCGGTGATCGGCGAGAACCTGCGCATGACTGAGATCGCCGGGGCGATCCTGGGCTGCCAGCTGGCGAAGCTCGACCCGCTGCTCGACGCGATCGCCCGCAACACGGCGGTGCTGCGCGGCGCGGTGGCCGAGATCGACGGCCTGGAGGTGCCGCAGCCGGCCCCCGAGCGCGACCGGCACGCGCTGGGGGCGCTGTTCTATCTGCCGGACGGCGCGACGGCCGACCGGGTGGCGGAGGCGCTGCGGGCCGAGGGGGTGCCGGCCGCTAAGGTCTACGGCGGGCAGCCGGTGTACGCCGCGAAGCAGATCCTCAACCAGTGGACGATCACCGGCGGCTGCCCGTTCGACTGCCCGCACGCCTTCCCCGAGCCGATCACCTACCACATGGGGATGTGCCCGCGCACCGAGGACCGCCTCGCGCGCGCGATCAGCATCGCCGTCGGGCCGTTCTACACCGAAGAGGACCTGGACGACATCATCACCGGCGTGCGCAAGGTCACGCGCCAGCTGCTGTAAAGGGAGGTCAGGCCGTGTTTCCGTTCAAGGCGGCGCTCAACACGTCGACGCTGTTCCCCTTCGGGCTCGATGTCCGCCAGCAGGTGCGCGTCGCCGCCGAGGCCGGCTTCGAGGGCATCGAGCTGTGGATGAAGGACATCGACGCCTACCTCGAGGCGGGCGGGGCGCTCGGCGATCTGCGGGCCTACATCGCCGATTCGGGGCTGACGCTCGCCAACGCGATCGCGTTCTTCAAGTGGGCCGACGCGGACCCGGCGGCCCGCGAGCAGGGCTTCGCGCAGGCGGAGCGGGAGATGCGCGTCCTGGCGGAGCTGGGCTGCCAGGCGATCGCCGCGCCGCCGTTCGGCGATGTGGCGGGGACCACGCTCGAGGAGATGGCCGCCTCCTTCGCCCGCCTGGTCGAGCTGGGGCGCGCGATCGGGGTCGAGCCGTACCTCGAGTTCTGGGGGCGGGCGAGCCGGCTCTCGCGGCTCAGCGAGGCGCTGTTCGTCGCGGTCGAGAGCGGCGTGCCCGACGCGAAGCTGCTGCTCGACCCGTTCCACATGTACACCGGCGGAAGCGACCTGAGCGGCCTGCACTACCTGCGCGGCGCCAACATCGGCATCGTCCACGCCAATGACTACCCCGCCGCGCCGCCGCGCGAGCAGATCGCCGACCGCGACCGGGTCTTCCCCGGCGAGGGGGTCGCGCCGTCGGCCGCGTTCGCGGAGCTGCTCGACCGCGCCGGCTACCGCGGGTTCCTGTCGCTGGAGCTCTTCATCGAGGACTTCGGCGGAGCCAGCGCCGCCGAGGTCGCCGCCCGCGGCCTTGAGTCGCTCCGGAGCGCCTACCGCGTCGGCTGAGGGCGTGAGGACTCAGGCGGTGCGCGAGCGCCGCTCCGGCAGCAGGGAGAAGGTCCGCAGGCTTTTCGCGAAGGCAGGGAGGTGCGGGAGGCCGCAGGCCGCCCACGAAAGCTCCGCTCGCCGAAAGCAAGGAGGTACGGAAGACCGCAGGTCGTCCACAAAGGCTTCGCTCGCCGAAGGCAGGGAGGTGTGGCGGGCCGCATGCTCTCTACGAAAGCTCCGCTCGTCGAAAGCAAGGAGGTACGGAAGACCGCAGGTCGT
>CALJIC010000016.1 GCA_937974195.1 uncultured Roseiflexaceae bacterium | reverse complement strand
GGCGGCGAAGCTGCTGCCGAGGCGCCGCACATCGTGGCGCAGCAGCAGCTCCACCATGCGCCCCTGGAGCCAGAGAAAGGCTTCCTGCTCTTCAGTGGTCGGCATCGCCTACAGCCCTCGTTCGCCGATCAGATCGCGCAGGCGGCGGCGGAACACACCCAGATGCGGGATGGCCAGCGGCGTGTCGACGGCGAAAACCCGCGCGATCTGGGTGTCGCTCAGCGAGGCGTCCTCGCGCACAGCGATATCGCTCTGGCCGTTTGTGGCGACATCGCGCTCGCGCAGGGCGTAGAAGTAGCCGGCCCGCCGCCCCGGCGGCAGCTCGCGCACGATCGCCCTGACCGCCCCGGCGAACTCCGCCGGTTGGCCCGCGTGCTCGATCATCGCGTCGATAGTGCGCTGCTCGTCACGGCTCAGCACCTGGAGCTGATCGGCCAGAGCGTCGGCCAGCGCGGTATCCAGTGCCTCTTCCCAGGGCATACCCACACGCACGCCGGTGAGCAGGTTCATATAAACCGCGACAATCTGCGCGGTGCCGAGCTGGCGGAAGACCCGGATGGCGCTGAAGAGCCGCCAGAACGAGGTCATAGCTGCCTCGGCCTCGGGCGACTCGGCGTGCCAACGGTAGCGCCGCAGCCCGTCGGTGTCCTCGGCCGGCTCGGCGCGCAGCACGCCAGGCCAGTGATACATCGGCGGGTTGCCCGTCTCGATGATCGTGTCGAAGCGGGAGCTTCTGATCCGGCGTAACGCCTCTTTGGCGGCGATGCCCTGCTCGAAGGCGGCGTAGGCGGGAGGAGGCGGCAGCACATCGATAAAGTCGAAGCGCCGCTTCATCGCCTCGGAGATCTGGTTGAGGAAGTGGCGGTCGAAGCTGTTGAGCGTCCCGATGATGCGGAAGTCGCGGGGCAGCGGTACCTCGCGCTGCTCGCCCGATGCGGTGGGCACGGCGATCCGGGCCCGCTCGTTGCCGCTGAGCGTGGTCAGTAGGCTGCCGAAGGCGGCATCGATCGGCGCCCGCGTGAACTCGTCGATGACCAGCCAGGCGCCGCGATAGCGCCGGCCCGCCTGCCGAAAGTCGCGGCGGCTGAAGCCGCTCGTCGCGGGCGGGAGCCGCCTGCCGGCCTCGGTGTCGTCGTAGTGCTGCAGCACCACACGGGTGAGCGCGCCATGTTCGATGGCGTAGCTGAGCGCGCCGCTCTGGCCGTCGAGGCGCGGGCCGATCCCGCCGACTACATCGCGCACGCCCCAATCCTCGGTCGCGGTCACGATCACCGAGGCGTAGCCGTCGCGCTGCTCCTCCACTTGCTCGACCGGCGGCTTGTCCGGGCTGAACGTGAGCCGGCTGAAGGTTTGCGGTGCCTCGCGCCAGAGCAGCGAGGGGAGCAGCCGGGCCAGTTCGGTCTTGCCGGTGCCGGGCGGGCCGCTCAGCACGACATGCCGGCCGGCCAGGAGCGAACGGTAGACCCGGCGCACCACCGCGCTGTCGAAGAGCAGATCTTGACCGAGCTCGCGCAGCCGGCCCTCCAGATCCTCAACCGGCGGCAAGGGGGCGTCGGCCTCGACGTGGGGCAGGTCGGTCACAAGCTCGCCGGCGATGTCGGCGAGCAAGGTGCGCAGGAACAGGTTGTAGTATTGGGTGGCCGGATCATCCCCAGGCAAGGGCTCAAGGGCATTCGCGTCCGGCTGCCAGGTATCCCCGTCCACATCGACAAGGCCAGCCTCAGCGTACCATCCGGCCAGAGTCACCGAGTCGGCCTCGCCGAGCTCAAGGGCGAAGCGCTCGACCGGCTGAGCCTCGGCGGCAGTAGAGCGCAGCCGCGGCAAGATAGTGTGAGCCGGGAGCATGTACTGGTCGGCGGAGCCCTCCAGCGGCACCAGCAGCGCCAGGGCGCACAGCCGCAGCATCGCCGCCTCGTCGCCGGCAACATAGGGGCGGGCGCGATAGTGCGTCGCGTCGCTCGCCTCGATCAGCCGCAATTGCAGCAGCTCGGCCACCAGGTCGTCGGCGTCTAGCGAGTCCGCTGGCGGCGGGTCGATCGCCTGTGCTGCCTGCTGGAGCTGATCGGCGTCCAGGTTGCGATCCCCCAACGTGCGCGCCAGGCTGAGATAGGCGGCGAGTTGCGGCCAGACATTCGGCAGGCGGCTCTTGGCTCGCGGCTCACCAGCGTCATCCACTTGGAGCAGACTGAGGAGCAGCGTGTAGTCGTCCCGGCTCAGGGGAATAACGGTATGCGGGTTCTTGATCCGATTGTAGAGGTCGGTGTAGTGACGGTGGCGCAGCGCATCGAGCAGATCGACCGGCTCAGCCGGGGCATCGGCCCACGCGACGCGGATGTACTGATTAAACTCCTCCCCCAGCGTTTCGGTCGGGAGCCCAGATCGCGGATTCTCTAGCTCGAACGCCTGGCTGACCACCCCGATCCCGCCAACCACACCGCCTTGAACATAAGCGACGACACGATCCCCCGCCCGGATCTGGCGGAAGCGCTTAACGCTCTGGTTCTGCGCGTCGAAGGGCCACCCGATCGCGATCACACCGGCGCGTCGCGCACTCTGCCAAAGCTCGCGAGGAAAATGGATGCGCCAGAAACGCGCGTCCTCATCGGCGTAGATCGCCGGCTGGCGCGTGGGCGGCTCGGGAAGTTCGGCGGGCGGAGTTGGATCGTCATTGTTGCCGTCCGGATCGGCAGCGGCGAGCACCCAGGTGTTCTTGCCGAGGTTGAGGAAGCGCCCGTCGCGCAGCATGATGCTGGCGAGCGAGAGTTGCGGCGTCTGACCGCGCAGCTCGGCCAACCCCTCATCCTGGATGCGGTTGAGGATATCGCTCAGGTGCAGCGGGCCGCCGCCTGCGCGAGTGAGGATGGTGAAGGCGGCGTCGGCGATCGTCATACCTTCTCCAATCTGGCCATAGGCCCGCCTGGCGATCAACTGGACATCTTCGGCTGGCACGGGCCGGATGCTGAAACCTCTGAAGGCGGTGGCTAATCCCTTGGACAGCCATGAGATGCTGGTGGCCATCGCGCGTGCGTTGACCGGCAGCGGAAAGCGATGCCAGGCGTAGGTCAATCGGTAGCGTATCTCGTTCGTCTGCGTCCCCGGCGCCTCTTCAACCCCTGTCACTCTGGCCCAACCGACAAAGCTATAGTATGGCGCCGGCCGATAGATGACCAGATAGACCGGCGGCCCGCCGTCGCGCCAGGCGTGAACCGCCGCGGTTAGCTGGCGATGGGCGCCACCGGCGTAGTTGCTGTACTCGTAGGACTGACCGAGGACTTGCTGGGGCGGGCGATCCGCGCTGTGGATGACGACAAACGCCCGACCATCGAGCGGATCGGGCGGCGGGAGATACCCACCGCCTGTATTGTCCTGTTCATCTTCAACATCGATGAGCCTCGCCAGAGTCTCAGCCTCCGCCTGGGTAAGGGCAAAGGTGGTGCCCTGAGGGTTGCGAAAGATCGCCATCTCTCTCAAGGCCGGATCGTTATGTAGAGCAGCATGGCTGATCCGGCGCAGCAGTACGCGCTCAACCTGGAGCCTGACCCACAGCTCCGCGTCGCGGAAGCGCTCGGGATTGCGATAG
>CALJIC010000015.1 GCA_937974195.1 uncultured Roseiflexaceae bacterium | reverse complement strand
GACGCGATCTGGCTCTCGCCGATCTACCCCTCGCCGATGGCGGACTTCGGCTACGACGTCGCCGACTACTGCGATATCCACCCGCTGTTCGGCAACCTGGAGGACTTCGACCGGCTGGTGGCCGAGGCCCACGCGCGCGGCCTGAAGGTGATCCTGGACTACGTGCCCAACCACACGTCCAGCCAGCACCCCTGGTTCCTCGAGTCGCGCTCGAGCCGCGAGAGCCCGAAGCGCGACTGGTACATCTGGCGCGACCCGGCCCCCGACGGCGGGCCGCCGAACAACTGGCTGGCCTTCTTCGGCGGGCCGGCCTGGACCTGGGACGAGGCGACGGGCCAGTACTACTTGCACTCCTTCCTCCCGGAGCAGCCGGATCTCAACTGGCGCAACCCCGAGGTGCAGCGGGCCATGCTGGACGCGCTGCGCTTCTGGCTGGACCGCGGGGTCGACGGGTTCCGGGTGGATGTGATCTGGCTCATGATCAAGGACGACCAGTTCCGCGACAACCCGCCCAACCCGGACTACCGCCCCGACCAGCCGCCGATCGCGAGCCTGCTGCCGGTCTACAACGCCGACCGGCCGGAGGTGCTCGACATCATCCGCATGATGCGGCGCACGCTCGACGCCTACGACGAGCGCATGATGGTCGGCGAGATCTACCTGCCGATCGACCGGCTGATGGCCTACTACGGCCAGAACGGCGACGGCTGCCACCTGCCGTTCAACTTCCAGCTCATCCTGCTGCCCTGGCAGGCGGAGAAGATCAAGGCGGCGGTCGACTCGTACGAGCAGGCGCTCCCGCCGGGCGGCTGGCCGAACTGGGTGCTGGGCAACCACGACCAGCCGCGCGTCGCGACCCGCGCCGGCCAGTCCCAGGTGGGCGTGGCGGCAATGCTGCTGCTGACACTGCGCGGGACGCCGACGATCTACTACGGCGACGAGATCGGGATGCACAACGTGGACATCCCGCCCGAGCAGTTCCAGGACCCGCAGGGGAAGAACATCGGCATCAGCCGCGACCCGGCGCGCACGCCGATGCAGTGGGACGCGAGCCCGAACGCCGGCTTCAGCACCGCCGCGCCCTGGCTCCCGCTGGCGGACGACTACCAGCAGGTGAACGTGGCCGCGCAGCGCGACGACCCGCGCTCGACGCTCACGCTCTACCGCAGGCTGCTGGCGCTCCGGCGGGCCGAGCCGGCGCTCTCCGTTGGCGCGTACGTGCCGGTTCCATCCGCGGGCGACGTGTTCTGCTACGTGCGCGAGGGGGGCGGGCGGCGCTTCCTGGTCGCGCTGAACTTCGGCGGTGAACCGCAGCGCGTGGTATGGGACGGGGCGCGCGGCGGGACGGTGGTGCTCTCGACCCGGCTCGACCGCGAGGGCGAGACAGTGGGCGAGGCGCTGGAGCTGCGCCCGGACGAGGGCGTGCTGATCCAGCTCGCATAGGGGGACGCAATGGCCGCGACCTACGACGTCATTGTGATCGGCCTGGGCGCCATGGGGAGCGCGGCGGCCTACCAGCTGGCGCGCCGCAGCAAGCGCGTGCTCGGGCTGGAGCGCTTCACGGCGGCCCACGCCAACGGGTCGAGCACCGGGCGCTCGCGCATCATCCGCCAGGCGTACATGGAGGACCCGGCCTACGTGCCGCTGCTGCTGCGGGCCTACGAGCTGTGGGAGCAGATCGAGCGCGAGACCGGCGAGACGCTGCTCACGCTGACCGGCGGGCTGATGCTCGGGGCGCCGGACAGCCAGGCGGTGGCGGGCGCCACGCGCAGCGCCGAGGAGCACGGGCTGGAGTACGAGCTGCTCGACGCCGCCGAGGTGCGCCGGCGCTTCCCGGCGCTCCAGCCCGACGACGGGACCTGCGCGCTGTACGAGCGCAGGGCCGGCTTCTTGCGGCCGGAGGCGAGCATCGCCGCCCACCTGCGCCGCGCGGCCGAGCTGGGCGCCGAGCTGCGCTTCGAGGAGCCGGCGGACGCTTGGGAGGCGGACGAGCGCGGCGTGCGCGTGCGGACCGCGCGCGGGAGCTACGAGGCGGAGCGGCTGGTGATCGCGCCCGGGGCGTGGGCGCCGCAGCTGCTGGATCTGGAGCTCCCGCTGCAGGTCCTGCGGCAGGTGCTGGTGTGGTTCGACCCCGAGGGGGGCACCGAGCCGTTTCTGCCCGACCGCTTCCCGATCTACATCTGGGAGACGCCGCGGGCGACGTTCTACGGCTTCCCGCACCAGGAGGGGCCGCCGGGCGGTGTGAAGGTTGCGCTGCACGGCGGCGGCGAGCCGTGCACGCCCGAGACGATCGACCGGAACGTGCGCCCCGACGACATCGAGGAGCTGCGCGCGGTCATCGGGGAGCGCATCCCGGCGCTGCGCGGCCCCGTGCTCCACGCGCAGACCTGCATGTACACCATGACGCCCGACGAGCACTTCGTCCTCGGCATGCACCCTCATCGCCCGAACGTAGTCGTGGCGTCGCCCTGCTCGGGGCACGGCTTCAAGTTCGCCAGCGTGGTGGGCGAGATCCTGGCCGACCTGGCGGAGACGGGCGCGACCCGCCACCCGATCGGCCTGTTCAACCCCACCCGCTTCGCGTAGGTCACCGCTTACGCGGTGCGATGATGCGGCACCTGCCGCGGGAAGGTTCGGAGGGCGAACCCTTCACATTCCTCCTCTTCCGCCGCCCTCGTGAGCCGGGAGGTGTGGAGGCCGCTGGCCCTCTGGCGTCGCTCTCCGTGGGAGGTTCGGAGGGCCGCAGGTCTTCTGGCATCGCTTTCCGCGGGAGGTTCGGAGGGCCGCAGGCCCTCCGAGATCCCTATTTTCTCGCCGCTCTGCGGCGACACAGTCGCCGCAGAGCGGCGAGAGAGAGCTTCCGGGGAGGCTTCGCCTCCCCGAACCCCACCGCTGAGTATGGAGCGGAGCCACACCACGCCGCAGAGCGGCGGGAAAGGTGTCTCCGGGGAGGCGAAGCCTCCCCGAACCTCACTGCGCCGCAGAGCGACAGAAAAGGGGAGAGCCCGCGCCCGGCGCGCGCAGCGCCAACCCCACACGGAGTGCCTATGAAAAAGCGTGTCCTCATCCTGAGCACCAGCGCCGGCGCGGGGCACAAGGCGGCCGCCGCAGCCCTCGAGAAGGTGTTTCAGACGTCGCCGCTGGTCGAGCAGGTCGTCAACCAGGACGCGCTCGAGCACACCAACCCCGCCTACCGCGCGTTCTACTCGGACCTGTACCTGCGCCTGGTCAAGGACAGCCCCATGCTCGTCGGCTGGTGGTACGACACGAGCGACGCGCCGGGCCGCACCGACAGCATGCGCCTGCTGCTCGACCGGCTCAACGCCGAGCCGCTGGTGCGCTTCATCGAGGAGTACCGGCCGCACATCACCGTCTGCACCCACTTCATGCCGGTCGGGATCGTCTCCCAGCTGATCGCCGCCGGCCGGCTCGAGACGCAGCTCTCGATCGTCACGACCGACTTCGACTTCCACTCGATGTGGCTCAGCAGCCACTTCCAGCGCTACTTCGTGGCGCTCGACGAGACCAAGGCCCACCTGGTGGCCCTCGGCCTCCCCGAGGGCCGCGTCACCGTCTCCGGCGTGCCGGTGGACCCGGCCTTCGCCGAGCCGCTGGACCGCGAGGCGGTGCTGGCGCACTACAAGCTGCGCGGCGACCGGCCGATCCTGCTCGCGTCGGCGGGCGCGGTGGGCGGCGGGCCGATGCGCGCGATCACGGCGCAGCTCCTGCGCCTGGGCCACGAGGCCCAGGTCGTGATCGTGTGCGGCCGCAACGAGCGGCTGCGGCGCGAGCTGGCGCGCATCACTGAGTCTCAGGCCAGCCGCTTCCGCATCCTCGGCTTCACCGACGAGATGCCGAGCCTCATGCGCGTCGCCACGCTGTTCATCGGCAAGCCCGGCGGGCTCACCGCCTCCGAGTGCCTGGCGGCCGGCCTGCCGATGGTGATCGTCGCGCCGATCCCCGGCCAGGAGGAGCGTAACAGCGACCACCTGCTCGAGCAGGGCGTGGCGCTGCGCTGCAACCAGGTGACCACCATGGCCTGGAAGATCGACCGGCTGCTCGCCGACCCCGAGCGGCTCGAGCAGATGCGCCGCAACGCGCAGCGCATGGGGCGCCCGGACTCCGCGCGCGTGATCGTCGAGACCCTTCTGCACGAGGAGGCCGCCCCGGTGGCGCTTGACCCCGACACCCAGGAGCTGATCGCCGAGGCCGCGCGCGGTTTCGGCGGGCCGGTCATGGTCTACGACGCCGCCACCGACGAGCTGCTAGGGACGATCAGCGAGGGGCAGCTGGCGGTGCTCTCCGCCGTGCTGGAGCGCGAGTCGCCCGACGATAACGACTTCTATATCAACCAGCCGACGATCGAGCTGCTGCGCGACCGCGGCGCCGATGCCGACCTGCTCGCGCTGCTCGAGCAGGCGATCGAGGAGCGCGGCGAGGTGGAGATACGCTGGGAGCGGGAGGAGTAGCGCGGCCTCACACCTCGATCTCGATCTCGAGCTCGGTCTCGTGGGAGACGATGGTGTACGGCGCGCCCATCCGGCGCACCATCCCGAGCGCGGCGCGGTTCTCGGCCAGCACCACGGCGCGGATCTGCCGCAGCTCCTGGGCGCGGGCGATCCGCAGCAGGTACTGCCCGAGCAGCGTGCCGAGCCCCTTGCCCTGCTCGTCGTCGCGCACGAGGACCGCCATCTCGGCCACGCCGGGCTGCCCGCGGTCCGGCACGAGCTCGGCGACGGCGATCGCCTCCGCCGGGCCGCGCGCCTGCGCCGCGAGCAGCGTCGTCTGCGACGCGGAGGTCATGCGGCGCGCCTCGCGGAGCGCCTGCGCGCCGTCGAGCGGGCGCGTCGTGAAGTAGCGCAGGTAGCGCGTGTGCGCCGAGAGCGTCCCCAGCATCGCCGCAATCAGCGGCTCGTCGCCGCTCGATGCCCGCCGCAGCACCACCGGGTGCATGATCCGCGGCGCCGGTGGGGGCAGGTAGGCATCCAGCAGGTGCGGGATCCTGTCAATAAGTGTCCGGCTGAAAATCATCACAAACCTCATTTCTCAGGACGTACGCAGTCGTGCCGGCCGCCCCCACACCCTTCGGGGTGCGGGCCACCGCGTACTTCCTGTCCTCTCAGGCGATGCCACGCGTCTGCGCCACGCAACTCGTGCCAACATCGGCAACAATGGGGAGTGTAACCGCAGGGCGGCAGCCCGTCACCCGTCAAAAGACAGGTATCGGGCGCCCAACTTATCCAACGAAAGACATACGGTTTTTATGGCCGGAAGGAGGAGGAGTAGCGAGAGAGACGGGCGGATTCTGGCCGCATCGCCGGCGCGAACGCCGAGGAGCCGGGGCGCGCCGATCTCGCGCGCGCGGCGAATCTGGTGTATTATGGCCCCAAGCCCTTCCCGCGCACCTGACCCTTCTCGGACGAGGAATGGACGGGCGCTCCGTCCGCTAGCCAGGGTGACCATGAAACGTCTCTGCGCCGCACGGCTCTGCCTGCCGCTGATCGCGCTGATCCTCGCCGCAGGCGCGCTGCCCGCCGCTGCCGCCCCGCTCGCCACCGACCTCCCCGGCCTCTCCGCCGCGCCGCGACGCTCCCAGGAGCCGGACCCGTCCGCCCGGCAGGCCTTCGAGGCCCTCCAGGCCCGCGCGCCGTCCGAGCTGGTGGTGGCCTGGGACCCGGTCACCGGCGTCGCCGAGCAGCTCCGCGCCCGGGAGCGCGACGCGCGCCTTCCCTACACCCCGGCGCCCAACGAGAAGGACGACCCGGTCAAGCGCGCGCTCGGCTTCCTCGAGGCCAACCGCGCGCTGTTCGGCCTGCGGAGCGCGGCGGCGGAGCTGCGGCTGCTGCGCATCGAGCCCGACCCGCAGCTCGGCTGGCACCACGTGCGCCTCGACCAGGTCTACCACGGCATCCCGGTGTTCGGCCGCCAGCTGGTGGTGCACCTGGACCGGCGGCTGCGCGTCGTCTCGGTGAACGGGCAGCTGGCGCCCGGGCTCGACATCGAGACCGAGCCGCGCCTCACCGCCGACCAGGCGATCGACGTGGCGCTGCGCAACCTGCGCGAGGTCCAGCTCGAGCCGCTCGAGCGGCTGCGCGTGAAGACGAACGTCCTGCGCGACCGCACGCGGCTGATGGTGTACGTGGACCAGAGCGGCCACGCCACCCTCACCTGGCAGGTGACCATCCTCACCACCTCGCCGCTCGGCCAGTGGCGCTTCTTCGTCCACGCCCACCGCCCGCTGGTGGTCCACGCGATCGACTCGCTGACGAGCGCCAAGCGGCGCGTGACCTTCACCGCCAACAACTCGACCGAGCTGCCGGGGCGCAAGCTGATCGACGAGGGCGAGCGCTCGCGCGACGAGGTGGCGCAGGCGGCGCACAACAACGCCGGCGTGGTCTACGACTACTTCTTCAACAACTTCCAGCGCGACAGCATCGACGGCCGCGGCATGCCGATCGTCTCGACGGTTCACTTCGGCTCGAGCAACGAGGACACCGAGAACGCGGCCTGGATCGGCGAGCTGCAGCAGATGATCTACGGCGACGGCGGGCGGATCTTCCGGCCCCTGCCGCTCGGCCTCGACGTGGTGGCCCACGAGCTGACCCACGGCATCACCGATAACACCGCGGGCCTGATCTACGAGTCCCAGTCCGGCGCGCTGAACGAGTCCTACTCGGACGTCTTCGCGGCGCTGATCGACACCGCGAACTGGACCATGGGCGAGGAGGTCGTCCTGTCGCCGCCGTTCCCGGTGCCCGTGCTGCGCAGCCTCGAGGACCCGACGCTCGGCGGGCTGTACGACCCGAACGACCCGCTCGCGGGGATCGGGCAGCCGGCCACCATCAGCGAGTACGCCAACCTGCCGGCCAGCCGCCGCTTCGACAACGGCGGCGTCCACATCAACAGCGGCATCCCCAACCGGGCCGCCTTCCTGGTCGCCCGGGCGCTCGGGCGCGAGAAGACCGGCCAGATCTACTACCGGACGCTGACCCAGTACCTCTCGCCCAGATCGGAGTTCATCGACGCGGCGAACCTGACCATCCAGGCGGCGCGCGAGCTGTACGGCGACGCCGACGCGGCCGCGGTGCGCGACGCCTTCGCTCAGGTGGGCCTGGTGGTGGAAGAGGGCGACCCGCTGCCGCAGCAGCCGCCGGAGGATGGCCAGACCGTCCCCGGCTCGCCGAGCGGCCCCTCCACCCCGTCCCCGACGCCGCTGCCGGTCGGCTGCACGAACGTCGTCACCAACGGCGGGTTCGAGAGCCAGGGCGGCTGGGTCGAGGTGACGTCCGGCGACTTCGCGATCATCGACCCCGAGCTGCCCTTCACCGGTCGCCGCAGCGCCTGGCTCGGCGGGCAGGACCAGGAGGCCGTGCAGTTCATCTTCCAGGAGGTGCGCATCCCGCCGAACGCCACCAGCGTCCAGCTGCGCTTCGCGCGCCTCATCCACCAGGAGCTCAGCGGCGTGATCGGCGGGCTGCTCGCGGCCGACGCGAGCTTCGGCGTGCTGTTCCTCGACAGGCGCGGCGACCTGATCAGCACGGTGCAGGAGTACTCCTCGCGCGAGGGCGACGACACGTGGTATGAGGAGCAGTTCGATGTCAGCGACATGGCCGGCCAGACGGTGCGGCTGGTCTTCGCCTCCGAGAACCCGCGCGGCAATATCAGCAGCTTCTTCGTCGACGACGTGGCGCTCATCTCGTGTACGACCGGCCAGGCGCCCCGGGCGCCCACGCCGCGCCAGACGGACAGCGTCTACATCACGGGGGAGATCACCGACGCCAACACCGGCCGCGGCGTGGCCGGCGCCCAGGTCTTCGTCCTCAGGCCGGGCATCACCGCCAGCCGCGCCGCCGCAGACGGCGCGATCACCCAGAACGAGGTGCTCACGTACGGCGTGTCCGACCGGAGCGGCGCGTACCAGACCGAGAACCCCGTCCCGATCGGCCAGACCTACAGCGTGATCGTGCTGGCGGCCAGGTACCGCCCGATCGTCGCGGACAACGAGGTGGAAGTGCCCAGCGACGCGACCAACCCGTTCGTGGTGGACGCGACGCTCAGGAGATCACCATGACCGAGCAGCTGTCGTGTTGTATCTGCGGCGAGCCGGTGGCGCCGCCGTACAAGACCCTCGGCGGGCGCGTCTACTGCGACCGCCACCACGCGCTGGTCAACAGGCCGCACACCGGCTACTGGCGCGCCGACCTGGCGCTGATCCTCGGCATGGGCGCGCTCAGCGCGCTGGTGGCCTACCTGACGCGCGACATCCAGGGCCTCGAGCCGGGCGCGCTGCTGGTGGCCGGCCTGCTCATGGCGCTGGTGCCGACGGCGCTGTGGCTGTTCTTCTTCTACCGCCAGGACCGGCTCGAGCCCGAGCCGAAGACCAGCGTGGCCTCGGTGCTGCTGCTGGCGATCCTGCTCACGCAGGCGGTCGGGCTCCCGCTCATCCGCGATGGCCTGCGCGTCCCCGAGTGGGCCACCCACGATACGCTCACGTCGCTGCTGGCCTCGATCCTGGTGCTCGGCTTCGTGTACCAGACGATCGTCTACACGGCGGTGCGGGCGGTGATCTACAACACGCCCGAGTTCGACGAGCGCATGGACGGCATCCTGTACGGAACGGTGGCCGGGCTGGGCGTGGCGACGCTGCTCAACCTGCGCTTCGTGCTGGACAACGGCGGCGTCGCGATCTCGCCGGGCGTGATCCGGGTCGTGACCACCGCGCTGGCGCAGGCGACGTTCGGCGGGCTGCTGGGCTACTTCATGGCCGAGGCCAAGTTCGTCCGCCGCCCGGTCTGGTGGGTGCCGCTGGGCCTGGTGGTGGCCGCCACGCTCAACGGGCTGTTCAGCTGGCTGATCAACGAGGTGAGCGCGGCGGGCCTGAGCGTGGACCCGTGGCGCTCGCTGGCGCTCGGGCTGATCGTCGCGCTCGTGATGTTCGCGGTGCTGATCTGGCTCATGCGCCGGGCGGTGGAGGTGACTCTGGCGGGCCCGCGCAGGGCCTCTCGAGGGAGCGCACGATGATCCGCACTACCGAAAGTGCCCAGCACTGGCGCATCCGCATGCTGCCCAAAGACCTCGGCGTGGCGCTGGTGCTGCTGGTGGCGCTCGCCCTGGCGCTGCTCCTGCGCAGCCAGGTGGAGGGCCGCACCACAACGTTCCAGGCCCAGGATCTGCCGTTCAGCATCGCCTACCCCGCCGGCTGGAGCACGTCCGAAGAGGAGGGGAGGCTCCTCTTCGCCTCCGACCCGCTCACGCCGTCGACCTTCAAGACGCAGCTCAGCGTCGAGAGCGCGCTGCTCGACCCGGCCAGCCCGCCCACGCTCCAGACGCTGATCGACCGCCGCGTCGACGAGCGCGACGACCTGACCGCCTACTACCTCATGGGCCAGGAGGAGACGACGGTCGACGGCGCGCCGGCGCACTACCTCGAGTACGCCTACGTCGTGCAGCCGATCGACACGCCGGGGCGCCCGGCGCTCCCCGTGGTGGTCCACGCCCGCGAGTACATCGTGCAGACCCCCGACAGCGCGTACTACATCACGCTGGCGGCGCCGGCGGACGCGTTCGAAGCGGCGAGCGCGCAGTTCGACCGCATCATGCAGACGGTGAACGTCCAATGACAGACCAGGACCCGAACGACCGCGCGCCCGAGCTGCCCCCGCTGCGGCTTCCCCCTCCCGAGACGGACTCCGGGCTGCGGGTGCTGGGCAGCATCCCGCCCGGAGAGTACGATAGCCACCTGAATGCGCCGCAGGGGCGGCCCGAGCCGCAGCGCAGCCGCCGCAAGACTGAGCGGCCCGAGGCGCAGCGGACGCCCCTCCCGCGCGGCGCGCTCGTGACCCTCGTCCGCAGCGGCGGCCTGGTGTTCCGCACCAGCGCCGTGACGGTCTACCGCGACGGGCGCGTGACGTACGACGCCGACGGGCCGGGCGGAGAGCGCGAGCGCGCGGCCTGGGTGCTCTCGGACGCCGAGCTGGAGGAGCTGAGGCGCGAGATAGCGTCGATCGACTTCGACGCGCACACATTCGCGTACGGCCGGCAGAGCCCGGACGCCTACGCCTACGAGCTGGTCGCCCGCGTCGGGCGCCGCGTGCGCCGCCTGGAGATGAGCGAGGGCAGCATCCCCGCCGACGTCGAGCCGCTGGTGCGCCAGCTGGCCAGCTACGCGCCGCCGCGCTGAGCGCCGCCGGGATGGCCTGGGTGGGGCGTGCTATAATCTGGCACGCATGCTGCTGGTGGCACACCGGCCCTCCGGCCTGACGCGGAGGCGCAGCGCCGGCGCGGCAAGCGGAGTCATCCATGCTCGACGAGATCGACCTCGACCGCTCGGTCGACAAGCGCGAGTACAAGCGCCGCCTGGCGGGCCTGCAGGCGCGGCTGTTCGACCTGGAGCAGGCGCTGCTCGAGGCGCGGGTGCCGGCGATCATCGTCTTCGAGGGCTGGGCGGGCACCGCCAAGGTGCAGACGATCAGCAAGCTCACGCGCCGGCTCGACCCGCGCGGCCTGCGCGTCAACGCGATCACCCCGCCGCGCACCTACGAGACCCTCTTCCCCTGGCTGCACCGCTTCTGGCTCAAGATCCCCAGCTACGGCCAGATCGCGATCTTCGACCGCTCCTGGTACCGCCAGGTGATCGCCGCGTGCGCGGAGGCCAAGGCCCCGGCGCAGGCGGCGCAGACCGAGATCGAGGACATCCTCGCCTTCGAGCGCCAGCTGGCCGACGACGGCACGATCCTGCTGAAGTTCTGGCTGCACATCTCGAAGGACGAGCAGCGCCGGCGCTTCAAGAAGCTGCTCGCCGACCCGCTCACCGCCTACCAGGTGACCGACGAGGACCGGCGGCAGCACCGCCGCTACAAGCGCTACCGCGACGCCGTCTCCTATGTGATCTCGCGCACCGACCGGCCCTACGCGCCCTGGCTGGTCGTCCCGGCCACCGACAAGCGCTACGCCCGGCTGGCGGTGCTCGAGGCGGTGCTCGCGGCGCTCGAGGCGCGCCTCGGGCGGCAGCCGGCGGACGCGCCGGCGACGGATGAGCTGTTCGACGCCAGCGGAGCCTGGTTCCGCCGCGGGCTGGCCGCGGCCGGCGCGAGCGCCAACGGCGATGAGCCAGCCGCCGAGACGCCCCCCGCCGAGCCTGCGCCGGCCGAGGCGGCTGGCTACGCAGGGGCCGAGCCGCCGAAGCCCATCCTGCGGCACGTCGACCTGAGCCTCAGCCTCGACCAGAAGACCTACGAGCGCAAGCTGGCGCGGCTGCAGGCGCGCCTCTACCTGCTCGGGCTGGAGGTCTACCGCCAGCAGCGCCCGGTGGTGCTGGTGTTCGAGGGGTGGGACGCGGCCGGGAAGGGCGGCGCGATCAAGCGCGTGACCGAGAAGCTCGACCCGCGCGCCTACGTCGTCCACGCCATCGCCGCGCCGACCGGCGAGGAGAAGGCGTACCACTACCTGTACCGCTTCTGGCGCCGGCTGCCGCCCGCCGGCCAGATCGCGATCTTCGACCGCTCCTGGTACGGCCGCGTGCTCGTGGAGCGCGTCGAGGGGTTCGCCCGGCCCGACGAGTGGCGGCGCGCCTACGCCGAGATCAACGAGTTCGAGCGCCAGCTCATCGCCCGCGGGACGATCATCTGCAAGTTCTGGATGCACCTCAGCCCCGAGGAGCAGCTGCGGCGCTTCGAGGAGCGGCAGACCATCCCCTACAAGGCCTGGAAGCTCACCGACGAGGACTGGCGCAACCGCGCCAAGTGGCCGCAGTACGAGGAGGCCGCCGACGAGATGCTCGCGCGCACCTCGACGCCCGCCGCTCCCTGGACGATCGTCGAGTCGGAGGACAAGCGCTTCGCGCGGGTCAAGGTGCTGCAGACGGTCGCGCGCCGCCTGGAGGACGAGCTGGGGAAGGTAGACCTGTAGCGATGACCAAAACCATGATCGTCGCACTCGCCGCGCTCTCGCTCGTCATGACACTGCTGCTCGCCTGCGCCGGGTCCGCGCTCGCCGTCCGCGAGGGCGCCATGCGCGAGATGATCTACTGGTTCCCGCCCGGCCAGCGCTACCAGCTGATCGTGCGCATCGGCGAGGACGCGCTGCCTTGGGACCGGCGCGGCGGCCGCCCGACGGCGATCAACCTGTGGGTGCACGGCCGGGGGACGGAGTGGCACATCGTGAATCTGCTGCGGCTGCCGGTGGGGCCGAGCCGCATGGCGCCGCGCGATCCGGAGGCATAGAGAGGAGAACTGTCGATGCGCCTGTCCGAAGACAAGATCCGCCGCATTGCCGAGCGGCTCCACGACGAGCTCGAGCAGCGCGGCCTGCTCGCATACAAAGAGGCGCCCGGCGCACGCCCGGGCGAGGGGCGCGCCGCGCGCGTCAAGGCGATCTACGACTTCATCGTCGCCGACCTCTCCAAGGAGGACGAGATCGACGCCGAGGTCGAGCGCATCCTCGCGACCTACTCGCGCGAGCTGCGCGCAGCCGAGCGCGACGTGCTCTTCCGCAAGCACAAGGAGGAGGTCGCCAGGAAGCGCGGGTATGTCCTATGACTGGGTGATGGGGTGACTGGGTGGCGGGGTGAGGGGGTGACTGGAGGAACCAGAAACCTGTGCCGCACCACGAACCATCTGGTCACCCTGTCACCTTGTCACCCCGTCACCGAGTCGCCTGGTCACTCCGGATCAGCCGCCGCGTCGCACGTGTGTCCACCAGGAGGCGCGCATCGCGGTGGACCGCCGCCCAGTCGTAGGCCGAGTGGTCCGTCACGATCACCACGCAGTCGGCGGCGCGCAGCGCCTCGTGGATGTCGGGCACGCACTGCAGCTCGCGGTCGTGCACCGTCACTGCCGGCACGTGCGGGTCGTGGAAGGACACCTCGGCGCCCTTCTCGAACAGCAGGTGGATGATGTCGAGCGCCGGGCTCTCGCGCACGTCGTCCACGTCCTTCTTGTAGGCCACGCCCACCACCAGCACCCGGCTGCCCTTGACCGCCTTGCCCACCTCGTTGAGCGCATCCTGCACCCGCTGCACCCAGTAGTGCGGCATACTGGTGTTGATCTCGCTCGCCAGCTCGATAAAGCGCGCGGTGTAGTTCAGCGTCTTCAGCTTCCACGACAGGTACAGCGGGTCGATCGGGATGCAGTGGCCGCCCAGGCCCGGCCCCGGCGTGAACTTCATAAAGCCGAACGGCTTCGTCGCCGCCGCGTCGATCACCTCCCACACGTCCAGCCCGAGCGTGTCGCACATCAGCAGCACCTCGTTCACCAGGCCGATGTTGACCGCCCGGAAGGTGTTCTCCAGCAGCTTGACCATCTCGGCCGCCTCGGGGCTGCTCACCGGAACCACCCGCTCGATCGCCTGCTCGTAGAGCGCCTTGGCCACGGTGAGGCAGGCGGGCGTGATGCCGCCCATCACCTTGGGGGTGTTGTAGGTCGTCCAGTCGGTGCGCCCCGGGTCGACGCGCTCGGGCGAGAAGGCCAGGAAGTAGTCGCGCCCCACCTCCAGGCCGCTGGACTGCAGCTGCGGCAGAATGACCTCGCGGGTGGTGCCGGGGTAGGTGGTGCTCTCCAGGACGATCACCTGGCCGGGGCGCAGGTACTGGGCGATCTGCTCGGTCACATTGACGATGAACGAGATATCCGGGTCACGCGTCTTGCGCAGCGGCGTCGGCACGCAGATGCTGATCGCGTCCAGCTCGGCCAGCACCGAGTAGTCGGTCGTGGCCTCGATGCGCCCGTCGTCGCGCAGCCGGGCGATCGTCTCGGAGGGAATATCGGTGATATAGCTGCGGCCGGCGTTGATCTGGTCGACCCGCTCCTGGCTCATGTCCACGCCGGTGACGCGGAAGCCGGCCTCGGCGAACACCACCGCCAGCGGCAGCCCGACGTAGCCGATCCCGACGATCCCGACGCGCGCTGTGCGGCTGGTGATGCGGTTCAGCAGCTGTGACTGGAAGGACGTGCTGTCCATCTGTCTCCTCACTGGGCGCGGAAGAACGCCACCGTCCGCGCGAGCCCTTCGTCGAACGGCGTGGCGGGCTCGAAGCCGAGCACCTCGCCGGCGCGGCTGATGTCGGCCTGCGAGTGGCGGACTTCGCCGGCCCGCGCGGGCGCGTGCTCCGGGGCCAGGTCGGTGCCCAGGATGCGGTTCAGCGCGGCGACCAGATCGAGCAGCGTGTAGCGGCCGCCGGCGGCGACGTTGAAGGCGCCGTTCACCTCGGCGGGCGCCGCGGCCGCCAGCAGATTGGCGGCGACGACATCCTCCACGTAGGTGAAGTCGCGCGACTGCAGGCCGTCGCCGTAGATGATCGGCGGCTGGCCGCGCAGCATGCGCGTCACGAATCTCGGGATCACCGCCGCGTAGTCCGAGTTGGCGCTCTGCCGTGGCCCGTAGACGTTGAAGTAGCGCAGCGCGATCGTCGGGAGCCCGAACGACGCCGTCCAGGCCAGCGCGTAGCTCTCGGCCGCGAGCTTGGAGACGGCGTAGGGCGAGCGCGGGTCGGGCGGCATGCCTTCGTGCTTGGGCAGCGTCGGGCTGTCCCCGTAGACCGACGAGGACGAGGCGAGCACCACCCGCCGGACGCCGGCCTCGTGCGCGGCCATGAGCAGATACAGGGTGCCGTCCACGTTCACGGCGTGCGTGGCGAGCGGGTCTTCGATCGAGCGCTGGACCGACGGCAGGGCGCCCTGGTGGAGGATCACGTCCACGCCCTCTACCGCGCGCCGCACCGCCTCGCGGTCGCGCAGGTCGCCCTCGATGACCTCGATCTGGTCGCGCACGGCCGCCAGGTTCTGCGCCACGCCGCTGGAGAAGTTGTCGAACACCCGCACGCTGTCGCCGCGCCGCACGAGCGCATCAACCAGGTGCGAGCCGATGAACCCTGCGCCGCCGGTGACCAGATAGCGATCCATTCGTTGCTCCCTATCTAGAAGGGCTGTACCGCATCACAGAGCGGCAGAAGCCCGATCACACTCCAAATACCGAGCGATTATAGCACGCGCGCCGGGGCGCGACAATGCTGAAGGGATCACAGCTCGGTGGCGCTGGCCAGGTGTGCCACCGCAGCCGCAAGGGCCGCCTCGAGCTGCGCGCCGTCGGGTAGGCCGCCCTGCGCCAGGCCCGGCTGGCCTCCCCCGCGCCCGCCGAGCGGCGCGAGCGCCGCGCGCAGCAGCGCCCCGCAGTCCAGCGGCAGCCCGTCGCCCCGCGCGAAGACCACCTGGGCCTTCGCGCCCCGCAGCCCGAGCAGCGCCACGCACCCCGCGCCGCCGATCTGCTGCGCCAGGCTGCGCACCTCCTCGAGCGCGCGCCCCTCGAACACCCGGCTCACCACGCGCAGCCCGCCGACGACCTGGGCCTGCGCGGCAAGCTCGGCCGCCTCGTAGCGCGTGAGGCGCTCGCCGGCCAGCTCCAGCGCCTTGCGCGAGCGCTCCTCCGCATCGCGAAGCCGCGCCACCGCCGCCTCGACCTCGTCCACGCCCACGCTCAGCGCGGAAGCGACGCGCCCCAGGATGGCGTTCTTCCGGCGCAGATCGCGCAGCGCCCGCCCGCCGCACAGAAACTCCAGCCGCACCGTGTCGCCGCGCCGCTCCCAGCGCCGCACGTGCAGCACGCCGACACCGCCGGTCGAGCGGGGGTGCGTCCCGCCGCACGCCGAGTGGTCGAAGTCGGGCACCGAGACCACCCGCACCGGCCCTTCGACCTGCGGCGGCTTGCGCAGCGGCAGCCGCGCCAGCTCCTCGGGGGTCACGAAGCGCGCATGAACCGGCCGGTCCTCCCAGATCACAGTGTTGACCAGCTCCTCGGCGGCCGTCGCCTGGCTCGGCTCCAGCGCCGTTATGGCGAGGTCGATCGTCGCGGCTGTGGCGCCCAGGTGGAACGAGACGGTGCGCAGGCCGAACAGCTCCTCGAACGCCGCCGAGAGCATGTGCTGCCCGAGGTGCTGCTGCATGTGGTCGAAGCGCCGCGCCCAGTCGATCTCGCCCTCGACGGCGCTCGCGCTCAGCGGCTCCGCCAGCACGTGCCACACAAGCTCGCCCTCGGACTGCACGTCGAGGACGGCGACGCCGCCGAGCGTGCCGCTGTCGGCCGGCTGCCCGCCGCCCTCGGGGTAGAAGGCGCTCCGATCGAGCGCGACCGCCGGCCGGCCGCCGCGCTCCTCGCGGGCGATGACGTTGGCGCTGAAGTGGCGCAGGTAGGGGTCCGCAAAATAGAGGCGCTCTGTGTGCATGAGATACGATAAGGCGTCGTGACGCGCTCGCCAGGCGAGCACATCACGACGCCACAACTCCGTCAGAGTACCGTCGGCGTCACAGGGGCGTGCCCTGCACTACTGCACCGTCAGGGTGCCCTTCATGCCAGCGGCGTAGTGGGCCGGGTAGGTGCAGATGAACAGGTAGGTGCCGGGCGCCGGCGCGGTGAAGGTCACAGTCTCGCTCTCGCCGGGCTGCAGCATCTTCGTCGCCGCGATGATGTTGCTGTCGCCCGAGGGCAGGTAGTCCGGCGGGCCGGCATTGACCGCCGCCTCATCAACCCGCGCCGCCACATCGTCGCCGCCGTTCACGAGCACCCAGTTGTGCTGCTGCGCGGCCGAGTTGTTCTTGAAGGTAACCGAGATCTCCTGACCAGACTGGACCGTCAGCGTCGCTGGCGCGAACGCCAAGTTCTCACCGTCCGAGCCAACGTTGAGCGCATTGCCGCTGGCACCGCCGCCACCGCCGCCACCGCCGCCACAGGCCGCAAGTACCAGAGCCGCGGCAACCGCTACGCCCGCCAGCCAAAGCCGAACCGTCGACTTCATGTCAAGGGACTCCTTTGTACTATCTTTTGCCATCGCATGGCACGTGTATTCTATCACAAGCGCCCGCCTTGTCAATGCTGCGGCTGGCGCGTTGGCTCCGCCCAGCGGAAAAACTGCCCTTGCGACCTACAGCCCACTCCATCTTTGGAAGGAGGGCGGGCGGCCGCGCAAGCCCTGTCCGCGGCAGATGTATGCACGTTCCGTGCCTGAGCTACACCTCGAAGGCCAGAATATCGATGCGCGAGCGCCGGACGCACAGCCAGTCGCCGGGCTCGATCTGCGGCTTGCCGATCGCCTCCGCGAGGCTCTCGGCGGTCGTGCTGGTGCGCACCCCGATCGTCCCGCACCCGACGTCCAGCACAAGCTCGGTGTAGAGCGCCTCGTACGGCAGGTGCGCACGCTGCGCCTCCCAGGCCGGCACGTGTGTCGCCACCCCGCACGCCGTCACGGCGGTGCTCGCCCGCCCTGCAGCCGGCTCCTGCTCGTCGAAGATGCCCTGCCGGTAGGGCGGCGGCTGCAGGCGCAGCAGGCTTAGAAGAAAGACCAGCCGCGCCGTGCCGGAGCGCCCGACCAGCGCCGGATCGACGACGTGGTGCCGGTCGACCACGCCGAGCCGCCTGACGTGCGGCGCGTCGCTAGCGGGCGGCTCAGGCAGCTGCAGGACGATCAGCGGCAGGTAGCGCCGGCCGTCCGGGTGGAGCTTCCCCGGCACGATCTCGGCGAGAACACACGGGATCGCAACTTGTTCAAGCGCAGCAAAGCGCATCGGCAGCCTCTCGGGGTGACAAGGTGACAGGGTGACAAGGTGACAGGGTGACAGGGTGGCAAGGCGTTTCGTGGTGTCGCACGGGTTTCCGGCGTCAAAGGGTCACCCCGTCACCCCGTCACCCCGCCACTCCCATCAGCGAACCATCTGCCACCTCGTCACCAGGCCACCCTGTCAACGAGCGACCCGGTCACCCGTCACCCCATCAACGAGTCACCCTATCAACGAGCGACCCGGTCACCTCGCCACCCTGTCAACGAGTCACCTGATCAGGCCGGTCGACCTTCTCGGGCGTGTCTGTGGCCGGCTGGTGCATGCGCGCCTCGCGCAGGGCCTCGACGAACTCGCGCGGGCGGGACGGGCTGAGGAGCAGCGGCGGGTCGGCGACGCGCGCCACCGCCACCAGGCTCTCGCGGTTAGTGGCGGCGAAGAACACCGAGCCGTACGGCGCGAGCCGGAACGGCCCCTGGTAGCCGAACACGCCGGCGTTGAACGAGCGCCGCAGCCCGAAGCGCGGCATGTCGGCCATGGCGCCGGCGGGCGAGACCCCGGTCACCTCCTTGAGCGGGATGCGCAGCGGGCGCACCCAGCGCCGCCGGATCACCAGGTGGTCGCCATCGATGATGTAGCGCGTCGGCTGGACGGCGTAGTTCAGCACCAGCCACGCCGCCAGCGCCACCGCGGTTGCGGCGGTGATCAGGGCGCCGGTGGAGGCGACCCCCACGAAGAGGAAGCCGCTCAGGTAGAGGAACAGCGACGGCAGCATGAGCACGCCGCCGAGCATCGAGATGCCGCTGGTGATCCGCTCCGCGTAGCTGTCGAGGGGCGCAACGTCGAACTGCTGCGCCGCCGGTTTGGTTGCCTTCATATCCGCCACTTCTGACACACTGACGGCGCTATCATACCACGCCCGCCCATCTGGCGCATCGCTACGAGGGGCGCCCGTAACTCCGGCCCTGTCACTGGCGTTGTGATCAACGAGTCACGTTTTCCGCGCACATCCCGTGCTATAACTCGCGGATCATCGACGAGGTGTAGATGCTGCTCGCGCAGACGGCCAAGCCGAAGACGACGGAGAGCGCGCCGCGCATGTCCCCTCGCACCACCGCCATCATCTGGGGCATCGCGCTGGCGGTCGGGCTGGGCTTGGCGCTGCTGGTCAGCCCGCCGGCGCTCGCTCTCACACCGCTCGCCGCGGGCATCGCCCTCGCCGGGCTGGTTGCGCTCGGCGACCTGCTGGCGGTGGAGCTGGAGGACGGCAGCCTGCTCACGGCGGCGCCGGCGCTGCTGCTCGGCGGCCTGGCGGTGTTCGGCTGGCCGGCGGCGCTGGTGGCCGCGCTGGTCGGCAGCCTCCTGCCGGCGCTGCGCCGGCCGCTTCCGCCTGCCCTGCGGGCCGCCGCGGCGCGAGCGCTCCTGGTGCTGCTGGCCGCGCCGATCGACCGCCTCACACATGCGCCGGGCGAGCCTCCCTATACGACGCCGCTGTCGGTCGCAGGGTTGCTGCTCCTGGGGGTGCTGCTGTACGCGCTGGAGGTCGCGGCCAGCACCGGCCCTAGGCTGTCGCTCCGACGCTGGCGCGCGCGGCTGCAGGCGCTGCGCTGGTACGGCGCGGCGCTGGTGACGCTGGGCGGGACGCTCGCCGTGCTGTGGCACAGCAGCCCGTGGACGCTGCCGCTCGGGCTGGGCGTGCTCGTCGGGGCGCACTACCTGCTGCGCGGCCAGGTCATGCTGCGGCGGGCCTCGCGCAGCCTGGCCGACCTCGAGGCCCGGCAGCGGCTCAGCAACGAGCGTCTCGAGCGGCTCCAGAGCCTGGCGATCACCATGGTCGCCACCCGCGATGTCCAGCAGATGCTCGGCATCCTGTGCGAGCGGCTCGCGGCGCTGCTCGGCGCCTCGGCCGGCTGGGTGGTGCTGCTGGACGAGACGAACACGCCGCGCCTCAAGGCCAGCCACAACATCCCGACCGACGAGCAGGAGTCCGCCGTCGACGCCGAGGCGTACGGCGCGCTGCTGTCCCGCGGGCGCGTCGTGCTGAACGCCGACGAGCGGCGCCACGAGCTGGCCCCGGAGTCCGCGCGATCCGAGTCGCAGGGCTGGTCGGCCGTGCTGAGCATCCCGCTCGCCACCGACCAGCGCGCGCTGGGCGTGATCTGCCTGGCGTTCGATCGGGTCCGCGGGCTGGACGGCGACGAGCAGCGCGTGCTGGCGTCCTTCGCCCGCCAGGCCGCCGTCACGCTCGAGAACGCCCGGCTGTTCGACGAGCTGGCCCACAAGCAGGTCGAGCTGATCCAGTCCTCCAAGCTCGCCGCCGTCGGCACCTTCGCCGCTGGGATCGCGCACGAGTTCAACAACCTGCTCGGCAGCATGCTCGGCCACGCGCAGCTCGGCCGCGACGAGCCCGACCTCGAGGAGAAGAACCGGGCGCTGGATGTGGTGATCCAGGCCTGCCTGCGCGGGCGCAGCATCACCCGCGGCCTGCTCACGTTCGCGCGCCGCCAGGAGCACCGCCGCGAGCTGGCGAACATCGCCGACGCGGTGGAGGAGACGCTGACGCTGGTGGAGCTCGACCTGCGCAAGGCCAACATCGCCGTCAACCGCCAGATCGAGCCGGTGCCGCACACCATCTGCGACCTCGGGCAGATCGCGCAGGTGGTGCTGAACCTGATCACCAACGCCCGCGACGCGATGCTCCCGGACGGCGGGGAGCTGTCGGTGAGCCTGCGCGAGCGGCACGGGGCGATCGAGCTGAGTGTGACGGACACCGGCGGCGGCATCCCGGAGTCGATCCGCGACCGGATCTTCGAGCCGTTCGTCACGACCAAGGGCGCCGGCGGGCAGACCGGCACCGGCCTCGGGCTCTCGATCTCGTACGGGATCATCAAGGAGCACGGCGGCGAGATCCTGGTCGACAGCCGGGTCGGCCGGGGCACGACGATGACCATCCAGCTGCCGATCATCGGCGAGGAGCCGAAGGCCGCGGCAGAGGGCGCGCTGCCTGAGGCGCAGGGCCCGCGCTGAGCGACAGAACGCCCGGCGCCGGTCTGGCGCCGCTTCTCCAGGTGTGCTTCTTGCTAGTAAAGCGTTCCGAGCGTCCGCAGGAGCGAGCCACTGGAGAAGCGAGCGATGCAGCGTGCCGATCGGGCTGTGCCCGAGACAACCCGGTCGATGTGGGCGGCGGCTCTGATCGGCATCGGGCTGATGGCTGCTGTCGACGAGATCATCTTCCACCAGGTGCTGGGCTGGCACCACTTCTACGACAACGCCACCCCGGCGATCGGCCTCCTGTCCGACGGGCTGCTCCACGCCGCCGAGCTGATCGCCATCGTGGCCGGCTCCTTCCTCGCGGCCGACATGCTGCGGCGGCACGTCCTGGCGCGGCAGTGGGCCTGGGCCGGCTTCTTCCTCGGCGCCGGCGGCTTCCAGATCTTCGACGGGATCGTCGACCACAAGCTGCTGCGGGTTCACCAGATCCGCTACGACGTCGACCTGCTGCCCTACGACATCGCCTGGAATCTCTTCGGCCTTGCGCTTCTCGTCGTCGGCATCGCGCTGATGGGCCGCGCGCGATCGGCGGCGGGGCACGCGCCGGCACACGACTCACCCGCCGAGTAGCAGGGATTGCGCGGCGCGCCCACCGAACAGGAGCAGCTCTCGCGATGCCGGGACACCACTCAGACGCCGGCGCCGCTTCCGCAGGCCCGATACTGCTGATCGCGGCCGCGGCGGTCGCGCTCTACGCCGCCGCCGCGGGCTGGCAGCGCCGCCCGATGCGCCGCTGGAGCCACTGGCGGACCGGAAGCTTCGCCGTGGGGGTGGGCCTCGTTGCGCTGGCGCTCTCGCCGCCTGTGGCGCACCTCGCGCACCACGACTTCCGCGGCCACGTCGTCCAGCACCTGCTGATCGGCATGTTCGCGCCGCTGGCGCTCGTGCTCGCCGCCCCGGTGACGCTCGCGCTGCGCACGCTGCCCGCGAGGGCCAGCCGGCGCATCGTCGCGCTCCTCCGCAGCCGCCCGGCGCACTGGCTGAGCCACCCCGCCTGCGCGCTGCTGCTCAGCACCGGCGGGATGTACCTGCTGTATCTCACGCCGCTCTACGCCGCGGTGCTGGCGAGCCCGGGCCTCCACCGCCTGGTGAATGTTCACTTCCTGGCGGCCGGGTATCTGTTCGCCGCGGTCGTTGTCGGTGCGGACCCGCTCCCGCGCCGCCCGAGCATGCGCGCCCGGCTCGCGGCCCTGTTCCTCTCGATCGCCGCGCACGCCGCGCTCGGCAAGCTCATGTACGCCTACCTCTGGCCGCGCGGCACCCCGCACGATGCGGAGGCGATCCGCGCGGGGGCGCAGCTGATGTACTACGGCGGCGACGCGGCCGAGCTGCTGCTCGCGGTTGCGCTGTTCGGCGGCTGGTACGCGGCGCGTGGGCGACTCCCCGGGCGGCCGTCCGCGCCCCAGCTCACTTCAGCTCCGGGATCTCCACCGGATCCTCGCGCGGCTCACACAGGCCGCAGAAGAGCGCCCGCGCCGTGACGATCGCCTTGTGCGCGCCGCGGCCATCGCGGTACAGGGCGACGATGTGCGGCATCTCGCGGGCGTGCTCCTTACACACCCCGCGCCCACAGAAGATACACGCCCCGTGGGCAGGGCGCTCGCAGTGCCAGCAGTTCATCTGGAAGCTCCTTTTTGCGCATTGTAGCACGGCGTGCGCGCGAGGCCGCCGGAATGCGGGGCGCAGCCCGAGCAGCATTGCACATGTTCGGGAGAAAAAGTAGAACAAATGCTTTACATACTCGAACGTCTGTGCTATACTCCGACTTGAGCTACGCGCCGCGGCAGTACCTGGCGCACAGGCATATCGGTAAGAGATGCGCGTGGCTCGCACCACAAGAGGAGGAAAGCCATGTTCCAGCGGTTGGACGAGCTGCAGACCGGCAGCCTCTACATTCTGACGGGGCAGGCCGGCGCCGGCAAGTCGCACCTGGCAAGCAGCGCGCGCCGGAGCGGCACGCTGTGGGTGCTGGACACCGAAGGCGCGTCGCAGAATCTGGCGGGCAAGCCGGGCATCCATCGCCGCATTCAGGTGTTGCAGACGCTCTCGCTTCGCCAGCTGACGGAGGCGATGGAGGAGATCCGCAGGATCGGCAAGCCGGGCGACACCGTCGTGCTCGACTCGATCTCCAAGGTCTTCCAGGCCATGCGCGCCTACGCCACCCGGCGCGCCGGCGCCGAGACGGACCGCAAGACGAGCATCCACTACGATGAGCACGCCTCGGTCAACCGCAACATGCAGGCGGTCTACACGGGCCTGACGGAGCTCAAGCAGGCCGGCTTCCACGTCATTATCATCGGCCACCTGGCGCGCAAGTACCGCGGGCAGGAGGACGGCAGCCTGCACGACGAGGGGCTGCGCGTGCTGGCCGACGAGCAGATCACCTACGAGGCCGACGCGATCCTGCTCGTCGAGCGCGAGGGCGAGGATCGGGTGATCACGCCGATCATCAAGCCGCCGCGGCCGGCGCACCTCAAGCTCAACAAGCGCTACCCGGCCATCCTCGCGACCCTCTACCCGGACCAGGTACCCGACGAGGCGAAGTCGAAGCGCAAGAGCGCCGAGGCCACCCGCGCCGCCGCCCCCGCGCCCGCCCAGGATGCCGAGGATACCGAGGCCGACGCGGAGGCGCCGCAGCCAGCGCCGGCCCGCAGCGCCGCGAGCACGCACCAGCCCCCGCGCGACCCGGCCGAGGCGGAGCAGCGCTTCTTCGCGCGGTACTCCGAGGTGATCGGCGGGGACAACTGGGCCGCCGTGCAGCGCTTTCTCCAGAGCCGCGCCCCGCGCCCGACGACCGTCGAGGGCTGGATCGCGGCTGCTGAGGCGGTGCGGGACCGCGCCCGCCAGGACAGCGCCTCGGTTATGTCGGCCTGAGGCCGCCGGCGCTCACATATTCCTCCGCCGCTCTGCGGGCACACAGTCGCTGCAGAGCGGCGGAACATCGCTTCTGCGGGAACCTCTCCACACCGCTCGGCCCGCGAGAGCGGCGGAAATGAGGAGCGTGATCGCTCGCCTTCTATATCTCTCTGCGGGAAGCAGCCCAAGAGGCGTTTGAGGCGGCACGCCTTCCCGTACGGGGGATGGCGCCACGGCCGCACCTCTCGGCCCGCGAGAGCGGCGGAAATGAGGAGCGTGATCGCTCGCCTTCTATATCTCTCTGCGGGAAGCAGCCCAAGAGGCGTTTGAGGCGGCACGGCTGCGTACGTCGTACCGCAGCGGAGGGCCGCCGGGCGGGCTTTCCTGCCGTGGTATAATCGCCGGGGTGAGAAGCCGACCGCGCGGTATCTGACGCATGACGCAACGGCGGGCCATCAGGTATTGCCACATCCTGCTGCTGATCGCCGCCGCGCTCGTGGTCTCCTGCGCCTCCGAGGCGAGCACGCCGCGCGAGACTCGCACCGTCCCGACGCTGCTGCCGACCGCCGCGCTCGTCTCGCCCGCCCCCGCGGACGATCCCACCCAGGACACCACCCCCGACCAGGAGCACAGCCCGCCGGACACCGGCTGGATGCCAGGCGACTCGGGCATCGAGCTGCGGCGCCTGCAGGTCGATCCGGGCGACGGGCGCCTGCCCTTCCCGGTGGTCATCGTCCGGCTGGATCCGAGCCAGGTGCGGCTGCGCGTCGCGTACAGCCCGCAGGAGCCGCGCTCGATCGCCAGCTGGTTCGAGCTGCGCCGGCCGCTGCTGGCCATCAACGGCGCCTTCTTCACCCCCGAGTACGCCGCCACCGCGCTCGTGATCAGCGACGGCGTCGTGAGCGGCAGCAGCTACGAGGGGTTCGGCGGCATGCTCGCCGTGTCGCCGGGCGACGAGGTCACGCTGTGGCCGCTGCGCGACGTGCCCTACGACCCGTCCGTGCCGCTCGCGCAGGCGGTGCAGTCCTTCCCCATGCTCGTCTTCCCCGGCGGGTCCGCCGCGCAGGTCGAGGACAACGGCCAGCGCGCGCGGCGCACCGCGGTCGCGATCGATCGCTCCGGCCGGGTGCTGTTCATCGTCAGCCCGACCAGCGGCTTCTCGCTGCGCGAGCTTGCGGAGTGGCTGGCCGGCGCCGACCTGGAGATCGACCGCGCGCTGAACCTGGACGGCGGCTCTTCGACCGGGCTCTACCTGAGCGCCGGCCCGCTGCAGGAGCAGATCGAGTCCTTCGGCCCGCTGCCGATCGTGATCCTGGCCGAGCCGCGCTAGCTGCGCGGGGTCACGACGGCCCGAACACGTCGCGGCGGCGCAGCTCGTACAGCGCGGTGGCGAGGAACAGCGCGCAGTAGACGGCGATCACCAGGGTGGCCTGGAGCGGCGAGGGCAGCGTCGAGAGGTCCATGGTTGTGACGTTCTCGGGGGAGAGCCCGAAGGCGTGGCTGTTCATCAGCGCCAGGGTGTTGATGTTCTGGCCGGGGGTCAGGCTGTAGATCAGCTGCCAGACGCCGCCGAGCACCTGGAACAGCGCCAGCGCGCCCAGGCCGACCTCGAAGACCAGGTAGAGCAGCCCGCCGGCGAGCCCGACCAGCAGCGAGCGCCCGAGCACCGTCAGGCAGAGGGTCAGCAGCACGTACGGCAGCAGCACATACAGGGCGCGCAGCAGGGCGAGCGGGAGCTGCAGCAGGTCGGCCTGCGTCACGGTGCCCGCTGAGCCGCGCAGGCCGCCGAGCATGCCGCCGAGCAGACTGCCGAGCGCCAGGGCCAGCAGCGCCGCGACCACCAGCAGCGCCAGCAGCGTCACGAGCTTGGCGACAAGCAGGCGCCCGCGGGAGGGCTGGCGCGCAAGCTGCGTGCGCAGGGTGCCCCAGCTATACTCGCTGCCCATCGCCGCCGCTGCCAGCACCACCGCGAAGATCCCGCCGAGCCCGTTCAGGTGGTTGAACACCACGCCGAACAGGCCGGGGAAGACCGTCCGCCGGCGCCACTCCTCGATCTGACTCTCGAGCGCCGGGCTGCTCACGCGCTCGCCGATCAGGCTCACCAGCGCGAACTGCGTCAGGATCTGGACGGCGAGCAGGCCGAGGAAGACCGCCAGCAGGATCCAGACGATGGGCCGCCTCGTCAGCTTCAGCCACTCGGCACGGATCAGGTTCCACATAGGCAAGAGGATGTAGTGCCGCCCGTTACGAGGATCGGGTCACTTCGAGAAAGAAATCCTCCAGGCGCTCCTCGTAGGCGCGGATCTCGGCGACCGGCAGCGAGCGGGCGGTGAGCAGCGCGTTGATGTCGGCGGCGCGCTCGACGGGCGCCCGCACCAGCAGCGCCCCGTCGCGCTCCTCGACGCCCGAGACCCAGGGCGCCTCGCGCAGCACCTCCGCCGCCCGCGCCAGGTCGGCGCCGACGCGCACCAGCACGCCGCGCCCGCGGCGCAGCAGCTCGTCCACCCGGCCCTCGGCGATCACCCGGCCCTGCTTGAGGATGGCGACCCGCTCGCAGAGCTGCTCGACCTCGTGGAGCATGTGGCTGGAGAGAAAGATCGTGCGGCCCTCCCGCGCGAGGCTGCGGATGAGCGAGCGGATCTCCTGCTGGCCGGCCGGGTCCAGCCCGTTCGTCGGCTCGTCCAGGATGATCAGCTGCGGCTCGTGCAGCAGCGCGGCTGCGATCGCCAGCCGCTGGCGCATCCCCTGGGAGTAGGTGCGGAAGCGCTCGCGGGCGCTGCCCCCGAGCTCCACCAGCCGCAGCACCTCGTCGACGCGCTTCTCCGCGACGCCGCCGGAGCGCGCCAGGACGCGCAGGTTATCGCGGCCGGAGAGGTAGGGGTAGAACGCCGGCGCCTCGATCATCGCGCCGACGCCGCGCAGCGCCGCCTCCGGCTCGCGCGCCACGTCGTGCCCGAGCACGACCGCCCGCCCCGAGGATGGGCGGACGAGGCCGAGCAGCATGCCGATCGTCGTGGTCTTGCCGGCGCCGTTCGGGCCCAGGAAGCCGAAGACCTCGCCCTGCCGCACCGTGAGGCTCACCCCGTCGACCGCTGTGTGCTTGCCGAAGCGCTTGGTCAGCTCCTCGGCCAAAATCGCAGCTTGCATAGGCGTCGTTGCAGGTTGTACGTGGCGAGAAGAGACCGCGGGGAGGCATCGCCTCCCCGAGCCACACCATCGGAGCGCGGGGCCGCCGCGTTTACTGGGAGAGCGCCTCCTCGAGCGCGGCCTGCGCGGCCTGCGGGTTCGCCTGCCCCTTAGTGGCCTTCATGATCTGGCCGACCAGGAACTTGATCGCGGTCTGCTTGCCGCCGCGGTACTCGGCGACCGCCTTGGGGTTCGCGGCGATCACCTCGCGCGCCAGCGCCGCGAGCGCATCGCCGGCGCCGATCACCGCCAGCCCGCGCTCGGCGACGATCTGGGCCGGCGGCTGCCCGCTGCGGAAGCTGATCTCGAACACCTCCTTGGCGGTGGTGCGCGTGATCGTGCCCTTCGCCAGCAGGTCGATCACCTCGGCGATGTACGCCGGCGGGAAGCGCCCGCGCACCTCGTCCAGGCTCTCGCCGGTCTCCTTCAGCAGGCGGAACAGCTCGCCGGTGGTCCAGTTCGCCGCGTCCTTGGGCGTCGCGCCGACGCCGCGCACCGCAGCGACGGTCTCCTCGAAGTAGTCCGCGACGCCGCGCTCGGCGGTGAGGGTCGTGGCGTCGTAGGGCGTGAGCTGGTACTCGGCGATGAAGCGCGCCCGCCTCGCGTCCGGCAGCTCGGGCAGCTCCGCCCGGCACTTCTCGATGAGCTCCTCCCCGATCAGCAGCGGCGGGATGTCCGGCTCGGGGAAGTAGCGGTAGTCCTCCGAGCTCTCCTTGACGCGCTGGAGCGTCGTCTCGCCCTTCGTCTCGTCCCAGCCGCGGGTCGACTGCGGGATCGGGCGGCCGGCCTCGAGCTCGGCGATCTGGCGCTTGATCTCGTAGGCCAGCGCCTGCTCGACGAAGCGGAACGAGTTGATGTTCTTGATCTCGACCTTCGAGCCGTAGTTCTTCTGGCCGCGCGGCCGCACCGAGACGTTGGCGTCGCAGCGCAGCGCGCCCTCCTGCAGCCGGCCGCTGTTGACGCCGATCCAGAGCAGGATCTGGCGCAGCTTCTCGAAGTAGCGGCGGGCCTCCTCGGGCGAAGCGATGTCCGGCTCGGAGACGATCTCCATCAGCGGCACGCCCGCGCGGTTGTAGTCGACCAGCGCGGAGCCGTCCGGGGCGTGGGTGAGCTTCCCGGTGTCCTCCTCGATGTGGACGCGCGTCAGCCCGATGCGCTTCGGGCCGGCGTCGCCCTCGATCTCGACCCAGCCGTTCACGCACAGCGGGTCCTCGTACTGGCTGCGCTGGTAGCCGGAGGGCAGGTCGGCGTAGAAGTAGTTCTTGCGGCTGATGATGTTGCCGCTGCGGATGCTGCAGTTGAGCGCCAGGCCGGTGAGCATCGCCAGCTCGACGGCGCGGCGGTTGATCACCGGCAGCGCGCCGGGCAGGCCGAGGCACACCGGGCACACGTGGGTGTTGGGCGGAGCGCTGGCGTACTCGGCGCTGCAGCCGCAGAACATCTTTGAGGCCGTGAGAATCTGGGCGTGGACCTCCAGCCCGATCGTCACCTCGTAGTCCATAGGGCTCCTCAGTGGTGCACGTTAGCACCCGCATTATAGCATCCCTATGGGCTGCAGTTTGTGTACCTTGACGGGGTGACCTTCCTGACAAGGTGACGGGGCGAGGGGGTGACGGGGTGACCTTCCTGACAAGGTGACGGGGTGAGTGAGGAACAAAGATGGCTCTTGGCTCAGGATGTGTTTCCGGCGTCCAAGAGTGTCACCCTGTCACCTTGTCACCCTGTCACCTTGTCACCCCGTCACCTTAACACGGGCTACGGTCCGCGCA
>CALJIC010000014.1 GCA_937974195.1 uncultured Roseiflexaceae bacterium | reverse complement strand
CACGTTGAGGTCGGCGATGTCGATGCCGAGCTCCATCGTCGGCGAGCAGAAGAGCACCGGGAGCTTGCCGGCGCGGAAGCGCTCCTCGCGCTCCTCGCGGTCCTCCTGCCTGACCTGGCCGGTGTGCTCGCGGCCCTCGATCTCGCGCAGGTTGCGCGCGGCGCTCGTGTAGAACTCGCGGAAGAAGCTGTTGATCGGCCGGGCGGCCGGCCTCGCCCCGCGCCGGTAGCGTGCGCGCACCAGATCCACGGGCGGCGTCCCGTCGCCGCGCCGCCACAGGAGCACGTCGTGGCGGATCTGGTAGCCAGGGACGGGGCCCACGCTCACATCCGTCAGCAGATTGGCGCCGACGAGCACCTCGAGCAGCGCTGCGAGCAGCCCCTCGTAGTCATCCTCGCTGATCACCGGCATCGCGCCGCTGGCGCCGTCGGCGCAGTTCGGCCAGGCGGCGGCCGAGCGCAGGAAGCGGCCGAGCGCCCCGCGCGCGGACAGGCTGCGGCCGTTAGGCGGCAGGGGCTCGTCGGACGGCAGATAGAAGACCGTGGCCTCGCGCAGCTCGACGCGCTCCTCATCGCCGAAGCTCCACTGCTCGTTGAGCTTGGCGTTGACCGTCTTGATCAGCTCGGGCTGGTGCTCGGGGTTGAGGCACGGCGCGTCCACCGCCAGCTCGCGCCGCATGTGGTCGAGCATCGCGCGCACCAGCGTCTCGCGCTGCGCGGGCGTGGCGCCCTTGAGCAGCTCGTGCCTCGCCCACTGCTTCTCGTCGGCGCAGAGCTCGGCGAGGTCGAGGTAGTCGATCGCCAGCAGGCCGCACTGCTCGAGGTTGGGCTGAGTGATGCGCCAGCTGCGCCGCAGGTCCTCGTAGATGCGGTACTCGAGCAGCCTGATCAGGGCCTCCTCGTTGCGCCTGCGGGCGCCGGCGTAGGTCGCGATCTCCTCGCGCTTGACGTAGGCCTCCTGGGGCAGGTTGAGCGCCTCGAACACGCGCCGGGCGACGTTGCGGTAGTCGAGCGGCGCCTCGTCGTCGGTCAGCGCCTGGTAGATCGCCGCCCGCAGCAGCGCGACGCTGGCGAAGTCGTTGAAGTGCCCGGCCTGGAGCGAGGCGTCCTGGCGGTTGTCGGTGAAGCTGAGCAGCTTCTGGGCCGACGCGTCCAGCGTCGAGCGGCGCATCTGGTCGATCGCCGCGACCGACACGAGCGTGGTCGCGGTGCTGCGCCCCTCGCTGCTGAGCCCGGCGAGCTTGCGGAAGTCGTCACGGTCGCGCCGGGTGTAGACCACGCCGCAGTTCAGGCAGGTCAGGAACGGCTTGGGGACAAACCAGCTCTCGACGGTGTCGCCGGAGGGAACAGAGCTGATCGTCCCGTCGGCGCGCACGAACAGCCGGCGCGGCACGAACTCCCGGAAGTCCTTCTTGATCGTCGGCCGGCCCTTCTTCGGGATGGTGTACCAGCTGTCGGGAAGCGACTCCTCGTTGCTCTGCTCGTCCCACAGGCCCTCGCCCACCAGGAGGTAGCCGGCGCGCACCTCGTCGCTGCTCTCGGCCACGCGCGCCAGGGGCTCGCGGGGCGCGACCCGGCCGTCCTTCGCGTGGTAGGTGCAGAGGTAGTAGTGCTGGCCGCAGTCGCGGCAGAACGCCAGCGGGAAGAGCACGCGCTCCTCGCCGTCGACCGCGATCACATGCTGCGCCTCGAGCGTCAGCCGGCGCTCCTCGCCGGCGTTCAGCGTCGCGTAGACGGCGCCGCCCTGCGAGATGAACTGGTGGAGCTTGAACGCGAAGCCGGGCTTGCCGTCGGGGTTGTGCACGGCGCTTCCCAGCCGGAAGTAGTGCCGGATGACCTCCGCGCACCGCTCGACGTCGACGCCGGTGCGGCGCGCGAGCTCCTGCGCGCCGCTGATCAGATCGCGCGGCTGGGCGCGCTCGAGGGCGCCGGAGGACTGGTCCAGGCCGAAGGTGTCTTCGATCCAGGCGGCGAGCGGGCTGTGCGAGAAGGCCTGCCAGTCGAGCGCGTCGGGCAGCGGGGCGAGCACGGCGGCCCGCAGCGCGCCGTCGTCGATCGGGCCGAAGCGCGGGACCGCCCGCTCCAGCGTCTCCTCGACCACATTGTCGGGCGAGACCGTGACGCCGAAGATCGTGCTGGCCACCTCGGCCACCGCGGCGCGCTTCTCGGCCCGCGTCCCGCCGCTGGCCATCGTCGCGCTCGTGCCGATGCACAGCAGGTCGGGGTTGCCGCAGCGCTCGCGCAGGCGGCGCATGAGCAGGGCGACGTCCGCGCCCTGCCGGCCGCGGTAGGTGTGCAGCTCATCGAGCACGATGAACTCCAGCGCCGCCGCGCTGCGGTCGACGAACCGGTGCTCGTCGGGGCGCGTGAGCATCAGCTCGAGCATGACGTAGTTCGTCAGCAGGATGTGCGGCGGGTTCTCCTGGATCTCGCGCTTCTCGCTCTCGGACTCCTGGCCGGTGTAGCGCCGGAACGTCACCACGCGCTCGTCCGGCGGGAGGTTCCCCATGAAGCGCGTGAGCGCCTTCTCCTGCGAGTTGATCAGCGCGTTCATCGGGTAGACGATGATCGCGCGCACCTTGCCGGCCTCAGGGCTGTGCTTCAGGATGTGGTCGACGATCGGGACGATATAGGTCATGCTCTTGCCGGACCCGGTGCCCGTCGTCACGACGAAGTGCTTCCGCTGGACGGCGAGGTCGATCGCCTGGCGCTGGTGGTAGTACAGCCGCAGCGGCCGCGGCGTCCCGTCGCTGCCGGAGACCTGGAAGATGTCCTGGCAGCGCTGGTGCAGCACCCCGTTCGCGACCAGGTCGGCGACGGTGCTGGCCGGGGCGTAGGCCGGCGAGAGCTGGATCAGGGCATCGGGCCAGAGCTTGCCGCGCTCCAGCTCTTGATGCACGTACTCCCGGATGTCGGGGTCGAGGATCGTGAGGAAGCTGGTGGTGTAGTTGGCGTACTCGCGAACAATGTGATCGCGGAGCTGAAAGACATCCACGAGAGACCTCACCGGTAGAACGTAGAACTCAGGCGCTGGAATCTTACCCAACGGCCCTGGGCACAAATGCGGACGCGCAACTCACTGCGGCTCCGAGGGCGCGGAGGAGCTGGGCTTCTGGATCGCAGCGAGCAGGGCTTCGAGATCGGCGCGCTTGTAGAGCCGGTACCCGTTGATCGGGTGGCGGTACGCCACGAGCTTCCCCTTCCGCTCCCAGTTGCGCAGGGTGTTGACCGACACGCCGAGCAGCTCGGCAGCAGGTTTGATGGTCAGATAGTCTTTGACGTTCATGCCGCGTGATTCTGCGCTCGGGTGCGCTGCCCAAACCCTGCCAGAAGCATACAATCTCTGTCAAGAGAATTGTTACCGGGAAGTGAGAGGGGTGAGATTCGAGATACGTGACCAGTATGCGCAAAATGGCCGATCCGGAGCGCGCTCGCGCCGGCGAAGGCTTGCGATACTGTCATCTAAATGCTTACGACGGACGCACGTACTCGAGATAGAACTCGATCGCGAAGGCGAGGATGATCAGCCCGAGCATGTACGCCGCCACCACATCGCTGAGCCAGTGGGCGCCGAGGTAGATGCGCGAGGGGCCGACCCCGGCCACGAGCGCCGCCGAGGCCACGGCCGCCGCCCAGCGCGCGATCCGGCCGCGCAGCTGGGTCCAGGCCAGGAAGAGGAGGAAGCCGAAGAACACGGTGTAGAACATCACGTGGCCGCTCGGGAACGAGTTGCCCTGCTCGACGGTCAGGGTGTCCACCAGCGAGCCGACCGGGCGCGGCCGGCCCACCGCGGCCTTGATCAGCAGATTCGCCACGCCCTGCAGCCCCGTGATCAGCGTGAGGTAGGCGGCTGTGCGCCACCCCACCCGCAGCCCGACGGCGAGCGCGACGAGGCCGATGGTGAGGTACGACCACGGGGCGTAGCCGAAGATCGAGAGCGCCAGCATCGTCCAGCCGAGCAGGGCGATGCGCGCGCCCTGGAGCCCCAGCGAGACATCCAGATCGAACGGGAGGGTCTGCAGGCGCTGCGCCCAGAAGCCGAGCAGCGCGAACACTCCGAGCGCCACCACGCTGGCGATGAAGATCAGCCTCTGGCGCCGCGGGCGGTCGCGCAGGAGGGCGCGCAGGCGCCGGAGCCGTGCTCGCTCCTGTTCCGGTTGGGAGGGGGCGCTGTCTGGGGATCGCGTCTCTGCCTGCATCACGTCGTCAGTCTGGCGCTCAACACCGCCGACCATGATGCAACTTCAGGGCCACCCGCGCAACACTGGCACGCTCTCAGGCGGCGTGCGCAGCGCTTACGCTTGCCGCCGCTGAAGGGCAGCACGCCTCCCCACGACGAGCGCCTCAGCCCCCGCCGAGCTCCTGGCGGCGGCGCCGCAGGAAGGCCCGCTCGGCCGCGTTCCCGGCGCTGGCGATCGCCGCGTCGTACGCCAGCCCGGCCTCCGCGGTGCGCCCGAGCCGGCGCAGCAGGTCGGCGCGGATGGCGTGGAACAGGTAGTAGCCGTCGAGGGCGAGCGCGTCGACGAGCGCGAGCGCCGCCGCCGGCCCCTCGACCTCGGCAACCGCGACCGCGCGGTTGAGCGCCGCCACCGGGCTCGGCGCCAGCGCCAGGAGCTGGTCGTACAGCAGCAGGATCTGCCGCCAGTCGGTGGCGTGCGCAGCCGGCGCGTCGCAGTGAACGGCCTGGATCGCGGCCTGAATCTGGTAGGGCCCCGGCCGGCCGCGCCGCAGACACTCCCGCACGATCGCCTGGCCCTCGGCGATCAGCGCGCGGTCCCAGCGGCTGCGGTCCTGGTCCGCCAGCCGCACCAGCTCGCCGCCCGGCGTGGTGCGGGACGGCCGCCGCGCCTCGGCCAGCAGCATCAGCGCCAGCAGCCCCAAGACCTCCTCTTCGCCGGGCAGCAGCTCGGCCAAGAGCCGCCCGAGGCGGATGGCCTCGCCGCACAGCTCGGCGCGGATCAGCCGCTCGCCCGCGCTCGCGCTGTAGCCCTCGTTGAAGATCAGGTACACCACCGCCAGCACGCCCCGCAGCCGCGCCGGCAGGTCGGCCGCGCCGGGGACCCGGTAGGGGATGCCCGCGTCGCGGATCTTGCCCTTGGCGCGCACCAGCCGCTGCGCCATGGTCGGCTCGGGGATCAGGAAGGCGCGCGCGATCTCCGCGGTGGTGAGCCCGCCCAGCAGCCGCAGCGTCAGCGCGACCTGGGCCGGCGCGCCGAGCGCCGGGTGGCAGCAGGTGAAGATCAGCCGCAGCCGGTCGTCGCCCACGGCGCTCTCCTGGGCCGGCTCGCGCTGGGCGTGCAGCAGCGCGGCCTGGGCGTGCCGGTCCGCGCGGGATGCCTCGCGGCGCAGGTGGTCGATCGCCCGGTTGCGCGCGGTGGTGATGATCCAGCCCGCCGGGCTCGGCGGCAGCCCTTCGGACGGCCAGCGCTGCACCGCGGCGACGAACGCGTCCTGAACCGCCTCCTCGGCGACGTCGATGTCGCCGAAGATGCGGACCAGGACGGCCACCGCGCGCCCGTACTGCTCGCGGAACACGCGCTCGATCGCGGCGGCGGTGGGGGCCGGCGCGCCAGGCGTCACTCCGCGACCTCGCCCTGGAACGGCCGCACCTCGACTGGCAGGGTGGTGGCCCGCGCGAGCTTGCGCCCCCACTCGAGCGCCGCGTCGAGGTCGGGCGCCTTGATGATGCAGAACCCGCCGATGTGCTCCTTGCCCTCGGCGAACGGCCCGTCGGTGGTGAGCGCGTCGCCGCCGCGGAACCGCACCACCGTCGCGGTGCTCGGGGGGTGCAGCCCGCCGGCGAACACCCAGGCGCCGGCGGCCTTGAGCTCCTGGTTCAGAGCCTCGACGTCGCGCATCACCGGCTCCAGGAACTCCGGCGGCGGCGGATCTCCGTCGGGCTGGTAGATGCTGAGCAGGTACTGTTTCATTGGATGGTTCTCCTCTCCAGGGCCGCCTACACAGCGGCCGGCTCGTAGGTCGCCATCACCACGCCGCTGGCGGTCGCCCTGGCCTCGACGAGCCGGAGCGCGGCTGCCGGTCCGCCCTCGGCGAAGAGCCGCCGCCCCGCCCCCAGGACGAGCGGGTGGATCAGCAGCACGAAGGTGTCGACGAGGTTGCGCCGCATGAGCGACTGGACCAGCACGCCGCTGCCCATGCACAGCAGCGTCCCTTCCACGCGCCGCTTGAGCGCCGCCACCGCCTCGGCGGCGTCGCCGGCCAGCAGGGTCGAGTTGACCCACGGCAGCGGCTCGCGCAGCGTGGTCGAGGCCACGTACTTCTGGGTGCTGTTGAGCAGCGGCGTGAAGGGGTTGTCGGGCTGGCTGGGCCAGAAGGCGTAGAAGTCCTCGTAGGTCCGGCGCCCGAACAGCATACCCGCGACCGCGGGTATGGCGCCGAACACCTCGCCGACCACATCGCCGCGCGGGCTTGCCCACCCGCCGTGCGCGAATCCGCCGCGGCGGTCCTCGTCCGGCCGGCCGGGCGCCTGCATCACGCCGTCGAGCGTCAGGTGATCGAGCACAACGATCTTGCCCACAGGAGCTCCTCTCTGTCGAAGCGGTGCCGTCTCACCATCTATACGAACGGCGCGCGCGCAGATCGACAGCCGCGCGGCCCGAGAATCTTCCGCTCACAGCGTATACCAGCAGCGAGGATCGCGCCAGCGGCGCCGGCTGGCGCTGCGTCGCCACAGACCGGCGGGAGGCGAGATGCGCGTCGCAGCCTCCAGAAGCCCCTCCTGGGAGCGCGGACATTCACGTCGTCGTCCATGCCGAAGCTGTTGCGGATGCCGTAGGCGAACGTCTTCTGAATGTTCTTGCCGATCTCGCCGTCGGCGTTCAGCCGGATGATCGCCCCGTGCAGTGAGCGTCGTCCGGCAGCGACCCACCGACGGACCTGGCGCGCCCGCCTCCGCCATACTCGGTCACCGACAGGTGAATCCCCGCCGTCGCGCCGCTTCGGACACAGCGCGGCCATGGCCGCACCCACAAGCCCGACGCTGCCGTCCCGCGGTGCTATAATCGGGGCACGCCCGGCCCACAGGACTCACCTGCCGCCACCCGAGGCTCGCAGGCCGCCGCAGGCCGGGCCTGAGCATCCAGACGGGGAGGTGAACGCATGCAGAAGGTGCGCTGGGGCGTGCTGAGCACCGCCAAGATCGGCACGCAGAAGGTGATCCCCGCCATGCAGCGAGGCGAGCGCTGCTCCATCGTGGCGATCGCGTCGCGCTCGCCCGAGGCGGCGAAGGAGGCCGCCGCCGCGCTGGGCATCCCCAAGGCCTACGGCTCCTACGAGGAGCTGCTCGCGGACCCCGAGATCGACGCGATCTACAACCCGCTGCCCAACCACCTGCACGTCCCGTGGTCCATCCGCGCCCTCGAGGCCGGGAAGCACGTGCTGTGCGAGAAGCCGATCGCCCTGACCGCCGCCGAGGCGCAGCAGCTGGTGGACGCCGCCCGCCGCCACCCGCACCTGAAGGTCATGGAAGCGTTCATGTACCGCCACCACCCCCAGTGGCGCCGCGCGGTGGAGATCGTCGCCGGGGGCGGCATCGGCGAGCTGCGCACCGTCCACTCGTTCTTCTCGTACTACAACGACGACCCGAACAACATCCGCAACCAGGCCGACATCGGCGGCGGCGGCCTCATGGACATCGGCTGCTACAACATCTCGCTCTCGCGCCTGCTGTTCGGCGCCGAGCCGCAGCGCGTGCTCGGGATCATGGAGTACGACCCGCAGCTCCGGGTGGACCGGCTGACCTCGGGGATTCTGGACTTCGGCCGCGGCACCGCGACGTTCACCTGCTCGACGCAGCTTGTGCCGTACCAGCGGGTCAATATCTTCGGCACCACCGGGCGGGTCGAGATCGAGATCCCGTTCAACGCGCCGTCCGACCGCCCCTGCCGCATGTGGCACCAGCACAGCCAGGGGGTCGAGGAGATCGTGCTGGACACGGTGGACCAGTACACCATCCAGGGCGACCTGTTCGCGCAGGCGATTCTCGAGGGCGGCCCGGTGCCCACGCCGATCGAGGATGCGGTGGCGAACATGCGCGTGATCGAGGCGGTGGTTGAGAGCGCCCGGCGCGCGGCGTGGGTGTCCAACACCGAGTAGCGTCCGGCGCGGCACCTCTTCCGGGCCGACCGCGGCAGAGCAGCGGCCGGGGGCGCTTCCTGCATCTCCGGCTGCTCCCATGTGCGGTATGATAGCGGGTCCGCGCACAGGGCGGGCGAGGCGCGGCCCCGCTCGCCCGCTGCCGGAGCAGCCACCAACCGACTGCTGAGGCGCTCTTCACGCTGCTCTTCGGCGGCTGAAAGGACACTCCAGAGCACTATGACGCATCACGACCCTGTGGAGACACCGCCCGCCACGCCCGCGGAAACCGAAGCTCGGCCGCCGCACTGGAAGCGCAACTTCGCCGCGAACTTCGTCGACGCCTCGTTCTTCTCGCTCGCGCTCGCGTTCGCCTCGATGACGACGATCGTGCCGCTGTACATCCGGGCGCTCGGCGGCTCGACGCTGCTGATCGGCCTGGTGCCGTCGCTGGTGCAGACCGGCTTCCTCCTGCCGCCGCTGTTCGTCGCGCCCTTCATCGCGCGGCTCGGGCGCAAGCAGCCCTACATCCTGATCGCGACGCTCGGCGAGCGGGTGCCGTGGGTCCTGCTCGCGATCGCGACCTGGCTGTTCGGGCTGCAGTACCCGGGCGCGCTGCTGGTGTTCGCGGTGATCTCGCTGGCGATCTTCGGCCTGGCGGGCGGCATCACCGCGCCGGCCTGGATGGACCTCGTGGCCCACGTCACGCCGCTGCGGATGCGCGGCAAGCTCTTCGGCTACAGCGGCGCGGTCGGCGGCCTGCTCGGGGTCTTCGGCGGGCTGGCCGCCGAGCGCGTGCTCGCGGACTACCCCTTCCCGATCAACTACAGCCTGTGCTTCGCCGCCGCGTCGGTGTGTATGGCGCTCTCCTACGCCGGGCTGGTCGCGATCCGCGAGACCGGGCGCCAGGCCCCGGCCGAGGTGCCGACTATCGGCGAGTACATGCGCCGGCTCCCCGCGCTGCTCAGCGGCGACCGCGAGTTCAGCGCCTTTCTCGCCGCCCGCATCCTGAGCGCCTTCGGCCTGATGGGCACCGGCTTCGTCAGCCTGTACGCCGCCGCCGAGCGCGGGCTGCCGGAGAGCCTGGCCGGGCAGTTCACGGCGTGGATGCTCGGCGCCCAGGTCGTCACCACGCCGATCCTGGGCATGATCGGCGACCGGCGCGGGCACAAGGGCGCGCTTCAGTTCGGCCTGCTGTGCGCCGGGCTGGCAATGGTGCTCGCGCTCTTCTCGGCCACCCCCCTGAGCTTCTCGGTGGTGTTCGCGCTCCTGGGGGTGATCAACGGGATCATGTTCACGACGACGCTGAACCTGGTGGTGGAGTTCGCGCAGGAGGAGAACCGGGTGACCTACCTGGGCCTCCACGGCACGGTGGTCGCCCCGGCGACGATGATCGCGCCGCTGGCCGGCGGGTGGCTTGCCGAGCGGGCGGGCTTCGGCGTGCTCTTCGGGGCGGCGGCGGTCTGCTGCGCGATCGCCTGGGCCGTGCTGACGCTCGCCGTCCGCGACCCGCGCTACCGGCAGACCGCCCCCGTCGCCAGCGGGCAGTCGGCGGCCGCCCCCAAGGCGTAGCCGCCGGATCTTCCGGCGGGAAGAAGAGGGCTCTGGGGGAAGCGACGCCCTCTCGAACCCTGCGGGGAAACGGCCGGCGCGGCCCCGCCAGCCGGCCCCAAGGAGACACACCGATGGACCTCTCAGTCCTGGACCTTGTCACGATGTGGAACGGCAGCAGCGCCGGCGAGGCGATCGCCGAGTCGGTCGAGCTGGCGCGCCACGTCGAGCGGCTCGGCTACACCCGCTACTGGTTCGCCGAGCACCACAACGCCCCGTGGCAGGCGAGCAGCGCGCCCGAGCTGCTGATCGCCCACGTCGCGCCGGCCACCACGGCGATCCGGGTTGGGTCGGGCGGCGTGATGCTGCCGAACCACAGCCCGCTCAAGGTGGTCGAGAACTTCCGCACGCTGGAGGCGCTGCACCCCGGGCGGATCGACCTCGGGATCGGGCGCGCGCCCGGCACCGACGGGCTGACCGCGCTCGCCCTCCGTCGCTCGCGCGAGGCGCTCGGCGCCGACGACTTCCCCGAGCAGATGGCCGAGCTGCTGGCCTACTTCCGCGGCGACTTCGCGCCCGACCACCCCTTCCGCCGCATCACGCCCACGCCGGTCGTGGAGACGATGCCGGAGATCTGGATCCTGGGGTCGAGCGACTACGGGGCGCGCTTCGCCGCCGAGCACGGCCTGGGCTTCGCCTTCGCGCACCACATCTCGCCGGACCTGGCGGTGCCGATGCTGCAGCTCTACCGCAGCTCCTTCCGCCCCTCGCCGCTCCTGGCGGCGCCGCGCAGCATCCTGGCGCTGGCGGCGTTCTGCACCGAGGACGAGGAGCTGGCGGCCGACGTGACCGCCCTGCTGGACCTGCTCTGGACGCGCCTGCGCCGTGGGGAGACCGGCCCGCCGCCGACGCTCGACGAGGCCCGCGCGTACCGGCGCACGCCGGAGGCGGCGGACGCCCGGCGCATGTTCGGAGGGCGCCACATCGTCGGCACCCCGGCGGAGGTGGTCCCGCGGCTGCGGGCGCTCGCCGAGCAGGGCGCGGCCGACGAGCTGATGGTGCTGACGATGGTGCCGGACGCGGCGGCCCGCCGCCGCTCGTACGAGCTGCTGGCGGCCGGGTTCGGGCTGCGCCCGCGCTGAGCGGCGCCCCGAGCCGGCACGGGCGCGGGCTCGGGGCCGCAGGAAGACCGGCGCTAGGCCTTCGGCGCGCGCTCGACGAGCCCCTGGGCCTCCAGCCACTCGCCGAAGCGCTCGATCCAGCCGTCCGACGGGAGCCCCTGGCGGACCATGCCGAAGCCGTGGCCGCCGCGGGCGTAGCAGTGGATCTCGGCCGGCCGCCCGGCGGCGTGCCAGGCGCTGTACAGCGCGAGGCAGGGCTTCACCGCGATCGGGTCATCGCTGGCGACCGCCGTGAACAGCGGCGGCGCGTCCTCCGGCACGACCAGGTTCTCCCACAGCGCGCCGTAGATCGGCGCCACGAAGTCGACGCGGCTGCTCGGGTCGCCGGCCAGCGCGACCCCCGTCGCCAGATGGGCGCCCGCCGAGAAGCCCATGATGCCGATCCGGTCCGGGCGCAGCCCCCAGTCCGCGGCGCGCTGCCGGACCAGGCGCACCGCCTGCTGCCCATCGGCGAGCGCGAGCGGCCAGTGGGCGGGCAGGTACTTCTGCAGCCGCTCGCGGATGTTGGCCCGCGCCTCCAGGAACTCCGCGTCGTCGTCCGGGGTCTGGATGACCCGGTACTTGAGCACGAACGCCGCGATGCCCCGCGCCGTGAGCCAGCGCGCGACCGCGTCGCCCTCGTGGTCGACGGCCAGGAAGTGGTGCGCCCCGCCGGGGCAGACGATCAGGCCGGTGCCGGTGGCCGCGTCCGGCTCGGGCAGATACACCGCGAGCGTCGGGTTGGTCACGTTGCGCGTGATCCGGTGCGGCCACGGCTCCGTGAAGACGTGGTCCTTCTCCTGGTGGGTCCAGTGTTCCGAGCCAGGCGCGCCGCCGGGCCAGAGTGAGAGTATCTCGGGCATCGCATCCCCCAGCAGTAGAGCGAAAGCTGCCGTGCTATGATACCGCACATGCGCCCGGCCCGTTGGCCTGGGCGCCGCGGGGCCGCCGGGCAAGCTCTTCGCCTCTTTCGCAGAGGGGCGTGGCGGCCTCGCCCTGCGCCGCAGGGGTGGTTTGGGGAAACGAGGCCCACCCGGCCCTCTCCTTTTCCGCGCCGCTGGAGGGGGGTGGGGAGGCGAAGCCTCCCCAGAGCCTTCCCTTTCCGCTGCTCTGCGGCGACTTTGTCGCCGCAGAGCAGCGGAAAAAAAAGCGTCCGTGGAGGGCCGTAAGCCCTCCACACCTCCCGTCAGGAGGACGGGCGACACGACCGCAGAAGCCTCTTCAGAGAAAGGAAGCGAGCGATGGACGCATTCACGCCGGCGCCCGTCAAGGCGCCGATCTCCGCCGAGCTACTGGACCAGATCGACATCCGCGTCGCCACGATCCTGGCGGTGGACGACGTGCCCGGCTCGGACAAGCTGATGCGCCTGACGGTCGACCTGGGCGATCACACGCGGACCATCCTGGCCGGGATCAAGCAGGAGCGCGAGGACCCGCGCGAGATCGTGGGCCGCCAGGCGCTCGTGGTGGTCAACCTGCCCCCGCGCAAGATGCGCGGCATCGTCTCCGAGGGGATGCTGTTCGACATCGGCTACGCCGACGGCATCACGCCCGTGCTGGCGACGCCCGAGCGCCCGGTGCCGAACGGCGCCCGCGCCGGCTGATGGAGAGGCCGCGCCACCGGCGAAGCGCCCTCCGGCCTAGGCGGGGAGCTGGCCCAGAGCCGCGACGCCCGGGATGCCCGCCACCAGGTAGTAGAAGCCCAGCGCGACGATCACATACACCGCGAGCAGCTGCGCCCCCTCCAGCCAGTTGCTCTCGCCGTCTACCGAGATCAGGGTGGCGATCAGCACCGCGAGCCCCAGCGCCGCGATCTCGAGCAGGCTGAAGAAGAGCGTCAGCTCCCGGCCGAACAGCAGGCTGATGAAGACCAGCAGCGGGGCGACGAACAGCGCAACCTGCATACTCGAGCCGAGCGAGATCGTCATCGACAGGTCCATCTTGTTCTTGAGCGCCATCTGGACGCCGACGATGTGCTCGGCCACGTTGCCCACCAGCGGGATGACGATGATGCCGACGAAAAACGCGTTCAGCCCCAGCGCCTCGGTGGTTGGCTCGACCGCGCCGACCAGAAACTCGCTCAGGAAGACGATCGCCAGCGTGCTGATAGCCAGCACGCCCACCGCCACCGGCACGCTCCACTTCGCCTTGTGGGCCTCCTCATCGAACCCGGGGTCGTCCACCCCTACGGGCGTGCCCAGGCCGCGCTCGGGCTGGCGGAACGAGAAGATCAGGCTGAGCACGTAGAGCAGCATCAGCACGCCGGCGACGCCCAGGCTGAGCCGATTGAGCGCTGGGTCCTCCACCGCCGTGTTGAAGATGTCGAGCTGGCCCAGCTGGACCTCGCGCATCACCTCGAACAGGGTCGGGATGAGCAGGCCGATCACGGCCAGGGTCATCATCGAGGCGGAGACGCCGGCCTGCTGGCGGTCAAAGCGCTGGATGCCGTGGCGCAGGCCTCCCAGCAGCAGGCTGAAGCCGAGGATGAGCAGCAGATTGCCGAGGATCGACCCGGCGATCGAGGCCTTGACCAGCTCGTACTGGCCCGCGCGCAGGGCGACGATGCTGATGATCAGCTCGGCGGCGTTCCCCAGCGTAGCGTTGAGCAGGCCGCCCACACGCGGCCCGGTGTGGATGGAGAGCTCCTCGGTGGCCTGGCCGAGGTAGCCGGCGAGCGGCACCAGGCCCAGGCAGCAGCTGGCGAACAGCAGCAGGTCGTTGCGCAGGCCGGGGATGAACTCGAGCGCGAAGGACGCCGCCACGAACACGAGCAGGAAGCGTAACCACTTCATCGGCCGCTCACTTGTATGGCACGGCCGTGCGGCCGCGCCCGACGGTAGCCAGGCAGGCAAGTCGCAAAACACGTGCCAGTCCGCGAGCTGAGGCCGGTGGGCGCAGCGAGGTTCGACGCGGCGAGCGGCCAGCTTCAGGGCATGAACTGCCCGCCGTTGACCTCGATGATCTGCCCGGTCACGTAGCCGCTCATCGCGTCGGAGGCCAGGAAGAAGACCGCGCCGACGCACTCCTCGGGCGTGCCGGCGCGCCCCATCGGGATCGTCGCCACCATCGCGTCCATCTGCTGCTGGCTGGTGAAGCGCTCGTGGAACGGCGTGGTGATGACGCCAGGCGAGAGCGCGTTGACCCGGATGCGGTACGGCGCAAGCTCCTTCGCCAGCCCGCGGGTGAAGGTGCTGACCGCGCCCTTGCTGGCCGCGTACAGCACCGCGCCGGTGCCGCCCCCGTGCCGCGCGGCGACCGAGGTCACGTTGATGATGTTGCCGCGGCCCTGCTGGCGCATGGTCGGGATCACCAGCCGGCACATCGCGACCGTCGAGGTGAAGTTGACGTCCAGCACCTCGCGCGCCAGGGCGTCGGTCGACTCGGCGATCGGCTTGCGCTGGACCATGCTGCCGGCGTTGTTGATCAGCACGTCGATCCGCCCGAAGCGCTCCAGCGTCGCGTCGCGCACGGCCTCGAGCTGCGCCCCATCGGTGACGTCGGCCTGGACGAGCAGCGCCCGGCCGCCGGCCGCCTCGATATCCCGCGCGACGCCTTGGGCCGCCTCGGCGCTGCGGCCGTAGTGGACGACGACGCTCGCGCCGGCGGCGCCGAAGGCGCGGGCGAGCGCCGCGCCGATGCCGGTGCTCGCGCCCGTGATCAGCACCACCTGGTCATCAAAGCGGATTTCCATTGCCCTCTCCACATCGCTGCACCGCTCCGCCGGCGATTATAGCATAGCCCCAACGCCGCCGGCGTCGGGCCGCCTCATGGCCTCAGAAAGCGGAAACGGTCGCCTCGCGGCGACCGTGGGGAGTATAGAGGGCGGCGTGCAGCTATCGGGCGACGCTTCCCAGCGTCTGGCGATGACCGCCGCAATCATCTTGTCTGGCTGTAGTTAAGCACAAGCTGTGCCAGCGGCCATCGGCGCCCCGGCCGATACGCCCCTCGGCCGTTCAGCAGCCGCGCCTCAGCCTCGGGACCGATCAGTCGTCGAGGCCAGAGACCAGCAGCGCGATCTGCAGCGCGTACCGGGCCACGCCGAACAGCGCGGGCGAGACCGCCGCATCCCGCTCTGCTATACTGAGGCGGCGGTTGCCCCTGCCGGCGGCGAATTCGCCAGCACGAACAGCCGGACACCTCTCGGAAACCCTGTCTCGCGGGCCGCCGGAAGAACGCCTCGCGCGAAGCATCCCCGACGCCGAGCGCCCGCACGGCCTGCCGCGGACCCGGCTTCGGCTGCGAGCGAAGCAGAGGGACCAGACCATGTGCCAGCCGGCTATTCGCACCGCCCGGCCCGCCGACGCCCCCGCCGTCGCGCGGATCTACATCGACTCGTGGAATCTCGGCTTCCGCAGGCTGATGCCGCAGCGCGAAGTCACGCCCGGGCTGGTCGGGCGCTGGGAGCGCGAGCTGGCGGCCCCTCGCCCGCGCCGCTGGTGGGTCGCCACGGTGGACGGCGCCATCGCCGGGTTCGCCGGCATCGGCCCGAGCCGCGACCCGGCCGACCCGCAGCTCGGGGAGCTGGACACGATCGCCGTGGCGCCGGCCCTGTGGCGGCGCGGGGTCGGCCGCGCGCTCATGGCGGTGGCGCTCGACGCCCTGCGGGCGGACGGCTACCGGGCGGCCATCCTCTGGACGCTCGCGGGCTACCCGGCCGGGCAGCGGTTCTACGAGGCGACCGGCTGGCAGCCCGACGGCGCGACGCGCGACGAGGGGCGCCAGATTCGCTACCGCCACCATCTGCACGAGGGAGCAGAGCGATGAATCAGCCGCAGGGGGAGCGCGGCCGCGGCGCTGTACACCGACACGCTGCCGGCGGCCTGACCCTTCAGACCATGGCCTCCGGAAGGTGCGCCAGGATGGCGTCGACGGTCTGCTCGACCGTCAGGTCGGACGTGTCGAGCCAGTAGCCGATGCGCGGCGTCTCGTGCCGGACGACGCGGTCGAAGGCGTCGACGACCGCCCGGTCAGGGTAGCCCGTCTTGCCACGGGCCGCGTCGCGGGCGGCGAGCACATCGGCGCGCGGGCACAGCACCACCACAGCGAGCGGGTACGGCCGCATAGCCTCGGCGACCGCGCCGAGCGCCGGGCCGATCACGATATCCTGGTACACCACGGTGAACCCGGCGTCCGCGTAGCGCTTGGCGGCGGCGACAGCGAGGTCGTAGCGCAGCTGGAGCTGCCGCTCGGCCTCAGCCGAGAGCTCGAACGTCATCTCGGCCCGGCCGTTGACGATCATGCGGCGGAACAGGTCGCCGCGCAGGTGGACGCTCATCGGCAGGCGTTCGGCCAGGGCCTGCGCGACGGTGGACTTGCCGGCGGCCATGGTCCCGGTGATGAGGATGATGCGCGGCGCAACTGGAGGACTCATCGGACCTCGGTGAGCTGCTATGTGGCGCCGGCCCGCGGCGCCGGCGGCCCTACTGCGCACCAGTGTAGCCCGGGTGGGGCCAGCGCGCAACGTGCGGGCGGCCCGGCGCGGCTGAATCGCGCGGCGAAGTAGGTCTTGGGGCGGTTGGCAGCGATCGGCGCGCATTGCTAGTATCAGCGCACCGAGGAGGAACGCGATGACCCAACTGCGGCTGTACACGCTCGGCGCGCCACGGATCGAATTCGGCGCACGTACCGTGGAGCTGGGGCTGCGCAAGGCGCTCGCGCTCGTCGTCTACCTGGCCGTGACGAGGCAGTCCCACACTCGCGACCACCTTGCCGCCCTGCTCTGGCCCGAGAGCGACCAGCGCGAAGGGCGCGGCCGGCTGCGCCGCACCCTCTACAGCCTGGCGGAGGCGCTGCCCGCCGGCGCGCTGGACACCGACGGCGACGTCGTGCAGCTCCGGCGCGACCTCGACCTGTGGCTGGACTGCGCCGCCTTCCGCGATGCGGCGACGGCCGGCCTGTCGGCCGCCCCGGACCACGCGCTGGACGCCGGCCGGCTCACACACCTCAAGCGCGCGGTCGAGCTGTACACGGCCGAGTTCCTGAACGGGTTCACGCTGCCGGACAGCCCGGCCTTCGACGAGTGGCAGTTCTTCCAGCGCGAGAGCCTGCACCAGCTCTACGGCCAGTCGCTCGAGCAGATCGTCCGGGCCTATCAGACCGCCGGCGACTTCGCCGAGGCCATCCCGTACGCCCGCCGCTGGGTGGCGCTCGACCCGCTGCACGAGCCGGCCCAGCGCACCCTGATGCGCCTCTACGCCATGGCCGGCATGCACGCCGCGGCGGTGCGCCAGTACCAGGAGTGCGCCCGCGTGCTCGAGGCCGAGCTCGGCGCCGAGCCGGAGGAGCAGACCACGGCGCTCTTCGAGGCCATCCGCGACCGGCGGATCGAGCCGCCCGCGGCGAAGGGCGAGGCCCTCGCCGCCCGCCCGCCTACAGTGCCGGCCGGAGCGGTGCGCCCGCCCGACGCTGCGGCGCACACCCGACCGAGGCACCCGTCGCAGCGCAGCCCGCTCGCGCACAGCCTCCCGGCCTGCATCGGCAGGGGGCGCGAGCTCGAGCTGCTGCGCGAGCTGCTCACCGGCGCCGCGCCCCGCCGGCTCGTGACGCTGATGGGGCCGGGCGGGATCGGCAAGACGCGCCTGGCGCTCGAGGCCGCCCGCGACCTGGCCGAGGCGTTCCCGGACGGCGTCTTCTTCGTCGACCTGAGCGCGGTCAGCGCCCCGGACCTGATCGCGACGGCGGTGGCCGAGGCGCTCGGGCTGGCCTACCACGGCGGGTACGATCTGGAGGCCCTGCTGCGCGTCTACCTGCGCGAGAAGCGCCTGCTGCTGGTGCTCGACAACTTCGAGCACCTGCTCGACGGCGCGGTGCTGCTCACCGATCTGCTCGACGGCGCGCCGGCGCTGCGGCTCCTGGTCACATCGCGCGAGCGGCTGAACCTGCGGCTCGAGCAGGTCGTCGAGGTGCGCGGGATCGCTTACCCGGACGACCCGCGGGCGGACGAGGCGGCGTCGGAGTCCTTCGCCGCCGTCCAGCTGTTCCTCGACCGGGCGCGCCACGCGCAGGCGTCGTTCGCGCTCACGGACGCGGACCGCCCGCACGTCGTCCGGCTGTGCCGCCTGGTGGAGGGGATGCCGCTGGCGATCGAGCTCGCAGCCAACTGGATCCGGTCGCTCTCCTGCCAGGAGATCGCCGACGAGGTCGAGCGCAGCTTCGACATTCTCTCGGCCGCCCAGCAGGATGCGCCGCCCCGGCACCACAGTATGCGGGCGGTGCTCGAGCACACCTGGGCCGGGCTGTCGACCGATGAGCAGGACGTCCTGCGCCGGCTCCCGGTGTTCCGCGGCGGCTTTTCGCGCGAGGCGGCGCACGCCGTCGCCGGGGCGACGCTGCCGCTGCTGGGCGCGCTCGTGGACAAAGGGCTGGTGCGCCGCTCGACGCCGCGGCGCTACCACCTGCACGAGCTGATCCGCCAGTTCGCCGCGGAGCAGCTGGAGCGCGACCCCGAGGAGCGCCGCCGGACGCTCGACCGGCACATGGCCTACTACATCGCGGCGCTCGAGCGGCTGACGCCCGACGTCAAGGGCAGCGGGGATCGCGCGGCGCTGGACGCGATCGCGGAGGATGCCGACAACCTCCGGGCGGCGTGGGGGCACGCGGTCGCCGCAGGCGACGTCGCGGCGATCGGGCGGGCCGCGGAGTGCCTCTGGATCGCCTACCTCGTCCACGGGCGGCTGCGCGAGGGCGCCGAAGCCTTCCGCCTTGCCGCGGCGGCGGCCGGCGGAGGGCGGGAGACGGGCCTGGCGGGCTTTCTCCTCGCCGGCGCCGGCTACCTGTCGGCGCGCCAGGGGCGCCTCGAGGAGGCGCGCAGGCTGATGGACCGCGGCATCGCCCAGATGCGGCGCTCGCAGCCGCGCTCGGCCAGCCACGAGGCGTTCGCGCTGACCTGGCGGGCGTACATCGAGTCCTCCCAGGGGCGGTTCGCCGAGGCGGAGCGGCTGGCCCACGAGGCCATGGCCGCCTGCGACGAGGCCGGCGACACCTGGAGCGCCGCCAACAGCCACCTGCTGCTGGGGATCGCCGCGCTTGGCTCCGGCCGGCTCGACGCTGCCCGCCGGCACAACGAGGCGTGCCTGGACATCTCGAACCGCACCGGCAACCAGTGGACGCGCGGGTTCGCCTACCAGAACCTGGCGCGCATCGCCATCGAGCGCGGCGAGTACGAGCGGGCGGGCGTGTACCTGGACGTGGTGGACGAGACGTTCCGCTCGCTCAACGACCCGTACGGGCTGGCCCACGGGCTGCGGGAGCGCGGCCTGCTGGCGATGGTCGAGGGCGATGCCGCGCAGGCGGTCGAGCTGCTCTGCGCGAGCCGCGAGCTGTTCCGCGAGATCCGCAGCGACTGGGACGCGGCGCTGGTCCACGCGTACCTCGGCGCGGCGCTGCACCGCCGCGGCGCCCACGCGGAGGCGGAGCTGGCCTTCCAGGAGGGCCTGGCGGCGACGCGCGCGACCGGCCACACGATGGAGATCGCCCGCAACCTGCTGGGGCTGGGCTGCCTGATGGCCGAGCGCGGCGACCACGCCGCCGCCGAGCAGCACCTCCGCGAGGCGCTCGGGCTGTGGGAGGACGCCGACAACCCGGTCGGGACGGCTGCCGCGCTCATCCAGCTCGGCGGGCTCGCCGCTCGGGCGCCCCTCCGCGAGCACGAGGCGCAGGAGCACTACGCGCGCGCGCTCGGCCTCGCGCTCCAGCACGGGCTTGCGCCGCTGGCGCTGGAGGCGGTGCTGGGCGCGGCTCCCCTTCTGGCTCAGATGCACGGCGCGGGCGAGGTGGCGCCGCTGCTGGCGGCGGCCGCCGGGCACCCCGCCGCCAGCGGTATTCGGGCGCGCGCGGCAGCGTACCTTCGCGAGCTGGGCCTGGACGCCGAGCCGGGCCTGGACGCGCCCCCCTGCCGCGTCGGCCAGGGCTGGCGGGCGCTGGCGCTCCAGGTCGCGCGGCAGCTGGACGAGACGCTGGTTGGCGCAGCGGTCTGAGCGCCGGCGCGTATCCGCAGCAGGCCGCGTGAATACCTCCTACATCGCGCGGGTGTAGCCCTGCGCCCCAATCGAACCACAGGCGCCTCCGAAGCGGGCGTGTGTGCGCGTGACGGCTTCGCTATCACGCGCACACACGCCCTTTCTGCATTCTCGGGAACGCACGTCCCCCCACGCGTCCCCTGCATCGCGCCGAAAAACCCCGCCAGCGGACGCACGCGGCGACGCTCAGGGGACGGGCGGCCGGTAGAGTCGCCCTGAGTTCTGGAGCGGCTCCGGCGCGACGGAGAGAAGCAGAAAAGAGGAGGACAGTTGATATGGCGAGCTTGACCCCTGACCGCACCTTCTACGCGACCCCGAAGCAGGCGATGAGCGCCCCGCGCGAGAAGCTGGCCTACGTGGCCGTGATCGACCCGACCTTCCAGCGGCCCGACGCGATCGCCGTGCTGGACGTCGACCCGCAGTCGCCGACCTACGCCCGCGAGGTCGGCCGGCTCGACCTGCCCTTCGCCGGCGACGAGCTGCACCACTTCGGCTGGAACGCCTGCTCGGCCGCGCTCTGCCCGACGATGCCGCACCCGCACGTCGAGCGGCGCTACCTGCTCATCCCCGGCCTGCGCTCCTCGCGCGTGTACGTGGCCGACACCAAGCCCGACCCGCGCAGCCCGCGGCTGGTGAAGACGATCACGCCGGAGGAGGTGATGCTGAAGGGCGGCTACAGCCGGCCGCACACCGTCCACTGCGGGCCGGACGCGATCTACGTCAACGCCATCGGCGCGCCCGACGGCGACGGCCCGGGCGGGATCTTCGTCCTCGACCACCAGACGTTCGAGGTGAAGGGGCCGTGGGAGAAGGACCGCGGGCCGCAGCACCTGGCCTACGACTTCTGGTGGCACCTCGGCCACGACACCATGATCACCAGCGAGTGGGGCACGCCCAACATGGTCGAGGACGGCGTCAACCCCGAGATCCTGCTCGGCGCGGGCTACGGCCACCAGCTCCACGTCTGGGACCTCAAGACCCGCCGGCACGTCCAGGCGCTGGACCTCGGCAAGGAGCACCAGATGGTGCTCGAGCTGCGCCCCGCGCACAACCCGCGCAACGCCTACGGCTTCGTCGGCGTGGTCACCAGCCTGAAGGACCTCTCCGGCTCGGTGTTCGTGTGGTACCGCGAGGGCCAGGAGTGGAAGGCGCGCAAGGTGCTGGAGGTGCCGGCCGAGCCGGCTGACCCGGAGCTGCTGCCGCCGATCCTGAAGGGCTTCGGCGCGGTGCCGCCGCTGATCACCGACATCAACCTGTCGCTCGACGACCGCTTCCTGTACGTGTCGTGCTGGGGCACCGGCGAGCTGCGCCAGTACGACGTGTCGGACCCCTTCAGCCCGAAGCTGGTCGGCTCGGTCCACCTGGGCGGGATCGTGCGCAAGGCGGGCCACCCGGCGCGGCCGGGGCGCGCGCTGAACGGCGGGCCGCAGATGGTGGAGATCAGCCGCGACGGCAGGCGCGTGTACCTCACCAACTCGCTCTACGCCGCGTGGGACGCGCAGTTCTACCCCGAGGGCATCGACGGCTGGGCGGTGAAGATCGACGTGGGGACGCAGGGCGGGATGACGCTCGACGAGCGCTTCTTCGCCGAGTTCGGAGGGCTGCGGCCGCACCAGGTGCGTCTGGAGGGCGGCGACGCCTCGTCGGACTCGTTCTGCTACCCGGACTAGGGCGCGTCAGCACACCCGGAGGGTTTGGAACCACTCTTCTTCCGCCGCTCTGCAGCGACGTGTCGCCGCAGAGCGGCGATACAAAAGATCTCGGAGGGCGCGTAGCCCTCAGGCTCTCGGCAGAAGACAGATCCGTGACGGGCGTGCGCCCCGCCAGATGGGCGGCTGCGTCGCCCCCGAGCGACGATAGAGAGAAGCAAAGCGATGAGTGACTACCTTCCCTGGATCACGCTGGCGCTGCTCGGCGCCTACCACGGGCTGAACCCCGGCATGGGCTGGCTGTTCGCGGTGGCGCTCGGGCTCCAGGAGCAGCGCCGCTCGGCCGTGCTGGGCGCGCTCGGGCCGATCGCCCTCGGGCACGCGGCGTCGGTGGCGGCGGTGGTGGCGGTCGTGAGCGCGGCGCAGACGGTTGTCGACGCCCAGTTGCTGCGCTACGCCGGCGCCGGGGCGCTGATCGCCTTCGGGATCTACAAGCTGCTGGCGCCGCTCTCGCACCCGCGCTGGGTGGGGATGCGCGTGGACGGGCGCGGGCTGGCGACCTGGTCGTTTCTGATGGCGACCGCGCACGGCGCCGGGCTGATGCTGCTGCCGGTGATGGGGCGGCTGGCCCCGGCGGACGCCGCCCACGCGTCCCACAGCCACAGCGAGCACGCCCGGCACATCGCCGAGGCCTCCGTGGGCCCGCTGCTGCCAAACGGCGACCTGCTGGTGGTGGGCGTGCACACGGCGGCGATGCTCCTGGCGATGGCGGCGGTAGCGCTGCTGGTCTACGAGAAGCTCGGCGTGGCGATACTGCGGCGCACCTGGCTGAACCTGGACCTGATCTGGGCCGGCGCGCTGGTGGCGGCCGGAGCGATCTCGCTCGTGGCCTGACGCCGAGCGCGGACGAAGGGCCGTCCGGCGCACAGGCGCAGCCCTTCCACACGAAAACGGACCGGCGGAGGCTTGCCCCGCCGGTCCATCCGTTTCGCTCAGCCGATGCCTAGTGGCCGTGCAGGTCGGTCCCCTCCGGCACGTCGAACACCTCCGGGTTCGCCTCCCCCTCCACCACCAGCTGCGCCACCGCCCCCTTGTCCAGCGCTCGGCTCAGCGCGTGGTCCACCAGCGTGTACGTCCCCGGCACCTCCACCGTGAACTCCACCCACGTCGCCCCGCCCGCCGGCACCAGCGTCGTCTGCACGTTCCTCGTCTCCTCGCTCCCCCCCTCCGCGTGCACCACATCGAAGATCTCCCCGATCACGTGGAAGTTGCTCGCCACGTTCGGCCCGCCCACGCCGAAGAAGATCCGCACCCGCTCGCCCACCTGAGCCTTCATCGCCCGCTCGCCCGTCAGCCCGGCCGCCTTGCCGTTGAACACCACGAACGTCGGCCTCTCGTCGCGCATCTTGCTCGTGCTCAGCGTCAGGTGCCCCTGCGTCCCACGCGCCTGCTGGGTGTAGATGTCGCCCTGCATCACGTAGAACTCGCGGTCCACCGGCGCCAGCCCGCCCTCCGGCTCGACCACGATCAGCCCGTACATCCCGTTCGAGATGTGGGTCGGAATGTGCGGCGTGGCGCAGTGGTAGACGTAGACGCCGGGGTTGAGCGCCTTGAAGGTGAACTGCTTGGTCTCGCCCGGCGCGACCTGCGTGGCGACCGCGCCGCCGCCCGGGCCGGTCACGGCGTGCAGGTCGATCGAGTGCGGCGCCGTGCTGGCGGGGTCGTTGGAGAGGTGCAGGGTGACGGTGTCGCCCTGGCGGACGCGCAGCAGCGGGCCGGGGACGGTGCCGTCGAAGGTCCAGTAGGTGTAGGTGGTGCCGTCCTCGAGCACGCCGACGAGCTCCTTGGTGGTGAGGAACAGGTCGTGGTGGCGCGGTGCGTCGGCGCCGAGCGGCGGGGGCAGGTCGGTGGGGTCCTTCATGACCTCGACCGCGTTCGGGTCGGCGGGGCGGACGGTGGGCTCGGCCTGGGCCTGCTCGGTGGTGCCGGCGACGGAGGGCAGGGCGCTGAAGGTGACGAGCGAGACGCTGGCGACGACGAGGCCGATGAGGGCCAGGACGATGAAGAAGCGGCGGGACATAGGAGAGCTCCTTGGTATGGAAGCCCGCCGAGAGGGCAGTGGTGCCCATCGGGGCGGGGCGACGTGTCATCTGGGGATAGGATAGCAGCGGGGTGCGGCGGGGAATGTGACTTTTCTCACGCATTCACCCTCGGTTGCGATCCCTTCACCGA